>DATFIX010000106.1:0-17239 GCA_035269625.1 Natrialbaceae archaeon
CCACCGCGTCACGCAGGTCCGCCCGGGCGTTCCCGAACACGGCCACGACCTCGTCGCCATCGACGTCTTCGCTGACGTACCCCCCGCCGGAGTGCGTGACGATGACGCGCCCGCTCCGGCCCAGAAGCACCGAGATCCCGAACAGGACGAGCACGACCGGCCAGAAGTCCCACGCGGCGCTCTCGGTCAACACCTCGAACTCGACGGCCAGCCACAGCGTACCGACCAGGACGAAGACGCCGGGCCAGAACACCTTGGTCAGCCGCGAGCGGACGAACCGGTACAGTCCATAGAGGACGAACAACCCGGCGAGAAAGACCGAGAGGCCGTCGATGGAGTACGTACCGGTCGTGTCGAGCAGCAGGACGATGCCGAGCAGGGCGACGATCGCACCGAACAGCAGGCGTGCGCCGCCGGGGCGGTTTCGGACGGTGACTCCTTTCGTGACGGGCATGATGATCTATCGAAGATACGTCGTGTCGGTAGAAAAACACACCCCGTCACGTGCTAGCACAAATTGCCCCGATCCGGCGCTTACTCCACAGACAGCCCGGCCGTTTCCAGGGCTGCCTCCGGGGTCGCGTCGTCGTGGACGACCGCGCTCACGGCCCGGGCGATCGCCTCGGGGTCGTCGTGCTGGAAGATCGACCGGCCGATCGAAACGCCGGCCGCGCCCGCTGCCATGGCACCCTCGATCGCACCGAGCGTTGCCCTGTCGCCCTCGGGTTCGCCGCCAGCGATGAGCACCGGGAGTCGCGTGGACTCGATCACGCGCTCGAAGCTCCCCGCGTCGCCGGTGTACCCGGTCTTGACGAGATCACAGCCCAGTTCCTCCGCGACCCGGACGGCGTGACCCACGGCCTCGGGATCGGTCGAGTCGACGTCCGGCCCGCGGGCGTAGGCCATCGCCAGCACCGGCATCCCGAACCGGCCGGCCTCGTCCGTGAGCGCGGCGAGGTCCTCCAGCTGCTCGCGTTCGTACTCGCTGCCGACGTTGAGGTGGAAGGAGACGGCGTCCGCGCCCGCGCGAATTGCCTCCTCGACAGTAGCTGTCCGGCGCTTGTCGTTCGGTGCCGGCCCGAGCACGGTCGAGGCGTTCACGTGGACGACGTACCCCGCGCCGTTTCTGTTGTCGTGGACGCGCGGCGCGATGCCCTTCTGCGTGAGGACGGCGTCCGCGCCGCCGCGCGTCACGGCGTCGATGGTCGATTCGATGTCGGCCAGTCCCGGGACGGCGCCGAGCGTGACGCCGTGGTCCATCGGGACGACGACGTACCGACCGTCCGTCCCGATGCGGTCCAGCCGAGCTGATGTTCCGACGGTCATCGTTCCACCTTCAGGCAGGTGCGCATTATTTCGCTTCCGGTTCGGCCGCCGGTGTTTCGGCACCTTCGCGCGCGCCGGCCGCGAGTTCCCGCGCTTTCGTTTCCAGTCGGTCGGCGACGAGGTCGGTCGGCAGGTCCTCCTCGACGCCCTCCGCGACGAGGTCCACGAGCGCGCTCCCGACGATGACGCCGTCGGCCCCCGCCGCGACGACCTCCCTGGCGTGCTCGCGCTCGGAGATGCCAAATCCGACCGCTGCCGGCACGTCCCAGTCCGCGACGCGCGCGAGGCTTTCGGCGGTGCGATCGCTGACGTCGGCTTTCGCCCCGGTCGTGCCCATCCTGGCCTGGACGTACACGTACCCGGACACGACCTCCCGAATGCGTTCGAGGCGTGCGTCGGTGGTCGTCGGCGCGACGATGAACACGAGGTCAAGGTCCTCTGCATCGCACGCCGACTCGAGGGGGTCGCTCTCGTCCACGGGCAGATCCGGGACGATGATCCCGTCGATTCCCGCCTCGGCCGCGCGCTCGACGAACGGGGCTGGCCCTTCCCGATCGCCGTACTGGTAGATGAGGTTGTAGTAGGTCATGGCAACCAGCGGAACGTCCACGTCGAGCGATTCGACGAACTCGAAGTACCGGTCGGGCGTCATCCCGCCCGCCAGCGCCCGGGCGACCGCGCCCTGGATCGTCGGCCCCTCGGCGATCGGTTCCGAAAACGGGAGGCCGAGTTCCACGACGTCCGCGCCGCCCTCGACGAGTGCTTCGACGTACGCTTTCGAGGCCTCGAAAGCGGGATCGCCGACTGCGAGGTAGGGGACGAAGGCCGGCCCGTCCTCGAACGCTTCGCGAAGTGCGCTCACGGCGATCCCTCCTCGGCGTCGTCCGCCATACTACCGCCGGCCCTACCACCTCGTGCGAACACGTCCATCGACGGGGCGGCGTCGAGGTCCCGGCGTTCGGTCTCCTCGACGATCGTTTCCAGGTCCTTGTCACCGCGCCCCGAGACGACGATCACGGCGAGGTCGCCCAGCACCTCGGGGTGTTCCTCGACGTACCCCAGCGCGTGGGCCGACTCCAGGGCGGGGATGATCCCCTCCAGGCGTGCCAGCCGGTGGACCGCTTCGAGCGCGCCGTCGTCGTCCACCGTCGCCGGCGTGACGCGCCCGGAATCGACCAGGTGGGCGAGTTCCGGCCCGACGCCGGCGTAGTCCAGGCCCGCCGAGACGCTGTGTGACTCGACGACCTGGCCGTCGCCGTCCTGCAGGAGTTTCGTCCGCGCGCCGTGGAGGACGCCCTCGGTGCCCGTCGAGAGCGAGGCCGAGTTCGGGGCGACGCCGGCAGCCTCGTCCACCTCTAGCGACGATCCCCCGGCCTCGACGGCGTAGAGGTCGACGGCATCGTCGTCCACGAACTCGGCGAACCCGCCCATGGTGTTCGACCCGCCGCCCGCACAGGCCAGCACCGAGTCGGGCAGGCGGCCGGCCTGCTCCTGGATCTGCTCGCGGGCCTCCTCGGAGATCACCGACTGGAAGTCCCGGACCATGCGCGGGAACGGTGCCGGGCCGACGACGGACCCGATGACGTAGTGGGTGTCCTCGACGTTGCGCGCCCAGTCGCGCATCGTCTCGCTGATGGCCTCCTTGAGCGTCCCGCGACCCGTCTCGACCGGGGTGACCGTCGCCCCGTTCAGCCGCATCCGGAAGACGTTGGGGCGCTGGCGGTTGATGTCCGTCGTCCCCATGTAGACCTCGCAGGGCATCCCCAGGTGCGCCGCCGCCATCGCCGTGGCCGTCCCGTGCTGGCCGGCACCCGTCTCCGCGACGATCCGGTCCTTGCCCATGTACTTCGCGAGCAGGACCTGCCCGAGCGCGTTGTTCAGTTTGTGTGCCCCGCCGTGGAGCAGGTCCTCGCGCTTGAGGTAGACCTCGGCGTCGTAGCGGTCGGAGAGCGCCGGGGCATGCTGGAGGGGCGTCGGCCGACCGCCGAACGAACGGAGTTCCTCGCGGAACTCGTCCATAAACCCGTCCTCGTTTTCCAGCACGTACCGCTCGTAGGCGTCCTCCAGTTCCTCGATGGCCGGCATCAGGACCTCCGGGACGTACTGGCCGCCGTACTCGCCGAAGGAGCGATCGACGCTCATGCGTCGGCCACCGCCCGGGTATTCGCTCGTACGTCGCCGTCCATGATGGCCGACCCCACGAGGAGTCCGTCCGCCCCGGCGTCCAGCATCCGGTCGGCGTCGGCCGACGATCCGATCCCGCTCTCGGCGATCAGCGTGACGTCGTCGGGGACGTGGGGAGCAACGCGCTCGAACGTGCCGAGATCGACTTCCAGGTTGGTCAGGTCACGGTTGTTGATCCCGATGACATCCGCTCCGGCCGAGAGCGCGCGGTCGAGTTCCTCGCGGTCGTGGACCTCGACCAGCGGCTGGAACCCGCGCTCGCGGGCGGCCGCGATCATGGGTTCCAGGTCGTCCCCCAGGAAGCGCGCGATCAGCAGGACGGCGTCGGCGGCGACGGCGTCGAGGTGGGCCTCGCGGAGCAGGAAGTCCTTTCGCAAGACCGGAACGGGAACGGCCTCGCGGACCTGCCGGAGGGCATCGGTGGAGCCGCCGAAGTGTTCGGGTTCCGTGAGCACCGAAATCGCGGCCGCACCGCCCGCGACCATGTTTCGGGCCAGCGCCGCGGGGTCCTCGTCGCGGCGTCCATCGGTGGTCGGACTCGTCGGCTTTACCTCCGCGATGATCGGTCGACGCCCCTCGGCCGTCGCCGCGGACAGCGCCCCGGGGAGCGAGCGTGGATCGACGGCGAGGGGGTCGTCGACGTGCTGATCGCGACGGCGAGCGGCCGCGAGGATCGACCGGACCGCCGGCGCGAGCGTCGTTGTCTCGTTCATCTATGTACACCGTTGTACTAATTTGTACATAAGAGTTGCGTCCCCGGGTGACACTGCGACGCATCGAGCGGTCCCCCCTGAGCCGAACCTTCATTGTGAAACCGGCCGTTGTGCCCGAGCATGGAGGAAGCGGCCGGCATCTACGCCCGGGAGTCGAGCTACCTCGGACGGTTCGTGCAACTCGGGATCGCGGGGGATCGCGTCATCAGCGTCTCCTTTCCCGAGGTTCCGGACGACGTTCACGAAACCGACCACGAACTGCTGGACCGGATCGACCACTACCTGGACGGCGTCGACGACGTCGATTTCACTGACGTCGAGGTCGGCCTGACCGTCCCCACCGATCAGCGCTCGGTACTGGAAACGCTCCGCGGCATTCCCTACGGGGAGCAAGTCTCTGTCGAACAGCTCACCCGAATGACGCCGGACCTCGACGCCGAAAACGACGACGACCGGATCCTCGTCCGGACCGCGCTGGACGAGAACCCGGTGCCGCTGTTGATCGCAGATCACCGCGTCCGGGACGGCCCGAGCGCGGCACCGCCCGAGGTCGAACAGAAGCTCCGATCGCTCGAAGGGCTGTAGGTCGTCGGGACTCGACGGGAAGGAAACGAAACGAAAACCCGGACTGCCTTACTGCGGGCTCGGACTGCCCGAACCGCGACCGACCTCGCGGTCGAGCGCCTGGCCGGTGATGCTCTTGAGCCGATCCACCAGCGAGTCCTTCTCGGGTTCGCCGGCGAGCGCGACGTCGAGCACCTCGCTGATGTGGGTCACCGGAACGATGTCGACCATCTCCTCGTACTCGTCCTCGATCATCACGTCCTGCTCGTTCGCGGCGGGGATGATGATCGTGTCCAGGCCGGCCTTCGCGGCGGCCTCGATCTTGTGGGTGACGCCCCCGACCGGCAGGACGTCGCCCCGGACCGACAGCGAACCGGTCATGGCGATGTTCTGCTTGACGGGGATGTCCTCGAGGGCGGAGATGACGGCGGTGGCGACGGTGATCGACGCGGAGTCGCCGTCGACGCCCTGCTGGCCAGCCTGCACGAACTGGATGTGGATGTCCTGCTCGGTGATGTCCTCGTCGCTGAACTTCTTGATGATCGCCGAGACGTTCTGGACGGCCTCCTCGGCCATCTCCTGGAGCTTCCCGGTGGCGATGACGTTGCCGGGACCCTGGCTCGGCGTGACCTCGGCCATGACGGGCAGGACGATACCGGAGTCCTCGCCCATGACGGCCAGGCCGTTGACGCGGCCGACCACGGCGCCTTCGCTGACCGTGAGTTCGTAGTCCTTCCGGCGCTCGATGTAGTCGTCGGCGAGTTGCTGCTCGATCGAGCGCGAGCGGCGCTTGGCCCGGAGGACGTCCTCGCGATCGGTGAACTCCTTGTCCTCGGCGCGGGCGACGTCGCCCGCCACGCGAACGAGACCGCCGAGGTCCCGGAGCTTCAGCGAGAGGTGGCCCTTTCGGCCGGCGCGTCGCTTGGCCTCGAGGATGACCTCCTCGACGGCGTCGTCGGTGAAATGCGGGAGCCGACCGTCGTTATCGACCTCCTGGGCGACGAACCGGGCGTACTTGCGGCGCATCTCGGGCGATTCCTCGATAGTGTCGTCCATGTACACCTCGTACCCGTAGCCCTTGATGCGGTCCCGGAGTGCCGGGTGCATGTTCTCCATCGCGTCGAGGTTCCCCGCCGCGATCATGATGAAGTCACACGGGACGGGTTCGGTCTGGACCATCGCGCCCGAGGAGCGTTCGGACTGGCCGGTGATGGAGAACTCGCCCTCCTGGATGGCCGTCATCAGTTTCTGCTGGCTGCGGATGTCGAGCGTGTTGATCTCGTCGATGAACAGCACGCCCTTGTTGGCCTTGTGGATCGCGCCGGGTTCGACGCGGTCGTGGCTGGGCGTCTCCATGCCCCCGGACTGGAACGGGTCGTGGCGGACGTCGCCCAGCAGTGCGCCGGCGTGAGCGCCGGTGGCATCCTCGAAGGGGGCTTTCTGCTGATCGGATCGATCCACGATCAGGTTCGGGATCATCGCGTCGCTGCCGCGGGAGCCATAGCGGAAGGCCAGATAGATGATCCCGGCGGCGAGGATGCCAAGCAGGATGGCCTGGGTGATGACCGAGTAGACGATAACGATGCCCACGATGATCCACATGAGGAACGAGCGCATCTGGTTGCGCTTGCGTGCTTCCTCCTTGTGGGCCTCGACGATCTGGTCGCCCTTGCCCGCGGGGACGGTGCGTACTTTCGGCTCGTTGCCGTCATCGGGGTTGTGATAGACGAGGACGTCCTGGAGGTCCTCCCTGGGGAGGAGTTCGGCCATCGCCTTCGCGAGCATCGACTTGCCCGTCCCGGGCGAGCCGATCATCATCACGTGCCGGCGCTGTTTGGCCGCCTTCTTGACGATGTCCCGAGCCTCGTCCTGCCCGATGACCTGATCCACGAGGCGGTCCGGGACGTCGATCTCCTCGGTAGAGTCGATCTTCAGTCCGCCGAGCAGGTCGTCCTCGGCATTTTCCTCGTCGATTTCAACGTCGCTGTCCTCGCCGACGTCGCTCCCGAGTTCTTCGTCGAGAAGGGAGTCACTCGAATCGTCGACGACCGACTCGGCCCGGTCGACGTCGGCCGATACGGACTCGGCGTCGCCGGCCTCGATCGACGGGTCGTCACCGGTATCGACGACGGACTCCTGGTCGCCGTCGATCGACTCGGCGTCGCCCGATTCGACGGGGCCGACGTCGTCCTCGACCGACTCGGCGGTCGGCTTGCCGGATTCCTCCTCGGGAGGATCGTCGCGGGGACTGTTGTCGTTTGTACTGTCGTTACTCATAGGGTTCTCGCAACTACCGGAAAGGAAGGAACGTGAACTGATATACTTTCCCCCCTATGGCAGGCGATGTACAGGCGACAAATCCGGGGAGAGAGCGGCTCTATCGCAAGAATACGGAATCGGGGTGGACTCGCCACCCTTATAAATCAGCCAGACAACGTGGGAATATGACCCGGGGTTGTTACATCGGCCGGTTCCAGCCGTATCACAACGGGCACCACGAGATGGTAAAACGGATCGCCGAGGACGAGGACGTCGACGAACTCGTGCTCGGGATCGGGAGTGCCGGGGATTCGCACATGACCGACGACCCGTTCACTGCGGGCGAGCGGATCATGATGGTCACCAAGTCTCTCCAGGGCTTCGACCTCGTGACCTACGCGGTCCCGATCGAGGACCTGGAACGCAACTCGGTGTGGGTGAGCCACGTCCAGAGCATGAGCCCGGACTTCGACGTCGCCTACTCGAACAACCCCCTCGTCATTCAACTGTTCGAGGAGGAGGGCGTCGAGGTGCGACAGTCGCCGATGTTCAACCGCGAAGTGCTCGAGGGCACCGAGGTCAGGGAACGCATGATCGAGGGGAAAAACTGGCAGGACCTCGTCCCGGACCCGGTCGCCGAGGTCGTCGACGAGATCGACGGGATCAAACGGATCCAGCGGATCGCCCAGACGGACTCCAACGGCGGCGACATCTGACACGCGAGCGGCAGCGACCCCCGCGGAATCGCACGCCCGGCCGGCCCGATCGATGACGCCACCCTTTTTCGCGATTCGACCCCAGATTCGCCGACATGATCACGCTTTCCTCGGACTTCGGAACGCCCTACCCGGCCGCGATGAAGGGCGTCATCCTGGATCGGTGTGACGCGCGCCTGGTCGACGTCGCCCACGACTTCCCCCGGCAGGACGTCAGGCCGACCGCCTTCTGGCTTCGCGAGGTCCTCCCGTACTTCCCGCCGGCCGTCCATCTGGTCGTCGTGGACCCCGGCGTCGGCACCGACCGGGCCGTCCTGGTCGTCCGGGCCGGCGAGCACGTCCTCGTCGGGCCCGACAACGGCGTCCTCGTGCCGGTGGCTCGGGAACTGGCACGATCGGAGGGGGAGAACGAGGCGTCGTTTTTCGAGGTCGACGTCGAAAACCCGGCGAGTTCGACCTTCCACGGCCGGGACGTGTTCGCCCCGATCGCCGCCGCGGTTCACGAGGACGGGGTCGAGGACTTCGCCGCGGATCCGGACGTGTCACCAGTTAGCGACCCGGTCGATCTCGTGTTCCCCTCGGCCGACGTCGAGGGCGACCGGGCCGTGGGCGAGGTCCTCGTCGTCGACGGGTTCGGCAACGCGATCACGAACGTCCCCGGTGATTTCCTCGCGGATGCGAAGACGGTGGCGGTCGACGGCACCGTCGTGCCCGCGGTCGAAACCTTCGCCGCGGTCGACCCGGGCGAGCGCCTCGCGACGGTCGGTAGCCACGGGAACGTGGAACTCGACGTCAATCGGGGACGGGGCGACGAGGCGTTCGATCTGCGCCCGGGCGACGAAGTCCGGCTGGACCGTCGGTGAGAAAACGAAATCCGGTTCGCACCCCGTCCGAGGGTCTCGGGGGGTCGGCGTCCTCAGTCGGCGGAGATGACGTCGTCGATGCGGGCGATCATCGTCGCGGCCTCGGTGGCACTGTCGATGGCCTCGCGCTTGACGCCCGCGGGGTCGAGGATGCCCTCCTCGATCGGGTCCGCAATCTCGCCCGTCTCGCCCGCGACGACCAGTCCCGACGGGCCGTTTTGCTCGTTGGCCGCGCGCAGGTCGACCAGCGCGTCGATCGGATCCATCCCCATGTTCTCGGCGAGGGTGCGCGGGATCAGGTCCACCGCGTCCGCGAACGCCTCGACCGCCAGCTGCTTGCGGCCCTCGATCGAGGCCGCCTGCTCGCGGACGTGCGCCGAGATTGCCACCTCGACCGCGCCCGCGCCGGGGACGACCTCGCCGGACTCGGCCGCGAGCACGACGACGTCGATCGCGTCGGAGATGGCGCGCTCGAGTTCGTCGGCGACGTGCTCGGTACCGCCGCGGACGAAGACCGTGACGGCCTCGGCGGCCGCGCCGCCCTCGATGAAGGCCAGGTCGTCGTCGCCGTAGGCCTCGGTGCGGACCGTCTCGGCGTTGCCGAGATCCGAGTCCTCGAGGTCCTCGAGGGTGCCGACGCGGTTGGCACCGGTGGCCGTGGCGATGCGCCGGGCGTCCTTGTTGCCCACGTCCTCGAAGACGAGGACGTCCTCCTTCTCGAGGAAGGAGATCACGCGGTCGTCGACGTCGTCGGTGACGAAAGCGACGTCCACGCCGGCGTCGATCAGGGCGTCGGCGTACTCGCGGAGTTCGCGCTCCTCGGACTCCATGGCCTGGGTGAGCTGGTCCATCGAGTCGACCTGGTATTCGGCGTCGATCTCGCCGCTGCGGACCTCCAGCGCCATGTCGACGATGGCGACCGTGGCGTCGTCGACGCGCTTGGGCATCACGTCGCTGGCCGCCGCCTCCTCGATCACGATTCCCTCGACGAGGTCGGTCGCGGAGGAACTGGCGCCCAGCTGGGTGTGGACGGCGATGCTGTCGCGGTCGGCACCGTCCTTGTTGTGGACGTGGCGCACGGCCTCGACGACCGTCTCGGCGAGGGACTCGGCGGTCACGCCGCCGGTGCCCTTGCCCGTCATGCTGGAGGCCGCCACCTGGGTCAGCACGTCGTCGTCCATCTCGGCGTCGAGGACGAGGTCGTCGATGGCCTCCTTCGCGATGCGACCCGCCTCGTGGTACCCTTCGACGATCGTCGTCGGGTGGACGTCCTGCTCGAGCAGGTCCTCCGCCTGCGAGAGAAGTCGTCCGGCAAGCACGGCCGCCGTGGTCGTGCCGTCACCGACTTCCTCCTCCTGGCTCTCCGCGACCTCGACGATCATCTGGGCCGCGGGATGCTCGATCTCCATCTCCTCGAGAATGGTCGCGCCGTCGTTCGTGATGACGACGTCGCCCGAGTCGGAGACGAGCATCTTGTCCATCCCGCGAGGGCCGAGCGTCGTGCGAACGGACTCGGCGACGGCCTTCCCGGCCGTGATGTTCGAGGACTGGGCGTCCTTGCCGGACGTCCGCTGGCTCCCCTCGCTCATGATGAATAGTGGCTGTGCACCCATGCGACGCTGTGGAGCTTCATCCGCCATTGTGAATACTCAATTGGGAGTGTACAGCGGTTCTACAAAAAACTTTCCCTCGCGCCCGGCCGCCCCCTGCCGATTCCTGTCGCGTCCCGTGCTAACGTACGAGGAGACCGGTAGGTCGAAATACCCGGGCCGAAAATTCCCGATCGGATGCTGGAGCTGGAACATCGGTTTCGGGTCGTCGACGTGCACGCCCGCCTCGATCCGGCCGAGGACGTCAGCGAGCGCGGCCGAGCGATCTCCCCGGAACGACTCGAGCGGGAGATGCATCAGGCCGGGGTCGTTCGGTCGGTCGTGTTTCCCGGCCAGCGGCCCGGGACCGACTACCTCAAGTACAACAACGCGGTCGCCCGGTTGAGCGTGGAACGGCCGTTCGTCGCCTTCGCACGGATCTCCGGGCCGCTCGATCCGGGCGAGTCGCCGACGAGCAAGCTACGCAACCTCGCCGCCCGTCGGGGCGACGAGCACGTCTCCCCGGGGGACATCGAACAGTACGCCTACGACGACCGCTTCTACGGGTTCCGCCTCGATCCGGCGCGCGACGGGCTCCCGGACGAGGACGTTTTCGAGGAACTGGAAGACGTCGGACTGCCCCTGCTCGTGGACGCCGGCGAGGGGTTCCCCCCATCGGCTCTGGACGCGACGCTCCTCCAGTACGACGTGCCGGTCATCGCGTCACGGTTCGGCGGGATTCCGTCGAATCGCGAACTGATGGACGAGGCGATCGACCTCCTGGACCGCCACGAGAACCTCTATCTCGACACGAGTTTCGTGCGCTACCGGGAACTGCTCGAGCGGGCCTTGCTCGAGCACCCGGATCGAGTCCTGTTCGGCAGCGGGGCCCCGGACGCCCACCCGAACGTGGGCGTCATGGAGGTTCTCACGCTGGATCTCTCGGAAGACAAAATGCGAAAGGCCTTCTCGAAGAATCCCTCCCGCGTCATCCCGGTGCTCGGGCCGGACGGCGAGCGCTAGTCGCGCCAGTCGTAGACGTGGGCGGCCCGGTCGTCGCGATCCGAGAGTCCCTTCGGGTTCCGCATCGGCGTTCGATCGCGAGCCCTGGCGACGAGCCCACCCTTCGTCCCGCCGGCCGTCCCCCGGAGGACGCGTTTCCCCTCGTCGAACCACGACGTCGGCGTCGCCTCGCCCCGGAGCACGTCCTTGCCGACCACATATGCGTCACAGAAGCCGTGGGAAGCGACCCGGCGGACGACGGTCGGCCGAACGCCGTAGTTCTTGAACAGGCGATAGGCGAGCGACTGGTATTTCGCGCCCCAGTCCTCCTCCACGTCGCCGCCGTCGGGCTGGTACTCGCTCCTGACGCTCATGTCTCCACACCACTCGACGGCGAACTCGTTCCCCGCGAGACGATGGGCCGCGTCGCGGGCGCCGCCGACCTCGAGCGACTCGTCGAAGCCGTCGATGGCCGACACCGCCGCCCGGGTCATCGCGACGTTGTCGGGATTGAAAAACGACACCTCGCGACCGGCGATCCGTTTTGATTCAGGGGTCTCCGTGGTCATTCCCGCTCGAAGCGGCCGGTGTGTCGGGCCGGTGACGACCGACGCACCGTCGCCGATCGCCGCCTCGAGCGCCTCGACCCAGGAGGATTCGACGGCCTGGTGATAGCTCACCAGCGCGATTACGTCCCCCGTCGCCGCGGCGAGACCCGCGTTGCGGGCGACGTTGACGTTGCGGTCCGTGACCTCGACGAGCACGTCGACGTCGTCGCGTTCCCGGACCATACCCGTCGTCCCGTCTGCGGACGGGCCGTTGGTGACGACGACCTCCGCGTCGGGGACGAACTCCGAAAGTGCATCGAGGCAGTCGCCCAGTTGCTCGCGCCCGTTGAGCGTCGGGACGACTACCGAGAGGTCCATACCGGCCATAGCCCGGCAGTCCTTAAAAGGTACGGGGGAACGTCGGGCGAACGTTCAGTCTTCCCGAACCCTGGCGTTCCAGTACGACACGGACGCCGATCGCTCGCCGCCCGGGAACTCGCCGATCGTCGTGTCGAAGTTCCGGAGCGTCCTGGCGAGACCGTCCGGGATCTTCCGGTAGAAGCCGTACGGAAGGACGAAGTCGTGTTCGACCCCGTCGAGTTCGAGGTCCGCCTTCTCCAGCAACGAGATCACCTCGCGCCGGGAGTACAGTCGCGACCCCATCGGCAACAGCCAGTTGTAGATGCTGCGGGTCGAGAAGCGATTGAACGTATCGAAGAACACCTGACCCTTCGAGACGCGCTGCATCTCGCTGAGGAACGCGGCGGGCGTATCCGCGAGGTGGAAAAACCGCATTGCCATCACCGCGTCGAAGTGATCGTCCGGGAACGGCAAGCGCGCCGCGTCGCCACGCATGATCTCGAGTCGGTCGCCCACGCCCGCCGCGCGGGCTTTCTCCCGGCCCTGCCGGAGCATCGGCTCGGAGATGTCGAGGCCGACGACGTCCGCGCCGCGCTCCAGGAGCATGACCGTGAACCGACCAGTGCCACACGCCACCTCGAGGATTCGCTTGTCCTCGACGGGGCCGAGGGAATCGAGCACCGCCTGTTTCTCCCGTCGGTCGATGAGTCTGCCGCCGCGGGAGAAGCGCTTGTCTTCGTAGTTCTCGGCCACCTCGGTGGCCTGATACCACTCCTGCCCCTTCACGATATAGCAGGGTACGGCCACCGCCCAATAAAACAATATTGAAGTTCGCTCGTCAGACCGGCCGTTCCTCGTCACCCCGCGGCAGTTCCACGACCCGGTCGGCCCACCGACGAAACGCCGCGAGCGTCCGTCGTTCCAGCCAGGAAACGGGGTCCTCGATCCCGAGTTCGTCGCTGTCGAAGGCGTTGAGGACGGCGACGTCCGCACGATCGCAGTACGCCAGTAACTCGGCCGGGTCGCCACGCTCGTGCTGGAACGGGATGGTGGCGTCGTTGACGAAGACTGCACGAGGCGGCCGCGGTGCTGCCCGCAGCAATTCGACTGCGCGCGCCGCGTTGTCGCCCGCAAGGCGAACCGCCTCTTCGGTCACCCCCTCGCTCTGTGCGCGCGGCGCGTGTGCCTCGAGGACGCCGTGCCAGGCCTCGTTGGGAACCGTCGTAAACCGGGTAATTCGTCCGCCGAGGATCCGTCCCTCGGCCTCGTACTCGGGAGCGAAATCCAGCACGACGACGCCCGCCGCGCCGTGGGCCGCGATCCAGCCGTCGAGCGCTTCGGCGGTCATCGTCGTCTTGCCGACCTGGGACGGGCCGACGATCAGGACGCTCCCGTCGAGCGGGAACGGGACCGTCGCCATGCTCACTCACCGATACCCGACATTCCCGATCGACCAGTCATTCGAGCGACCGTCCCCACGAGCAACCAGGCGGCCGCCAGGGCGAAGACGACCGCGAAGGCGAGCACGAACGCCACGACCGGTTCCGCGGCGACGGCGGCCGGGAGTTCGGACAGCGTCCCGAACTCGCTTGCGAGCACCCCGAACTGCTCCCGGACGAACGACCCGGCGGTGACGGCGGCGATGCCCAGGAGAACGAGGCCCCCGACGTTCGCCGCGCTGGAGTTGCGTTCCGGGACGACCGACGAGTCGTTCAGCAGGTAGAGCACGAGGACGATGGCAAAGGGCGTCCCAACGAGGCCGAAGGCGAGGACGAGAACCAGGAGGGGGAAGAACGACCCGCCGAGGAACGCCCCGCCAGCGCTGAGCAGTGCGACCGCGGCCAGCAGGCCCCGGTAACGCGAGTCCGAGACGTCGGTGTCCCAGCCCAGTTTGTCGGCGACGAGGAACGGCGGGACGATGGTGTTGCCGCCCAGCGTGGAGACGGCCGCACCCCAGAGGCCGAGCAGGAACAGCCACTTGGCGTACTGGCCGACGAGGGGGCCGAGCGCCTGGGCCGCCGAGACGGCCGTCAACTCCCCGGCGTCGACGGTCGGGGAGTGCAGGACGCCCGCGGCGACGAGGAAGATGGCCAGGCTGTAGATGCCGAACGCGACCAGCATCGACGCGACGACGTCGAAGGTCGCGAGGCCGTACTCGCCAGTCCCCCAGCGTCGCGCGCGCATCGTGTATGAGTGCATCGTCACGAGGGTGACGTGGACTGCGCCCCCGAGAACGCCGGCCGCCACCAGCGCCCCGTCGATGCCCGCAGGGATCCGCGGGACGAGGCCGCCGGCCGCCGCCCCCGCGTCGATCGGAACGACGACCGTCGAGGCGAGGAACGCGACCACGACCGCGGCGACCAGCACCTTCGCCGCCACCTCGACGAACCGGTACCCGCGACCGGCGAGTCCGAGCGCCAGGATCACCGCCCAGGTGACGCCCCAGATCCGGGCGTCGACGCCGGTGACCGTCTCGCTGACGTCCGCGACGGTCTTCATGATCACCAGCTGTGCGAGCCCCGCGGCGAGGACGACGTCGAGCACCAGGAGCCAGGCCCAGCCCTCTCCGAGACGACGTTCGACCACGGTTACGATGCCCGCCTCGGTGAGGAGACCCAGGCGCATCGCGAGGTACTGGGCGGTCGCTCCCAGCACGGCCGAGAGGATCACGATCCAGAGCAGGCTGTACCCGAACGTCGCGCCCGCGGTGATGACACTCGCCATCGTTGCCGGTCCGGCGGCGATGGCACCAGCGACCCACGACGGCCCCATCCGCTGGAGGTAGTCCGGAATCTCCCCGAACGACATCGCCCCAAGACCGAACGTCGCGCCGGTGTCGGAGTGACTCATCCCTGTTTGAAAGAGTGGTACTACAGCGTGGTATGGTTGTCGGATCGGGTCAGGCTCGCGGGAGATCGCTCAACTACCATGTTCAATGCTACCAATTTCCAAGATATTGGGAATCAGCGAAACGCTCATCACCCATTCAAGAGAGTTCGTGTTACCAGTTTTCAAGCACTGGAAACGCGACCACCTCCGG
Source organism: Natrialbaceae archaeon (assembly GCA_035269625.1). GTDB lineage: Archaea > Halobacteriota > Halobacteria > Halobacteriales > Natrialbaceae > DATFIX01. Next base: position 15,165 of record DATFIX010000106.1, read on the forward strand.
ACCGAGGTGCCTCAAGGCCAGCGCTTTTACCGACCGACGTGATATCCCCGCGCCATGCCATCGACGATCGATAGCGAGCAGGTGCGGGCGTGGCTCGACGACGAACTCGTTTCCTCCATCGACCGCGTCCCGGACGAGGCGGCGGTGTTCAACCTCGCGGTCGAGATCTCGAACCTGATCGTGCACGTCGTGCGTCGCCAGCCCGACGGCCCGCTCGTGGTGGGCCAGCAGATCGAATACGGCGAGGAGATCCGATCGCGAATCCAGTCCATGGACGAGGGCGACCGCAACGAACTGGTCGCCCGGATCCGGGAGACGCTCACCGCCGCGCCGGTCGTCTATGGGTTTCACGACGAGCAGGGGAACAACGTCCGCTTCGCGGACGTCCACCGGATTCTCGTCGAGCACCGGATTTATCCCGACGGGACCTCCCGGCAGGCGCTAATGGACGGGCTGATCGAGGTCTGGAAGACGATGCGCTATCTCGACGACCTCGTGACGCTGATCGACAGCGTCGAGGCAACGTGAGACAAACGGAAGGCGCGACGGTCAGACCAGCAACTGGATGTCGGCGTCGCCCATGTCCGCCAGCGCGGCGGCCGCGCCCACGCCCGTCGTGACGCCCTCGTAGAACTCGTCGTCCTCGTAGTCCATCAGGTCGGCCGTCATCTGGCAGGCCTGGAGTTCCGCACCCTGGTCCAGCGCCAGGTCGATGAGTTCCTCGATGCTCGCCGTCCCGTTGTCCTCGATCCGTCTGGCCATCATCTTCGTCGCCACCGTGTCCATCCCGGGGACGGCCGCCACCAGGTTCGGAACCCCCATCGAGGGGTTGCCGACCGCGCTCAGTTTGAGGTTCTTCGACTGCTCCTCGTGGAGGATGTCCAGGCCCCAGAACGTGTGGAAGACGGTCACGTCCCAGTCGAAGGCGGCCGCCGTACTCGCGAGGATCAGGGGCGGGTACGCCATGTCGAGGCTCCCCTTCGTCGCGATGATGGTCATCTTCTTCGCCCCGTCGTCCGCGTCGTCTCTCAGCGCTGCCACTTCCTCCCGGAGTTCTTCCAGTTCTGTCTGGAGTGTCGCCACGTCCCCTTCGGCCGTCCCCGCCGGTGTCTCGGTACTCATGGGTTCACCCGGCGTGTCGGAGGTAATGTTCGTAGACGCGCTCCCCGCCGTCCTCGGTTTCACGCTGGTCGAGGAGTTCGACGCCGTCCGTGGACTCGGCCCACCCCTCGATGTCGCTCAGGCTCCCGCGGTCGGTGGCGAGAACTTCCAGCACGTCGCCGGGCTGGAGGTCGTCGATCGTTTGCTTCGTCTTTACTACGGGCATCGGACAGGAGAGCCCCTTCACGTCGAGGGTCTCCGTGACGTCGTATTGCGTGCTCATGGGCGAACCACCGTGTATTGTGCTATCAACACACGATATTCGTCACAAGGAACAATACTATAAAAACCTGGTGCTCGTTTACGCGAGTTTTTGCACGTATGTCAAGTGGCACCCGCACCCAGGAACACGAGTTGTAACCCTCTATGCCCGTCGAAATCGTAACACACGCTGGTTGCTGAAGATGTCCCCGACCATAAGATACCTGTGTACATCTTGTGAAGTATTGTAATTTTACTGCAAAAATTTAAGTGACCGTGAGCCTTCGGGTGCTATCATCACCCACGAGGGGGAATAGCTATCACGAATTACGGATTCGTCATCGACAACCGGCGGTGCATCGGGTGTCACGCGTGCACGGTCGCGTGCAAAACGGAGCACGACGACCCGATCGGCGTGAACAAGACCTGGGTAAAGTACATCGAAAAGGGGGAGTTCCCGAACACGAACCGGAACTTCTCCGTGATGCGGTGCAACCACTGCGACGACTCGCCCTGCACGGACGTCTGTCCGGTCACTGCCCTCTGGGAGCGGGAAGACGGGATCGTCGACTTCGATCCGGAGCGGTGTATCGGTTGCAAGGCCTGCATGCAGGGGTGTCCCTACGACGCCCTCTACATCGACCCGGACACCTCGACGGCAGCGAAGTGCAACTACTGCTCCCACCGGGTCGATTCGGGCCGCGAACCGGCCT
>DATFIX010000107.1:0-16512 GCA_035269625.1 Natrialbaceae archaeon
TGGGCGATGACGAAGGTCGTCCGGTCGCGGGTGAACTCGGCGAGACTCCGCTGGATGAGCGCCTCCGTCTCCGTGTCGACGTGGCTGGTCGCCTCGTCGAGCACGAGCAGGTCGGGATCCTTGAGTATCGTCCGGGCGATGGCCAGGCGCTGACGCTGGCCGCCCGATAGCTTGACGCCGCGTTCCCCGACGAGGGTGTCGTAGCCGTCCGGGAGGTTCCGGATGAACTCGTGGGCCTGGGCCCGTCTGGCCGCCGCTTCGATCTCGTCGTCGGTCGCGTCGAAACTGCCATAGCGGACGTTCTCGCGGACGGTGCCGTAGAAGAGGAACGGCTCCTGACTGACGTAGCCGATCGACCGGCGCAGGCTCTCAGTGGAGACCTCGCTGACGTCCTGTCCGTCGATCCGGATCGCACCGTCGTCGGCCTCGTAGAGGCGGGGCAGGAGTTTGAGCAGCGTGGACTTGCCCGCGCCGGTCGGCCCGACGACGCCGACCGTTTCCCCGCCCTCGGCGGCGAAGGAGACGTCCCGGAGAACGCCCTCCTCGCCGTAGGCGAACTCGACCCCGTCGTACTCGACGCGACCGGCACCGATCTCCAGGGCCGGTGCGTCGGTCCCGTACTCGATCTCGCTGGTCCGCGAGAGGAGACCGTACACCCGGGTTCCGGCGGCCTTGGCCCGTTCGTAGTCGTCCACCACGTCGCCGAACTGGATTATCGGCCAGAGGAACTGCTGGGCGTAGATGACGAACGTGACGAACTCGCCGGGGGCGACCGCCGTCGTGACGCCGAACAGCGACCCGCTGAGCAGCCAGAGGCCGCCGACGAGGAAGGTGATCGCGAATCCCGCGCCCGCGATCAGCGTCAGTCCCGGGAAGTACGTGATCTGCACCTTGATCGCGCTCAGGTTCGCCCGGAGGAAGCCCTCGGACGCCTCCTCGACGCGCTCGCGCTCGTAGTCCTCGGCGTGTTCGGTCTTGATGACCTCGATCCCGCTGACGTTGTTCTCCAGCCGCGAGTTCAGGTCGCCGATCTCGCCCCGGACCCGGAGGTAGCGGGGCTCGATGATCCGGGTGAACGCCAGCGTGAACAGCGCGAGGATCGGGATCGGCAGGAGCGTCACGGCTGCAAGCGGCGCGTTGAGCGAGAAGAGGATCACCCCGATCCCGCCGACGCTGGCGACGATCCACAGGATCGAGTTCAGGCCGTCGTCGAGGAAGGTCTCCAGGGCGTTCACGTCGTTGTTCAGGATGCTCATCAACTCGCCCGTCCGCTGGCCCGTGAAGTAGCTCATGTCGAGGCGCTGGAGCTGGCCGTAGGCGTCGACCCGGAGGCCGTGCTGGACGCGCTGGGCGAAGACGCTCCAGCCCCAGTCCTCGAACCAGGAGACGACCGCACCGATGACGGTCGCGGCGAGCAGCAGGCCGACCGAGAACCAGAGTTGTCCCGTCGAATCCGCCGGGATCCACGCCTCGGGGACGAACGGGAGTCGGTACGCTCGCTGGTTCAGGAAGACGGCGTCGACCGCCAGGCCGATGACGAACGCCGGGAGCAACCCCAGCGCCCGGCCCACGATCGTCGAGACGGCACCGAGGGCGGCGTAGTGTACGTTATTGCGCCCGTAGTCGGCGTAAAGCCGCCAGACGGGGCTTTTCGGACGACCCCGCCGGGGACGGTCTCCCCCGGCCGCGTTCCCCTCCCCTTCCATGAGAACGTGTTACGCCCTCTGGCCTCATCACGTTGCGGCCGATCCCGACGGAGCACTCCCGACGAGATCGAACGTGGGTGGCGCTCCGCGCGGACCAGCAATATAAATAATGAAGAAAACGATTATATTGGTTAATATGTTATATTATAACATACCCAGAAGACTTTTGTAGGTGGCCCCCATCGAACGAGATATGCTCGAACATAGCAACGAGGGGGAAACCCGAACGACGTACGAGTGTTTCGAATGTGGCGAACTGGCGACTCACGGCACCAGCCCGGGGACCTGCCCCGAGTGCGGCGGCGAGTTCCGGAACCGCTCCCGTCAGCTCGTCTAAATCCGGGACTTCGAGGCGACCAGGACCTTTTCATCCCGATCCATCCGGCTCACAGGCGTCGGTGATCCACCGACGACCATCCTTATACACACCTTAAACGCATTTGTACCGCCGGTTCCGACTCGATAGCGAACCTGCAACGCCCCCGACAGAACCTCGATTCGGTAACGTCGGCGACAGAATTGTAATTCTGCGAACATATATGCCGTCGTCGGTCGTGGATTCGACTGTGATGGAAACGACACCGTACGAATCGATCCGGGCGTTGCGAACGACCACCGGTCGAATCCGGCGAGCGATCCCCGACCACGACGCCGAGAAACGGCGTGGAGGCGGTGCGGCCGCATGAGCGCCATCGAATGTGACGGACTGACGAAGCAGTTCGGTCGCGTCCGCGCGGTCGACGCCCTGGATCTCCGCGTCGAGGAGGGCGAGATCTTCGGCTTCCTCGGCCCGAACGGGGCCGGCAAGTCCACGACGATCAACATGTTGCTGGACTTCGTCCGGCCGACCGCCGGGTCGGTCGCGGTCCTCGGACTGGACGCCCAGGCCGACAGCCTCGCGGTCCGCCAGCGCGTGGGCGTGCTCCCGGACGGCTACCACGTCTACGACCGACTCACCGGCCGCCAGCACGTCCGGTTCGCGATCGAATCGAAGCAGGCGGACGACGACCCCGACGCCATCCTCGAGCGCGCCGGGATTCCCGAGGCGGCCGACCGCAAGGCCGGCGGCTACTCGAAAGGGATGAAACAGCGCCTCGTCCTCGGGATGGCCCTGGTCGGCCAGCCCGACCTCCTCGTCCTCGACGAACCCACCACCGGCCTCGATCCGAAGGGGGCCCGCGAAGTGCGCGACATCGTCCGCGAGGAGCGCGACCGCGGTGCGACCGTGTTCTTCTCCTCGCACGTCCTCGGACAGGTCGAGGCGGTCTGCGACCGCGTGGGCATCCTCCAGGACGGCGAACTGGTCGCCGTCGACACCATCGAGGGCCTGCGCGCCGCGAACGGTGCCGGCTCGCGCCTGCGGATCGACCTCGACCGGCCCTACGAGAAATCGCCTGCGACCATCGAGGCGATCCCCGGCGTCTCCTCGGTCGACGGCGACGGCGACAGCGACCTGACGGTTACCTGCGAGGATCCGGCGAAAAACGACGTCCTCGCCGCGATCGAGCGCGAGGGCTACCGGATCACCGACTTCGCCACCGAGGAGACCTCGCTGGAGGACCTCTTCGTGGCCTACACCGACGGCGACGCCGTGGATTCTCGGGCCGCGACCACGAAGGTGGGGACGCCGCCGTCCAACGGCGAGGGCCCCGCCGTGGAGGTGAGCCGATGACGCTCGCGGCCGTCGCGAAGAAGGACTTCCAGGACGCCGTCCGGTCGCGATCGTTCTGGGCGCTGTCGGTCCTGTTCGTCGGGCTCGCCATGCTGGTTGCGTACATCTACATCGAGCTCCCGGGCGGGCTCATGGTCAACACCGGCAGCAGCGGCGCCCGCACCTCGGACGATGTCGGCCTGATCCTGTTCCTGTCGAGCATCGCCGGCCTGTTCATCTCGCTCACCGCGATCGTCGTCGCGTACCGGTCGCTGGCCGGCGAGCGCGAACTCGGCAGCATGGCCGTCCTGCTCGGCCTGCCACACACCCGCCGCGACGTCGTGTTCGGGAAGGCCCTCGGGCGCACGCTCGTGCTGGCGCTCCCGATCGTCTTCGGGTTCGGCACCGCTGCGCTCTACGGCTACCTCTCGCTGAACGAGTTCTCCCTGCTCGACTTCGGGACGTTCATTGGGCTGGCGGTCCTGCTCGCGCTGGCGTGGATCTCGATCGTCGTCGGCATCTCGGCGGCGACCGGGTCGACCAGTCGGGCGTCGGCCCTCGCAGTCGGCGTCTTCCTCGTGTTCGAACTTCTCTGGGGCGGACTCTCCGTCGGGATCCTCTGGGTGGCCAACGGGTTCGCGCTCCCGGCGACGACGCCCGACTGGCTCTACCTGGTCAACACCATCCCGCCGAGTGCCGCCTTCGACGCCGCGATCATGGCGCTGATCCCCTCGGCCGTGCCCGCGAGCGGCTCCGCCGCCAGCGAGATCGGCGCCTTCTACGGCACCGAGTGGCTCGGCCTGGTCGTCCTGCTGGCGTGGATCGTCGTCCCGCTCGCGATCGGGTACCGGCGATTCAGCCGCGCCGACCTGTAATCGTCTGCTGACGCACGTTCCTCCGTCCCATCCCCGCCGTGACCTGTCCGACGGAATACCTTAGGTGCTCGGGGACGCACTCGGCGTATGTCCGCCGAATCCGACCCCTCGGACGCCGACCCGGCGGCGGCGTTCCAGCTCCTGGGCGACGAGACCCGCGTCGCCATCGTCAGCGCGCTCACCGAGCGCCGCCGGGAAGACCCCGAGGATCCGACGCTGTCCTTCTCCGAACTCCGGCACCAGGTCGGCGCTTCCGACTCCGGGCGGTTCAACTACCACCTGGACAAGCTCAAGGGGCAGTTCGTCGAGCAGACCGAGGACGGCTACGTGTTGACGTATGCCGGCGAGCAGATGGCCGCCGCCATCGTCTCGGGCGCGTACTCGACCGGCGTTCGATTCGAACCGCTCGACCTGGGCCACGGGTGCCCCTTCTGTGACGCCCCGGTGGCGGCCGAATTCGAGGACGGCTACGTGTCCGTCGCCTGCGAGAACGACCATCAGCTGTTCTCGAACGGCATCCCGCCCGGGGCCGCGGAGTCCCGTTCGATGGAGACGGTCCTCTCGATGGCGGTCCGGAAGACGTTCGGTGCGATCCTCCTGGCGACCGACGAGGTCTGCCCGAGTTGCTACGGCACCATGTCGACGGAAATCCGTGAACTCGACATGGGTGACATCTGGGACGAGGAGGCGCTTTCGGCACCCATCGCGGACGAAACCCTCTGGCAGTACGTCGCCACCTGCGAGCAGTGTGGCGAACAGTTCAACACCCCCGCCGGCGGCATCGTCCTCATGCACCCCGCGGTCGTGAGCTTCTTCTGGGACCACGGCCTCGACCTCACGACGGAGTACCCCTGGCTGTTCGAGTTCATCGGCGACCCCCGGACGACGACGCTCGTCTCGGCGGACCCGTTCCGCCTGCGCGTCGCGGTCGAACTCGAGGGCGACCACTGTCACCTGACGATCGACGGGGACGGACAGGTCGTCGACGTGGAACGGGAGTAACCTCCGATCGCCCTCAGGAGCCACCCATTCCGGGCGGTCGCCGTCGCTGTTCGGTCTCGATTCGCCGACTGTACTCCCACCAGCCGATGCCGAAAAACAGGACGAATGCGACGACGCCCCTGAACGCGTTCCCCTGTGCCAGGAACCAGCCGAAAAACGCAATCCCGGCAAGGATCGACAGCGCCAGGGCGAACCGGGCCCGGTTCCTGATGCTCTCCATGTCGTCGTCCATGCCCGTCCCTTGTGGGTCCGGGCCCCTACCTGTGTCGATCCAGGTCACCGCCGACTCGAACCGCACGACAGGACAGCAGAACCACCGAGGAAGAAGATAGTAATTTTATAAATGAATATATAGTTGTCTCATCACAGGGTGAGCCGTGGGGTAGATCCGGAGCTTCGTACACGGGCCTCGACATTCAGTCTGACGGGGAGTTTCGTGATAATTCTCCAATATTCCAAAATATAGCCACAGTAATGGATAAAACGGCCATATTCATCCGGGTCAGAATGAAGATCCCCTCATATGATCAGGGCCACGCTGGAGCCCTGAGGACCCATTAGGATAGCAACGGCCCTATATAGAGATTTAGAAACTCAAAACAGTTTTCAATAATTTCGGTAGGACTCGAACGGGACGGGGTCGAAGTCGTCACTCGTTTGTTCGAGAGTCACCGTCAGCCGAGATCGTCCGGGATCCGATCCTGCCCGAACACGTCGCGACAGGATTGGCGCTCGCGGACGAGCGAGATGTCCCCGGTCTCCCGAACGAGGACGATGGGCGGTCGCGGTTCGGCGTTGGTGTTCGAAGCGCTGGCGACGGAATAGGCACCGATCTCGTCGATCGCGAGGACGTCCCCGGCCTCGAGTTCGGACAGGGTCACGTCCTCGGCGAAGACGTCGCCGGAGAAACACAGTGGTCCCGCGACGTGGTACTCGCGCTCCGGGCGGTCGTCGCCAGAGAGCGAGTACATCGGGTGGGGCCAGCGCGAGGAGACCGCGTTCGTGCCGACGTCGAGGATCGCGAAGGTCGCGTGGGGCGTCTCCTTCACGCTCCCGACCGTCCCGAGGAGCGTCCCCGCGTTCCCGACCAGGCGCCGACCCGGTTCGAGGAGGAGTCGGGGTGGTGTGAGTCCGTGGGCCTCGCTGGCCTCGTGGATCGCGTCGGCCATCGTTTCGACGATGGCCTCGGTCTCCGGGACCGGCTCGTCGTACTGGATCGGGAACCCGCCGCCGAGGTCGAGCAGGTCGATCTCGACGCCGAGGTCGTCGCGGATCTCGGCCGCGAACGACAGGAGTTCCGCGGCCGCGACCGCGTAGGGCTCGACGCCCCGGATCTGGCTGCCGAGGTGGAGCTGGACGCCCGCCAGGTCGACGCCCTCGGCCGCGACGGCCCGTCGGGCGACGGCCATCGCGCGCCCGCACTCCAGGTCGAGCCCGAACTTGGTTTCCCGGGTCGCCGTCGCGACGTCCGGATGGGTGGGGACGTCGAGTGCCGGGTTTGCCCGGACGAGCACGCGGACGTCGCGACCCGTCTCGGCCGCCGCGTCGATCACCCGCGTCAGTTCCGCGTCGTTGTCGACGAGCAGCCGTTCGACCCCGAGTTCGAGCGCGCGTTCGAGGTCCGCCGGCCGCCGGTTGATCCCCGTCAGGAGCACGTCGGACGGGTCGAAGCCGGCGCGCTCGGCGGCCGTCAGTTCACACCGGGCGTAGGCCTCGGCCGCGCACCCAGCGTCCCGGAGGACCGAGAGCACGCCCAGGTTGAAGTTTGCCTTCACGGCGAAGTGGATCCGCGAGTCTGGGTAGTGTGCGTCGAGCGCGTCACGAAGCTCGCGGTAGTTGCGTCGAAGGTCGTTCTCGGAGAAGACGTACAGCGGCGATCCGTGGGCGTCGATCAGGTCCTCGTAGCGCCCGCGGAGGCGTCGCCGCCGGTCGGCCAGGTCCATACGGAACCATCGATCGGTCACCCGTTAAGCGTTGCCGAAACTGCCGCGACGGAGTTCCGAATTCCCTCAGATGTCGGCCACGCGCTCGTGCTCCAGCGAGAGCGCGTCGGCGTCCTCCTCCAGCAGCGCGACGACGAGGTAATCGGTGTACTCCGAGACGTAATCGACGACGGCGTCGATGCGCTCGGAGTCGATCGCCTCCAGCGAGTCCAGCAGCATGAACGGGCACTCCTCGTAGACCTCGTGGGCGAGATAGCCCGCCAGGGCGAACACGAGGCCGGTGACCTCGCGCTCGCTCTCGCTCAGGTGATCGACGGTGTCCTCGTAGGCCCTCCCCGACTCGCCCGTCCGGATCACGTGGAGGTCGAACTCGCTTTGCCGGTCCATGGGCCCGGCGTCCTCGTTCGCGAACCGGCGTTCGATCCAGATCCGTTCCAGGTTCGCGTACTCGAGACGGTCCAGGACCGTCGCCATGTGCTCGTTGAACGACTCGACGGCCTCGGTTTCGAGGGTCTCGATCCGGGTTCGCAACTCGGTGAGTTGCTCGTCGATCCCCTCGCGGCGCTCCGCGAGGCGTTCGCGCTCGTCGAGCTGTTCCTCGATGTCCGCGATACGCTCCTCGACCGACGCGAGTTCGTCCTCGGTGCGCTCGATCTCGATCTCGATCCGGTTGGCCTCGGTATGGAGGTCGACGAGGTCGCGGTACTCGGCGTTTTCCTCCACGTCCTCGACCGCGTCTTCGAGGCTCGCCAGTTCCGCCTCCAGGTCCGCCCGGCGGGCTTCGAGGTCCTCGATGCGTCCCTCGCGCTGCTCGATCTCCCCGTCGATCTCGTCCAGGCGCGATTCAAGGCGGCGTCGCTCCTGTCGGCGCTGGCGGCGGTTGTCCCGTTTTTCCGTGAGTTCGGACAGCCGCTCTTCGAGTTCGCCCCGACGGTCGGTCTTGCGGTCCAGGAGCTCCCGAAGCCGATCGAGCGTCTCCTCGATCGCCGAGCGTTCCACCTCGGTCCCGCACGTCCAGCAGGTGACCGACTCGTCCTCGACGAGTTGGTCCGTCACGTCTCCCCCGGAGTCCTCGAACTCCTCGGCCAGCAGGTCGGTGGCGGCCTCCTCGAGTTGTTCCTCGTTGAAGCGGATCAGGGACTGGAGTTCGCCGATCGCGGCCTCGAGTTCGGAACGGCGGCCGCGAAGCCGGTCGATCTCGGCCTCGAGTTCCTCGGCGTCCGTTTCGGCGTCCTCGACGTCCGAGAGTTCGTCGGCTACGTCGGATCGCTCCGTCTCGAGCGCGTCGAGGCTTTCGCGCTGGGTATCGAGTTTGAACCGGACGTCCTCCAGCGACGACCGGACCGACCGCAAGTCCTCCAGTCGTTCCTCGACCTCGGCGGTCTGCTCCCGCGATTCTTCGAGCGACGCGTCGGCCTCGTCGATGGCCGCCTCCGTCTCGCGAAGGGCGTCCCGTTTCGATTCGATCTCGGATTCCAGCCGCGTGCGTTGCTCCTCCAGACCCGGGAGTTCGTCTTCGAGGTCGGCGAGTTCGTCGAGGGTTTCGTCGACCTGTCGCTTGTTGGCCTCCAGGCGCTGGATCTCGGCGCGAATCTCGGCCGTGTCCACCGGCCGCATGATGATCTCCCGGAGGTCGTCGCCCCGGGCGACCGCCCGCCTGGCCTCGTTCGATTCGAGCAGGAACGCGAAGAGATCGGCTTTCTCCGAATCGTCGAGGAACGGGTCGCCGCCGAGGGCGACGCCCCCGTTCGTCCGGCGGAGCGTCCGGGTGTAGGTCTCGTCGCCGAACTCGAGTTCGACCCGCCCCTCGTCGGCGTCGCCCTTCAGCGAGACGTCGTCGCTTCCCAGCGCCCCCATGATACCCCGGAGGAACGAGGTTCGGTTCGTCGCATTGCGACCCGATAACACGGTCACGCCGGGCGGTATCGACACGGCCGCGTCCGCGATCCCGCCGACGTTCCGACAGCGGACGCGAACGGGATCGTCCCCGGCAGTGACAGTTCTCGTCGGGGAGTTTTCGGAACTCATTGACGTGGGTTTCGGGCCGTCGTGGATTAAGGGTTTATGTTCGACGGGCGGGCCGCGAAACGAGCAGTCGTTAGTCAGGGCGTCCGTCGGCCGAGAGGAACTGGTGTCATCCGCGACCCGTCCAAACTATCAAAATAACAATATTACGTCGGAAATGACGGGGGAGGTATGGGTTTCGCCGTTTCGAGATTCCGGACGACCGAACCCGAACGCCGTGGTCGCGATGGCGATCGATCACGACGCCACCGACCGCCGTCATTCGGGCGTTTCGCAGTCACAGCCGCCGCTCTGCAGGAATTCGCTCACTTCGTGACTCCGTCCGCAGTCGTTACACAGGACGCGAACGTTCACGAGGACGTCCACGTCCGCCGCGTCGAGCCCCTCGTCGGCGTGCAGTCGGTCGATCACGTCGGCTGTCACGGCCGCCGTCCGGCCCTGGAGACGCTCGATCCGTTCCTGGCCCGTGGCGAGGCGGTCCTCGGGCGTCGGTTCCGATCGTTCCACGTCGCGATGGTTCCGGAGGTACGAGTGGACCGCGCGGTGGGAGACGAAATCGTCCTCGACGGCGTCGACGTCGACGCCGTTGCGTTCGAGTTCGCGACGTTTCTGGACCCGGTCGCCGCTGCTCGCGTCGCCCGCCAGCAGGTCGTAGGCCGTCTCCACGTCGCCCTCGACGGGATCCATCCCGGACCGTTCCATGCCCGTTCGCAGAATCGCCCGGTTGAGATGGTCGGCTAGCTCCCGGAGGCTCCGCTGTGAGTCCCCCTGGCCCGTCCAGGACCGCTCCAGCAGGTCGCCCATGCCGTCGAGGTCGTATTCGTCGATGACCCGGGCCACCTTGGGCCGTGGTCCGGGACGGCTCGAGTCCTCGCCATCGGGGCCGTTACCGGGCATATCGTGCTGACTTCGGGGCCCCGAACGGAAAAAACCCTTCGCAAATTCGGTACGCTCTCGTGATGTATCTCGCCACATGTATAAGATTACCTTGCATTTCCGGGATCTTATTGTTCCCCTCGACCCGTGCCCGAAGACCCGTCGAAAGGACCGATCCGGACCGGGCGGTGACGGCTCGAACGGTCGTTCGACAGTGGAGAAACGGACGACGGTGGGTTCGACCGTCGGACGAGGTCGCCCCCGTCGATGCTCACGAAGTGTTACACCCGTATTTTTGTTATGGGATTTCCGAACCGGGACAGCGACCGATGACCGGAAAACCCATGGCAGGAACACCCTTCGACCGAACGAGCCGCCGGTTCTTCATGGATAAACGTCCGGGATCCCCCGTCGATTCGAACGTGATCCAACCCGGCTGTCGTCCACCGAGGCGCCGGGAGTCGCCGATCCCGAAAGGGGACCGACCTGTGTCATTCGTACGACTGTTACGAGTCTGCAATTCATCAACTGCCCAACGAGGAAAACCCGACAGTTGAACAGATTCGAATCGAGGCGAGGCCACCCCCTGTTCGTCGATGACAAACGGCAGACGGCGTCAGGAATAGGTCACGTTGAGTTCGATGACGTTCGAGGCCTGGAGCACTCGTTCGGGGAGTTCGCGTTCGAAGCGGTCACCCTTCATGCGGTGGGTCGGCCCCGCGACGCTGATGGAGCCGATGACCTCCCCGTCGTCCGTCCGAATCGGGGCGGCGACGCACCGAACGCCGTTGAGTCGCTCCTCGTCGTCGGAGGCATACCCCTGCTCCCGGATCGTCGCCAGTTCCTCGAAGAGCGCGTCCCGGTCACAGATCGTGTTTTTCGTCATGCGGGGGAGCCCGTGACGATCGATGATCTCCTCGACACGATCCTCGGGCAGGTAGGCGAGTATCGCCTTTCCCAGCGCTGTCGTCGAGAGATACGAGCGTTTCCCGATCCGCGTGTCGATCGGGACTGCCCGATTGCCGGCCGCCCGATAGACGTGGACGCCGGCCCCGTGCTCTTCGACGGCAATGTTGACGAGTTCGCCCGTTTCTTCCGCGAGTTCGTCGGCCTCGTCCTGACCCGCCTCGAACACTCGGTAGTGCCCTCGAATGTATCCACCCAGTTCCAGAAACCGGAGGCCGACCCAGTATTGCCCGTCGACGCAGATAATGTAGCCGAGGTCCTCCAGCGTGTGCAGGTAGTTGTGAACGCTGCTCTTGGGCATGTCGAGGTGCTCGGCCAGTTCGGAGATCCCTGCCCCGTCCAGTTCCTGGAGCCCTTCGACGATCCTGAACGTCTTGACGGCCGCCCCGACCGTGGTTTCTTCCTCCAGGCTCATTACGGGTCGTAATCATTCGACGAGGATCATAAGTGTGCCTATGACCAGCGAATAGCACCCTCGTAATTCGACGATCGTTTGCTTTCGCCCCGTTTTCGTCTACAGTCCCGCACGTGCTCGGTTTCGATTCCAGCGTCCGCGTTCGCCGATGACGAACGGAGGTTGGCGAGGGACGGATCCCGGCGGCCGAACCTGAGTCAGTCGTCGAACGGCCACTCGCCCGCGACGCGCATGGACACGTCCTGTTTCTCGGCGACGAGTTCGTCGCGGATCGCCTCCGGATCACGGCGGTCGATCGTCCGTTCCGCGTCGGCGAGCAACTGGACGATCCGCGCCACGAGAATCCCGTGTTCGCGGATCGCGCGCTCGTCGGTCTTGTCGAGCGTGTCGGCCGCCGTGTGGCCCCACCCCCGACCCGGGCCGGTATCGGACCCGACTGCCAGCCCCGGAACGCCGCGCCAGACGAACGGCCACTGGTCGCTGTGCGTGGAGACCCGGGGGACGGCCTCGATGGGATGGTCGAACTCCGTCGCGACCTCCTCGACGACCGTGCCGAGGTCGCCGAACCCGCAGGTCCGGACGGACATGTCCCGGCCCCGACCCACGCCGTCGCAGTTGACGACCGCCGTCACGGTCGAGGGGTCGGTCGTCTCCAGGTAGTGCTGAGAGCCCTTCAGGCCCAGTTCCTCCGCGCCGAACCCGATCACGCGCACCCGGCGTTCGAGGGCGTCCTCGACGGCCGCGAGGCCGGCCGCGGCCTCGCAGACGACCGCGATGCCCGACGCGTTGTCGAGCGCTCCCTCGCTGATGTCGTGCCCGTCGACGTGGCCACAGAGGACGATCTCCTCGTCGGTGTCCGGCCCGAGGACGCCGACCACGTTTTGCGAGGTTCCATCGGAGATCTCGGTCTCGACCGTGATCGTTCCCCGGACCGACCCCTCGGAGTCGTACCGGGCGAGTCGCTCGCCGGCCTCGTAACTCACCCCCGCGGCCGGGATCGGCCCGACGACGTCGGTGCCGCCGCCGACCGACCCGGTCGGTGGAAGCTGTCCCTCGACGTGGTTCTGGAACAGGAAGGCCGCCGCACCGGCGTCGACGGCCCGGAAGTACTTCTCGCGACGGTGCATCCACCGGTCGTGGTAGTCCGGGACGTCGGACCTGGTGACGACCACCGTTCCCTCGAGGTCGGCGTCCTCGAAGTCCGCGGGCAGTCCGTAGCCCAGGTGGACGAATTCGGCCTCCACGGTTCCGCTCGGGCTTCCCGGCAGGGCGATGGGATCGAACGTCCGCTCGGTCGGTTCCGTCAACTCGACGCGGGCGTCGTCACGTTCCCACTTCGTCAGGTCGAATTCTTGCAGCTCCACGTCGCGGACGCCGGCCGTCTCGAACGCCCGGCGAACGCGCTCGTGGCCCCGTCGTTCGCCCTCGCTGGCACCGAGTCGCGGCCCGATCTCAGCGAGATCCGCCAGCAGGCTCGTTCCGAGGTCGGACACGAATCGCTCGCCGATCCAGTCGGTGTGCATTCCACGTGAACCGACGACCACCGACGGCATAAAGAGTGGCGTGCCGGCGGGATCGTAACGGGACAACGAGCACGAAACATCAATCAACATACCAATACACCCGGCGCCCTATTCGTCCCTCGTGGATGGTTAGAAACGACAATTTCCGGTGCAGTGAGGCCAGAACTATCCGGTTCCCAAAGTTTTTAGCCGGTTCCCGAGGAAGGTATGCACGGCCGTAACAGGCCAGGAGTTCGCATAGTGTCCAGGTGACGGACTCGTATCATCGTCCAGATCCCTGTCGTCCCTCGGTCACCCCGGAGGTCGTCTGCCAACGCCTCATCCGGGAACCCATGCCGTCGTGTTTTACTGTCTGGCCCCGCGCCGGGCGCTGATCCCGTCCGGCGTTAGGGATTTTCGACCGTCGTCCGCAGTCGGAGCGCCGGTGCCGTGACGGCGACGGGAAGTTGCGACTTGTGTTTCGTGCAGGTCCCGGTGACCGTCTCCCGGACGGCGCTCAGTCCGCGCAGCGTCATCACGTCCTCGGGCACGAGTTCGATCGCGCCGCTCTCGAACGCGCCGGCGGATGCGCCACCGTCGAGCGTGACCCCGTGGGCCACCGGCAGGTGGAGGCCCTGTCGTTCGCTTTCGTCCTCGAACTCCGACGGCGTCGACTCGGCGACCCGTTTCGCGTACAGGACCGACGGGGGCATCTGGCTCTCGCGCTTGGTGCGGGTCGCAACGTGAGTCAACTGTCCCGGATCGAACCGCTCGACGTAGAGGTCGGCCCCGTCGCGGAGGTCGTCGATCGACGCCCGCCCCGGTTCCACGTCGAGGTGGCGGGCGTGGACCCGGGGCGGCTTGTCGAGCGCGAGGCTCCCGACCGCGTGGCCGTGCGGGACGGCGTCCTCTTCGGCCGCGCTGGCCGTGTTGTGAAACCGGGTCGTCAGCCGACCCCGGTCCACGACGGTCACCGGTTCGGTCGGACGCCCCTCGGCGTCGTAGGCCCTGGCGGCCCAGGAACCGGCCCTGGTTCGGTCCTCGATCGTCAGGTCGGCCGGCCCGACCGCGTCGCCCACGTCGTACGGGCTCGACTCCATGTAGGCGGCGTCGATCTCGAAGTAATGCGAGAGTTCGTGGACGAGCTGGCCCGCCGCGGTCGGCGACAGGACGACCTCGCGCTCGCCGGATTCGGGCGTCGCCGACGGCAGCGAGCCGAGGCGGTCGCCGCGTTCCGCGAGGGCCGCGAGGTGGTCGGGGATCGCATCGAGGAACGCGGCCCCGGTCGTCGCGCCCGCGTGGCCCTGGACCTTCGGACCGTCGGCCAGGTCGAGGGTCGGTTCGATCGACGCCCGGTCGAGGACCGTCCGGAGGGAGGTCCCCGTCGTCGTCATGAAGAGGTGGGTTTCGTGGGCATCGGCGTACCGGAGGCGTGCCCGGTCGACGGGCACCGCGTCCGTCGTCGCCGCCAGCGCGTCCTCCAGACGGTCGGTCTTCTCCGCCAGGGGCGTCTCGTCGAGGGCGTCACCGGGGCCGGCCCATCCCTCGTGGGTGGCCCGGTGGATCGTTCCGCGGTCGTAGCGGGCGGGGACGTCCTGTGCCAGGTGGCGACCCGCCCGGGCGATCCGGCCCGCGACGTCCTCCAGGTGGGCCTCGTCGAAGGAGGTGACGTACCGATACTCCGCCGCGCCGCCGGTGAAGGCGCGACACCACACGCCCGACTCGTCGAACTCGTTCGCGTTCCTGACGCCCGCCTCGGTCACGACGGCGTCCGTTCGGGTCGCCGCGACGCCGCCGACCTCGACGTAGGCCACGTCGTCTTCCGCCTCGAGCAGGGAGAGCAGGGTCTCCATCGCGTCCACGATCGAGTCCACGTTTTGATCCATTGTGGTAGTGTTCGGCATGGGTTCGGATATATCCCCTCACTTCCGCTTTCGCTGTTGTTGCTCCTCCGCCTCCATCTCGAAGCGCATCGCCACGCGCTCGTCCTGGAGACGGCGTCGATACTCCCAGACGCCGGCGACGACGACCAGCACCCCGACCACTGCGCCCCTGACCGGCGCGCCGCCGAGTCCGAAGTACAGGAAGACGGCGACCGCGAACAACAGCGAGAGACCGAGCGTCACTTGCGCCCGGCCGCGAATCCTCGATGGATCGTCGGTCATGTGTCCCCGTACCGTCCTCAGCCCTGTACGTGTATCGATCGACCCGTCCCGGTTCGGCCGGAAAACGGTCCCCGCGCGATCACTCCTCAAGCGGAAGCGCGACCCGGAGCAGCGATTCGCCGGCCTTGACCGTCGACTCCCGGGCGAGATCGTAGATGATCCCGGCGCGGTCGGTCTCGGCCTCCTGGAGGACCTCGTAACTCGTCGGATCGTAGAGCGTGCCGACGTGTTCGCCCGCCTCGACCTCCTGGCCGATCTCGCGACCGGGATCGATCCGGAACAGGCCCGAATCCGCCGCCTGGACGCGACCGAGGTGGTTGCGCCCGAGGAACCCCTCGCCGTTGGGTTCGGGGTCGGCGTCGAGCATGTCGAGTTCCCGGAGGACGTTGAACGTGCCGACGACGCCGGTCTCGACGGCGGACTCGACGATCTGCTTGTTGTGGGCCAGTTCCGGGCAGATGCTCGGGATGCCCGCGTTCGTCGCCGCCACGCGGAACTTCCCGCCGAACCCGCGCTTGTGCCAGGCCTCGCCGGCCTCCTCGTCGGCCTGTTCCGCGAGGAGGAGGTCGGTGCCGAACGCCTCGGCCAGCGCCCGCGAGTCCTCGTTGCCCTCCATGAAGACGACGTGGGTCAGCGAATTCGGGCTGGCGGTGTGGAGGTCGACGACGGCGTCGGCAGTCTCGGCGTATCGCCACAGTTCGGCGGCCATGCGCTCGTGGAGCGTCCCCTCGCTGTCCCCGGGCCAGACCCGGTTCATGTTCGGGTTGACGCTGTCCAGCGCCTCCGGCGTCGTGTAGGTGACGTGATCGAACGTGAGCGGGTCCGCCACCGGCACCGCGACGATCCGGCCGGCCAGGTCCTCGGGATCCAGTCGCTCGTGGAACCGCCGCAGCACCTCGGCCCCGTTGATCTCGCGGCCGTGCTGGGCCGCCTGCACGTACAGGGTCGGCCCGTCGGCTGCGCCCTCGTACGTGTGGACGGTGGTTTCGATGCGCACGCCTGATGGCAGTCGGGCGAGCGTGACTCGCTCGGCGTCGTGTCCCGTCATGTGCCGACATGATCGACCCGGAGCGAGCATAAGTCCTCGGAAAGCGACGCCGTCTTCCGGTTGGCCGTTCGCACTGCCGCGGGACGGACCGCCCGCTACGGGGCGCGAAAAAACGACAACCAAAAACGGAAACCGCGACGAACCGACCGCTCAGTCGTCCGCGCTGGCCGCCTGCCCGCCCTCGGCCGCCGAGTCCGATTCGGCGCTCTCGTAGAGGTGACAGGCGACCGCTCGCTCGTCGCCGACGTCCATCCTGTGTTCGAGGGCCGGACTGACCTCGTCACAGACGTCGCCCATGTACTCCGAGCAGCGGTCCTTGAACCGGCAGCCCTCGGGGA
>DATFIX010000108.1:0-7789 GCA_035269625.1 Natrialbaceae archaeon
CCTGCCGTCGACAGCGAGCGCTTGTGGGCGGGCGTCTCCCGACCCATCCCGGCGACCGGTTCGGATTCGACGACGCGGTCGAAGTCCACCCCGACCCCTCGGACGTAATCGACGATCTCGCGGCGCGCTTCCCGGCCGAGAGTCCTGACGGGTTCGTCCCTGACGTGGACGTGATACCCGCGGCCGCCCGAGAAGACGATCGACAGGTTCTCGAATCCGAAGTCGTCTTCGAGGAACTCGAGCAGGCGGACGAGTGCGTCCTTGCAGGCCGCGAGCATCTCGGCGTAGCTGTCTTCCTCGGGGTCGACCCGTGGCAGGTGGTCGGCGTCGAGGTCGAACACGAGGTCGGCCTCGCGCCAGCCCTTCTCGCTCATCGTTCCGGCATCGGGGTCGCGGTATCGACCGGCGGAGAAGTAGACGTGTCGCGGCCGCTTGCGAGCCAGGAAATCGCCCAGGTCCCCCAGATCGAGCATCGACCGGTGACGGACCATGGTCGTGCTCCCCTCGCTCCAGGGAATGAACCCCCACTCGCGCTCGTTCGCAGCCGGGGGCACGGACGGCGCTACCCGACGGTAGTGGTCTCGAAAGCGCCCTCGGAGATAGGCTCGCGTGCGCGGCTCCATGCCCGGGATCGTTCGACGCCCTGGGGTAAAATCTTGCCGAAGCCAGCGCTCGGTGGATCGTCGCCCGGTCTACCGGCGCAGGAACTTCGAGAGTCGGTCGGCGAGCCCGGCTTCCTCGCCGAGTTTCAGGTAGTAGGCGTCGCCGCCGTCCTCGTAGTAGTTGTCGATGCGGCGCTCGATCTCGAAGCCCAGGTGTTCGTAGAACTGCAGGGCGTTCTCGTTGCTCGTCCGGGCGTGACAGGTGACGGTTCGGTGTTCGTCGGCGACGCGAGCGACGAGGCGCTTGCCGATGCCCTCGCCCCTGAAGTCGGGATGGGACGCCAGAAAGAGAATGTAGCCGTCCCGGCGCGTGGCGACGAACCCCGCCAGATCGTTGCCAGCGACGTAGACGTGGACCTTGGACCGCTGGTATGCGTCGGTAAAGAACCCCCTGCGCTGCTTGAGTACCCCCTCGTTCCGCCGAATGTGCTCTTTCAGCTCCCAGGCCGCCTCGACGTATTCGTCGCTCCCCCGGTCGACGACCTGTAGGTCGATCTTGACGCTCACTGTGTATACGTAAGGCCAACGCGTGTAATAAGCGCACCGGCCTTGTCGCCGGCTGACACGACGGGTCCCATCGCGTCGACCGGGGAAAGGGTTTCCCAGTTCACGGCCCAATGAGTGACCATGACCACGAACACGTACGAGGCCGACGGCATCACGCTCCACCGGATCGACGACTACATCTGGGAAATCGAGCCCGAGGGCGAGATGCGCGTCCCGGCGCGCGTCCTCGCCAGCGAGGAACTCCTGGACGAGATCAGCGACGACCTGACCCTCCAACAACTCAAGAACTCGACGCATCTTCCGGGCATCACCAAGTACGCCATTTGCATGCCCGACGGCCACCAGGGCTACGGGTTCCCCGTCGGTGGTGTGGGGGCGACCGACACCGAAACCGGCTGCATATCGCCCGGAGCTATTGGTTATGACATTAATTGCGGCGTAAGAATGTTGAAGACCAACCTTACCTACGACGACCTCCGCGGGAAGGAAGAGGAACTCGTCGACGCACTCTTCGCGAACATCCCGTCGGGGCTGGGGGCCGGCGGGGTCGTCGAGACCGACAAGGAGACCCTGGAGGAGGTCCTCCGTCGGGGGATGGACTGGGCCCTGGAGAACGACTACGCCGTCGAGGACGACCTCGAACACTGCGAGGACGGCGGCGTGTTCCACGAGGCCGACTCGTCGGTCGTCTCGGAGAAGGCGAAGGACCGCGGGCGGAAACAGCTTGGCAGTCTCGGGAGCGGGAACCACTTCCTGGAGGTCCAGCGCGTGACCGACGTCTACCTCGACGACGTGGCCGACGCGTACGGGCTGGCGGAGGACCAGGTGGTCGTCCTCATCCACACCGGGTCGCGGGGCCTGGGCCACCAGATCTGTACGGACTACCTCCGGAAGATCGAGCAGCAACACCAGGGCCTGCTCTCGAAGCTCCCGGACAAGGAACTGGCCGCGGCGCCGGCGGGATCGCCGCTGGCCGAGGACTACTACCGGGCGATGGGCGCGGCGATCAACTTCGCCTGGACCAACCGGCAGTTGATCATGCACCGCACCCGGAAGGTGTTCGAGAAGGTGTTCGACCGCTCCTGGCAGGAGATGGACATGCACCTGCTGTACGACGTGGCCCACAACATCGGGAAGAAGGAAGTTCACGAGGTCGAGGGCGAGGAGCGCGAACTCTACGTCCACCGCAAGGGTGCGACGCGCGCGTTCCCGGCCGGCCGACCGGAGGTCCCCGAAGCCTACCGGGACGTCGGCCAGCCGATCATCATCCCCGGGAGCATGGGATCGGGGAGCTACGTCCTCCGCGGCGGCGAGGCTTCGATGGAACTGACGTTCGGGTCGACGGCCCACGGTGCCGGCCGGTTGATGAGCCGTACGCAGGCAAAGAAGACCTACTGGGGCGAGGACGTGATGGACGACCTGCGCGACCAGAACCAGATCTACGTCAAGGCCCAGAGCGGCGCGACCGTCGCGGAGGAGGCACCCGGCGTCTACAAGGACGTCGACGAGGTGGTCCGCGTCTCGGACGAACTCGGGATCGGCGACAAGGTGGCCAGGGTGTTCCCCGTCTGCAACATCAAAGGGTGACGCCGACCGACGGGGCGTTTCTGGGGAAACGCTCTGTCGAAAGACGAACGGTCGCTCTCGATGGCATCGGATCGTCGGCATACCGACGTGGAGGGAACTACCAATCTCGATACTTTTCTGCCCTGCTCTCCGTCACATCCCCAGTCGAAACTCGATATCGGGCCATTGCTGTATTGCGATATTCGGAACGTCGGTCGAACTTGTTCGGCCGAAACCATTAATTTGAAAGCGTGATAAATTCGGGACGCCGGGGCTCCGGTGCGATCGCGCCGGTGTGTCAGTCCACCGGCCGTCGCGGGGGTAATACAGCACTTCGCTGGGCGGCGCCATCCGCCACCCATCGCTTTACTGCGGAACCATTTCGCTCCCCCCATGGTTCCACCTCCCGGCTCCCTCCCACCGTTCCCACCGTTTGGCTGGCGGGACCGGTCGTGGCCAGTCAGGGCCTCGGCGAGTGCGGAAGACCTTTCTCTCGCACGGGTGAGCATGCGCGTATGATCGACGAGACGATCGAGGAGATCAGCGAGATGCAGACCCACAGCTCCTCGGTGGTGGCGATCAAGGCCGCCGACGCCCTCCGGGAACTGCTCGACCGGGAGTTCGCGACGGTCGAGGAGTACGAACGCGCACTGGAGCGAAACGGGTCGGCGCTCCGGCGAGCCAACCCGTCGCACGCCTCCCTCCAGAACGCCGTCCGGGAGGTCGTCGGCACCGTCGCCGATGGCAAGTTCGAGTCGGTGGCCGACGCCAAGGAAGCCACCGAGGAGACCATCGACGGGGTGATCGACCGGATCGAGTCGGGCAAGCACCGCGCCGCCGAGAACGCCGCCGAGTGGCTGGAGGACGGGATGACGATCCTGACTCACGACTATTCCTCCACGGTGCTCGAGGCCATCGACATGGCGGTCTCGGAGGGGACCTACCTGGAGGTGTACGTCACTGAGGCACGACCCCGATACCTGGGTCGCAAGACCGTCCGCGCGCTCGCCGAGATGGATCGCGTCGAGGCGCATCTCGTCGTCGATTCCGCCGGCGGCTACTACCTCGACGAGTGCGACGCCGTCGTCGTCGGAATGGACTGCATCGTCGATGACACGCTGTACAACCGGGTGGGGACCTACCCCATCGCCGCCACGGCGGCCGACGCGGACGTCCCGTTCGTCGTGGTCGGGTCGAGCGCCAAGGTCGTGAACGGCGGGTTCGTCTTCGAGAACGAGTTCCGCTCGCCCAGCGAAGTGATGCGCGAACCCGCCGAGGGCTTCGACGTCGAGAACCCGGCGTACGACGCCACGCCGGTCTCGCTGGTCGATTCAGTCATCACGGACGACGGAACGCGGTCGTACTGAGGCCGAGCCGGCGCTACTCTTCGAGTTTGAAGGCGACCTCGACCTCTGCCTGGTACTCTACCTCGTCGGCGGTCGCGACCTCGACGCCGAGACTCTCCACCTCGATCCACTGGACGTTGTTCAGCGTCTCCTTGGCGCGGTCGATGGCGTCGTCGGCCGCGGCGTCGAAACTTTCCGTACTGGTGCCGATCAGCGTGATTTTCTTGAATACCATGGTGGTGTCTCGCATCCGTGATACCGGTCCGTGAACACATAGGTTTTTCCTCGGAATCGGGACACTATCCGCTGCGACCGGGTGGCGGACATCCCCGGACGACCGGCGGTCCTGCACGTTGGTATCCCTGCCAGAGATCTCGGGAAAATGGCCTGCTACCACCCCTCGTGGGACCTCCTGTCGTTTCACGAAATAGATATCTCTCTCAATTTCGTGACCCATATCACTGATTCGGGTACTGCCGCCGCCCAGTATCACAATTATTATAAGACTGGCGGTTCGCAGTTCTAAACGATAGATGGCCATCGTTGACGAACACGACACACTGCGCGAACGGGCAGAGAAAGTCCCGCTGATCACCCAGAAGGCGCGCACGATCGACATTCGGGCGCTCGACGAGGTTCGCACTGACGACGTCCGGTGCGCGATGGCTGAGTTCCTCGTGGAGCACGGCCGGGGCGACCTGGTCGAAGACGGCGATCCCTGCGCCGTGGACTGGGAGGCGGTCGAGGCCCTCCCCAACGACGTCACCGACGACTTCGGGTCGAAGTTCCACCGACTCCTGGGTCGCTACCAGCGAGAACATCCGGCGCTCGTCTCGGTCGAACTCCGACCTCTGGAAGAGGACGTCGCGTTCGTCCCCGGTCAATTCATCAGCGTCAAGTTCTGTGGGACGCCCCGCGCGTACTCCGTCGCGAGTTCCCCGAACCACGACCTGCTCCGGTTCTGCATCCGGCGGGTCCCCGGCGGGCGTCTCACGCCCCGCCTCTGTGACGGACTGTGTCCGGGCGAACAGGTGACGATTCGCGGCCCGAACGGCGACTTCGTGCTGTCGGAACCCTCCGAACGGGACGTTGCCTTCCTCGCCACCGGGACCGGTGCCGCGCCCTTCCGGAGCATGATCGACTACATCTTCGAGGAGGGGCGGGACGTCTACGCGGGCGAAAAACGGGACGTCTGGCTGTTCTTGGGGGCGTCATGGCGCGACGACCTCCCGTTCCACGAGCACTTCCAGTCGCTGGACGAAGAGCACGACAACTTCCACTACGTCCCGACGTGCTCCCGGGAACACTACCTCACCGACTGGGATGGCGAGTCCGCCTACGTCCAGCAGACGCTCCTGAAGTACATGACCGACGACGTGGATGGCGACGGCCTCGGTGACATGGCGGCGTTCCTCGACGAGAAACCGGACAGGGACATCGACGCCCGAATCGACCCCTCGAACCTCCAGGTGTACTCCTGTGGCCTCAACATGATGGTCAACACGGTCGAGGAGACGGCCACGCAGGTCGGCGTCGATCCGCGCTACATCGACGTGGAAGGCTACGGATAACGACTCCTTCTCGATTCGGTCAGTCCCTCGCGGCCCGTTCGGTCAGGCGTTCCTGTAGCGCCCCGACGACGTCTGTCAGGTGGGCCGTTCCCCAGATCCCGACGATGACCGCGCCCGCGACGTCGAACAGGAGGTCCATCATGGTGTCCTCGATTCCGTACTGCGTGAGGACCGACCCCGACCCGAGCGTGGTGCTGACACCGCCGAGCGCGAACTCCAGAACCTCCCAGAGGACGCCGAAGGCGATGACGAACTGGACCACGAACACGAACATGAACCGCGGCGGGATGTGGATGGCCTCGGTGTGTTCGTGGAGCGCCCGCGTCGTGGCGTACCCCACGGCGGCGACGACCGACGCCGAGAACGTGTGGGTCAGGTGGTCCCACATGCCGCCGGAACTGTAGAGCGTGACTCGCTCCTGCCCCGCCGGCACCGACCCGAAGAAGGACACCCACTCGGCCGGGAGCGGGATCGTCCCGAAGCCGTGCAGGAAGACGGCCAGCGTGATCCACAGCGTCAACGCCGGGTCCATCGGAATCCCGTAATCGCGTTCGAGTAGTGGGACGAGCTGGGTCACGGCGACGCCGATCCCCGCGTTGATGACGATCCCGAGTCGCCCGATGTAGAGGCCGATGAAGCACATGCCGATCAGCGACAGCTCGAGGAGCCGGGCGATCTGGCGCTGTCTGTGGGTGGAGACGCCGACGAGGTCGCGTATTCTCATGACTCGTCCTCCGTGGCAACGTGTTGCACTTCGGTCGGCAGGCGACGATCCGGCCGGACCCGTCGTCGGAAGTAGAACTCGAAGACGACGCCGCCGACGACGCCGGCACCCGTCGAGTTGACGAACTCCCACATCACCGCCCGCTCGCTCTCGATGAACCCGGTCCCGAGCCAGACGTCGCTGAGCCACCGGACGACGGCCCACACGCCGGCGGTCGCCATCGTCGTCACGACGACGAACAGCACCGCGAACCCGATGGTCATGCGGACGGGCGTAAACGCGTGGAGTTCGACGGCGACCAGGAGGGCGATGGCCGCCACCGAGAGGTACGTCGCCAGGTTACTCGTCAACTGGAATGAGGCGAGCGCCCGGCCGACGACGGGGAGGGCCGCCAGTCCGACGACTTCCCAGGGTGGCATCACGAGCGAGTTCCGGTAGGCGACCGCCGGCAGGATCACGAGGACGGCGACGCCACCCGCGAACGCGGCCCAGAGCAGGTCGCCGGCGATCGCTTCCTCTCCGGCAACGCCGAGCAGTACGGCGGCGAACACCCAGCCGAGGGCGGCGTTGTACCGCCGGTCGCTGAACAGCGCGTCGAGGTCGGCGGCGGACATACGAGCGCGTAGGTTCCCTCCGGTCAAAAGCGACGGGGTCGGGCGAGGGATCGGTCGGGGCACTGGCGACGTTACAGCAGAAGGTAACCGACCGCGTACCCGAGCCACGCGAGCGAGACGGCGGCGAGGCCGGTGATCGCCGCCGTCGTGATCCGGTCGCGATCCAGCCGCCGGTACCGCGCGAGGGCCACGAGCCAGCCCTGGAATCGCGGCGCGCCGAGCAGGGTGCCGACGCCGAGGATCGAGAACACGAAGTGATAGGAGAAATCGACCGTCGGCGGCGGCAGGATCGTCGTGGCCGCCGCGTAGCCAAGTCCGAGCCAGGCCTTTCGCTCGACGGTGCCGATCAGGGGCCGCTCGACCTGCGTTTCGAGCACCCCGATCGCGAGCCAGAGGGTCGCCAGTTCGACGCCGAAGAGCGCCAGCAGGTGCATCGTCGGGTCCGGGTGGAGTTCGACGCGCGAGGCGACGAGCGTCGCGTCGAGGGGGTAGAGGAACGCCGGCGGTTCCCCGGTGAACAGGTCGCCCCAGGGGTGCGAGAGCAACCCGAGCCAGGCGGTCCCGAGCACCTGCGCCGGGGTGAGCGTCGTCAGGTAGCGCGCGAACGTTGCGACGAAGAGTCCGGTCGCGACGAACGCGAGCGTGACGATCACGCCGAGGAAGCCGCTGTATATCGCGGCGACCACGATCAGGGTGGCCGAGAGGACGAGGGCGCCCGGCAGCGCGATCGATCGTCGCGGACCGCGGACCGTCCACGCGGCGAAGGCGAGGCCGGCCGGGAGCGCGAGGACGAGCGAGT
>DATFIX010000109.1:0-4603 GCA_035269625.1 Natrialbaceae archaeon
CCTCGCTCGTCAGGTCGTCGCCGTCGGATTCCGTCCCAACGACCGGCCCGTGGACGGTCTTCCGGACGGTTACTTCGCGGTCCTCGCCGTCCGCCACCGCGATGGTTCGCGATTCGGTCTCGAACTCGCGCCACTCGTCGCCGTAGCGATACTCGCCGTTCCGGGTGTCGTACCGGTAGAAGTCGATCACGTCCGTCCCGGTGTTCGTAAAGCCCCAGGCGCCGGCGTGGTTCTCGCCGATGATCACGAACGGAATCCCCGGGAAGGTCACCCCTCGAACCGACAGGTCGTCGGTTCGAAGGTTCGTCTCGTACCATACCGGTGGGGCCATCAGCGTCAGGTGCGGGTCGTTGGCCAAGATGGGGGTTCCGCTCTCGGTGTGCTCACCCGAGACGACCCAGGAGTTCGAACCGATGCCCGGCGGCGACTCGAACGCGGAGAGCCAGGAGAGGAGGGCCGGGTCGACGGCAGGATCCTTCGATTTGGGGGCCATTGTCTCGGTGTCGAACTCGCCCACGCCATCCCTGACGATCGGCGCGTCGTGGTCCATTCGGTACGGGTACAGTTGCTCGGCCGTCTCCGGGCCGAGTTCCGCCGCGACCGTCGCCTTGCGGAGCGCCCGGAAACTCCCGGTCAGTCCCCAGGCGATCTGCTTCTCGCCGAGCATGACGTCCGTTCCGGTCCACGGATCCGGTTCGTACTCCAGGAGTCGGAATTCAAGCGGCAGGGGTTCGTCCTCGACGTACCGGTTCACGCCTTCGACGTACGCCGCTACGACGTCGCCGGTTTCGGTCCCCTCTGTTTTCTCCCAGGTCGCCCGTGCCGCGCCGGCGAAGTCCATGGCGACGTGGAACCGGTCGGAGGGGAGCGCCACCTCGCCGACGACGGCCGAGAGTTCGCCGCGCATCTGGCGGCGCTGGAGGTCCATCTGGAAGAGTCGATCCGCGGCCTGGGCGTAGCCCACGGCGAAGTACAGCGCCCGCTCGTTTTCGCCCTCGACGTGTGCCACCCCGTAATCGTCGTACCGGAGGGTCGCTTCGCCGTAGGGACTCGCTACCCTCCCGTCGACGTCGCGACGGGCGGCACCCCAGGCCTCCCCGGCGAAGGGGGCAAAGCGTTGGAGATACCCCCGGACAGGGGAAAGGAACCCCGCTCCGATCCCGCCACCCACGACGGCGCTCACCAGCGCCCGCCGCGTGAGATCGCGATCCATGCCCTCGTGAAATTAGGCACAGCTAATAAACGTGTCCCAGAAATCACTCGCGGCCGGTGGGTTGACGCCGCAGGCGATAGAACCGCAGAACGGAAGCGAAAACGGCGTTACTCGTAGAGCCAGGTTTCGTCGATCCGTTCCCACTCGAGGAGTTCGTCCTCGTCGAAGAACAGTTCGATCTCGCGCTCGTTCGCGCCGGGGTCCTCGTCGTCGGAGCCGTGAATGACGTTGCGACCCAGGTCGAGTCCGAGGTCGCCACGGATGGTGCCCGGCGGGGACTCGGCGGGATCGGTTTCGCCCATCATGGTCCGGACCTGGGACACGGCGTCCTGCCCTTCCCAGACCATCGCCATGACCGGTCCCGACGTGATGAACGAGACCAGGTCCTCGAAGAACGGCTTGTCCTCGTGTTCGCCGTAGTGCTGTTCGGCCAACTCGCGGTCGATCCGCATGAACTTCGCGCCGACGAGCTTCAGGCCGCGGTCCTCGAGTCGGGAGACGATCTCGCCGATCAGACCGCGCTGGACGCCGTCGGGCTTGACCATCACGAACGTTCGCTCGGCGTCGGTCATTCCTCGTCGTCCTCCGGTTCGTCGGGTTCGTCCTCGGGAGTTTCCGTTTCGGCCGATTCCTCGTCCGGTTCGGGTTCGTCCGCCTCGGGTTCGGTTTCGGCTTCTTCCTCGGCTTCCGTTTCCGACTCTTCCTCGACTTCAGGCTCCGCCGCTTCGGGTTCCGGCTCTTCCTCGGCTTCCTCCTCGGCCGCTTGGGCCGCGGCCTCGGCTTCCGCTTCGGTCTGGGCCTGGCCCTCCGCGGTCCACTCGACGTCGCGCGGTTCGCGGCCGAGGTCGGCGTTCTTCTCGCACTTGGCCGAACAGTAGTGGACGGTCGACCCGTCGGTGCGGACGAACATCGTGCCGGTGCCCGGTTCGATGTCGTCGCCGCAGTAGTCACAGGTACGGTTCTGTGGCATTATTGGCCTCCGATGGCGTCGGCCTCGCGGGCGGTCTCGCGGAGCTGGAGCACGTCGCCCTCGCGGACCGGCCCGAGGCAGTTACGGGTGATGATTCGCCCCTGGTTCTCGCCCTCCTGGATGCGACATTTGACCTGCATGGCCTCGCCGTGCATCCCCGTTTTGCCCACGATTTCGATGACCTCCGCGGGCGTGGATCCTTCTTCGGATTCTTCTGCGCTCATGATCGATTACCTTACCGAAGTTCCTCGATCTTCGAGGCGATCTCTTCGACGTCGTTCGACGCTTCGCCGGCGTCGACGATCGCGGCGGCGGCGCTGCCGACCTCGAGGCCGGCGGCGTGGCCGACTTCGTCCTGGGATTCGACGTAAATGAACGGGATGCCCTTCTCGTCGGCGATCTCCGGCAGATGCATCACGATCTCCTCGGGCTGGACGTCCTCGGCGATGTACACCATCTCGGCGTTGCCGCGCTCGACGGCCTTGGTCGTCTCGTTGGTTCCTTTCTTCACGCTACCCGTGTCTCGGGCGACCTCCAGCGCTTCGAGCGCGTCGTCCTGGAGGTCCGCTGGCACATCGTAGTTGACGTAAACTGGCATGGTTGTGTAGTCACCTCCTGCGCGTGGGCTCGCGCTCCCCTGCCGTCGGCACGGAGTCCCCAGAAGGGGGCTCCGCCCCTGCCGCGAAGCGGCCAGAGAGTCCCTTTGCGGCTAGGAGCATCATCAACCCCGCGCAGGCTGTACGCCGACGTAGCACATCACCCCATAAAAGCGCTTTCAAACTACCGGACGAGTGGGATTCGGGCGCATGGTGCCGATTCGGGGGTCAGTACTGTCGCCACAGCGAGTGGAAACGCCCTTGCCGCCCACGGTGCTACGTCGAGTATGGATCTGTCCGCGCTCGTCGTCGAACTCAGGGCGGCAGCGGCCCGGACCGACGAGCGCCGGCTGCTCGTCCTCTCGGGGCAACGGGCGGTCTGTTACGAGTACGCCGAGCGCGTCCTCGACGAACTGGCGGTCCCCATTGCCGACACGACCCTCGTCGGCGAGCGGGATTTTCTCGAATGTGAGCGCGTCGGCCCTCGGAACGCCGACGAACTGCTGGGGACGACCCGCGAGGTAATCGTCGTCGACGCCCACGACGAACTCCGGCCGAACGCCCTCGGGACGGTCGTCGGGGCGGTGGACGGCGGCGGGCTGGTCGTGCTTTGCACTCCGCCGCTCGACGAGTGGCCGGACCGCCGCGACGGGTTCGACGAGGGGCTGGCCGTCCCGCCGTTTTCCGTCGACGAGGTGACGTCCCACTTCCGGCGACGGCTGGTCGACCTGCTCCGTCAGCATCGGGGCGTGGCGATCGTCGATCTCGGCGCCGGGACGGTCCTCGACGACGGCCTGACGCACCCGGCGCCCCGGCTGGACGACGGCTGGTTCCGAAGTCACGAAGTCCACGCCTTTCCCGACCCCGCCCTCGACGCCTGCCTGACCAAGGACCAGGAAACGGCCGTCGTCGCCCTGGAGGCGTTGCGCGAGGACCAGCAGGCCGTCGTGATCGAAGCGGATCGCGGACGGGGGAACTCCAGTGCTGCGGGACTCGCCGCGGGATCACTGGTCGCCGAGGGGCGAGACGTCCTCGTGACGGCCCCGGCGTACCGGAGTGCGGCCGAGGTGTTCGCCCGGGCACGGGAGTTGCTGGAAACCCTTGACGACCTCGAGGCGACCGAGGACCGACGGCTGGTCGCGACAGGGGGACGAGTCGAGTTCCGCGATCCCCTCGACGCGGTTGCGGCGATCGACGAGTACGACGCCCTGATCGTCGACGAGGCGGCGGCCCTGGGGGTGGACCTGCTCGAATCGACGCTCGTCGCCGACCGCGTCGCCTACGCCACGACGGTCCACGGCTACGAGGGGGCCGGACGCGGGTTCTCCGTGCGGTTCCGCGACCGCCTCGACGAGAGCGATCACGAGGTGACCGACGTCACGATGTCGACGCCGATCCGGTACGCGGCCGGCGATCCGGTCGAAGCGTGGGGCTTTCACGCGCTCATGCTGGACGCCAGGCCGCCGGTCGACTCGCTCGTCGCGGAGGCCACGCCCGAGTCGGCTACCTACCGCCGGATCGA
This sequence comes from Natrialbaceae archaeon, assembly GCA_035269625.1. Classification (GTDB taxonomy): domain Archaea; phylum Halobacteriota; class Halobacteria; order Halobacteriales; family Natrialbaceae; genus DATFIX01. Next base: position 4,302 of record DATFIX010000109.1, read on the forward strand.
CGCCGCTGAACTCGCGTCGGACGAACACCTGCTGCGCGAGGTGTTTGGCCTCCTCGTGCTCGCCCACTACCGGACCGAACCCAACGACCTGGCCCGGTTGCTCGACGCGCCGAACGTCCGCGTCCGGGCGCTGATCCACGACGGTCACGTGGTCTCCGTCGCGCTCCTCGCTCGCGAGGGCGACCTCCCGGCAGATCTCCGGGCGGACATGTACGAGGGCGGGCGAGTTCGCGGGAACATGCTCCCGGACGTGCTCACGAGCCAACTGCGCGACGAGGAAGCTGGCATCCCGGTCGGCTTTC
>DATFIX010000110.1:0-17346 GCA_035269625.1 Natrialbaceae archaeon
GTAGTCGTCCACCGAGAGGTGGCCTCGTACCCTGAACTCCCGACCCACCACGTTCTCGCGGATGGTGTCGGCGACGACCGACTGGTCCATCGCTTCGCGGGCTTGCTCTCGGGCGTCGTCGACGTCGCCACCGTACACCTCGGCCGTCAGGTCGGCGTCGAGAACGGCCGTCAGCGTCGCCGTTCCGTCGTCGACGATCGCCTTCACCCGCAGGTCCTCGACGCCCTCGACCTCGCCGTGGGTCCGGCACTGGCCCTTCTGGATGACGCGGTTGCACTCGGGACAGCGCTCGATCAGGCCGGAGCCGTCACGGATCGCGATGCAGGTGCCGGCCACCTCGACGTCGTAGAGGCCACCGCTCTCCACGGCCTCGTCGATCGGCAGTCGCGTCGCCGCTTCGCCGACGTCGATCTCACGGGACAGCGGCGTCACGGTCGAGAACTCGGTGACGTTGACGGAGGGAACGCCCCGGAACTCCCGGACGTACACCTCCCCGACACGGACGTCCTCGCCGTTCTCGATCTCGGGGTGTGGGTCCCAGTCGGTGAACGGCAGGCGACCAGTCTCGTCGGCCAGGACGCCGCTCAGGATCTCGGTCTCGCCGTCGCGACCGTCGATGGTCCGTCGTTCGACCTCGATGACCGAAACCTCGACGGTGCGTCCTCGGTCGCCCGGTTCGAGATCCGTCAGACCAGCTTCGCCACCCACCTCGTAGGGGACCTCCAGCGGATCGGTCCGGAAACTTACGGTCGTACTCTCGCCGAGATTGAGTTCCGGTTCGCCCTCCCACTCGCGAACGCCGGCGTTGCCAGCGGTGATGGTGTCGCCGGGCGAGACCCCGAAATCCTCCCAGGCCGTGTAGTCGATCCGGCCCGTTTCGTCGGCGAGTTCACCCTCGTGAATGACCCGGTCCTCGCCCTGGTAGCGGATGGATCGCTTTCCGACGGTCAAAATTCGACCGGTGACGGTCACGTTCCCGCTGTCGGTCGTGATTTCGGCGACGTCGACCTCCGAGGGCGTGCCGTCGTCGGTCCCGCCGCCGTACTTCCGCCGGAGACTCTGTTTGGCCTCGTCGATCGGAACGCTGTACTGGACGAGGTTCTCCAGGTCGGTCTTGACCTCCTCTTTGTCGACGCCGAGGTCGGAGGCGAGGTCCTCGGCATGGTCGTCGAGACTCATGGCCGGCCCTTCGTCCGGATCCCGTAAAAAGCGTTCGTGGCGAAAGCGACATCGAAAACCGTATTCGCCACCGCACGCACCCAGGAACCGAACCATGCACGTGCGGGTCAACGCCGCGATGAGCGCCGACGGGAAACTCTCCACCCGCCGGCGCGAGCAACTCGCCATCAGCGGACCCGAGGACTTCGAACGGGTCGAGGACGTCCGGGAATCGGCCGACGGGATCCTCGTCGGCGTCGGCACCGTCGCGGCCGACGACCCACACCTGGTGCTGGACCGGGAACGACAGCGCAAACGTAGTGATCGGGGTGAGCCCCCGTCGCCGGCGCGAATCGTCGCCGACTCGCTGGCCCGTATGCCCCCGGACGCCCGGATCCTCGACGACGCGGCCCCCACCTACGTTCTCGTGGGCGAACGAGCGCCGTACGGACGGGTGAGTCGTCTCGAGAAGATCGGTGCCTCGGTCGTCCGCGCAGGCCACTCCCGCGTCGATCTGGTCGAAGCCTTCGACCAACTCGAAACCGAAGGGATCGACCATCTCATGATCGAAGGCGGTGGCGAGATCATCTTCTCGGCGTTCGAGGCGGGCCTCGTCGACGAGTTGTCCGTCTACGTCGGATCGCTGATCGTCGGCGGGCGCGACGCACCGACGCTGGCCGACGGCGAGGGGTTCGTCTCGGACATTCCCGACCTCGACCTGGACGAGGTCGAGCGAATAGACGACGGCGTCTTGCTCTCCTATTCGGTCGTGTGAACCGTTTTCGGGTCCTGCAACGGCAGGATTAGTATCTCGCGGAACCTACAGGTGGCATGGGCGACACGAAAGACGGTCGGGAGAAGAAAGGCGAGCAGAAGCGCAAGCACCTGGAGCGAGAGGAGATCGAACGGCAACTCGACGAGGAGGAAGAGGGCGAGGAATCCGATCTGGAGGGGGAGGACGAAGAATCGTAGGGGAACTCCCCGTCAAACTCCCGAACGACGGTTGTGGCGTTCGATCGGGGTTCGAACGATCGAACCGGTAGAAGGGTCGGTCCTATTCAGTGACTGTGACCGGTCGCCTCGGCGAAGGTCATGCCGAAGCGCTCCTCGAACTGGTCCATCGTCTCCGCCTCGATGTTCTGCATTTCCTCGTCGGGTTCGCCCTCGCTGTGGGCGACGAGGTGGTGGACGCGCGAAGCCAACGACAGCATCGCGACGTCGGCGACGATCTCGGCGTCGCTTTGCCCGCCCTCGTCGACCATCGCGAGGAGTTCGCGGGGCAGGGTCAATTCGTCGGTCTCGCCGTCTTCGGATTCGATGCGCACGGTTGCGGTTTCGACGTCCGTCATACCACACTCCTTCGCGGCCTGGCATAAAGCGTCTGTGAAGTCGCGATTCGAACCGGGCAAGCGAGGGTGGTCTGCGCTCGTCGATCAGTCGTCGCTCTCGGCGGCCGCCCCCTCTGGTTCGGCCGTCGCCGACTCCTCTGCGGATTCGAGGTACTCGTCGGCGTCGAGGGCGGCCTTGCAGCCCATGCCCGCCGCGGTGACGGCCTGCTGGTAGTGGAAGTCGACGACGTCGCCCGCCCCGAAGATTCCGTCGACGTCGGTGCGGGTCTGGCCGCCACCCTTGCCGCCCTCGGTGACGATGTAGCCGGCGTCGTCGAGTTCGACGCCGGTGTTCTCGAGGTATTCGGTGTTGGGCGTGTGACCGATGGCGTAGAAGACGGCCCCGACGTCGAAGTCGAACTCCTCGACCTCGTCGGCGTATTCGGGATCGTCGAGTTTGTCCGTGGGGTGGCCCTCCGGGTGCTCGACCAGGGTCACGTGATCGACGCCCTCCGTCTGAGTCCCGTGAATCTCGACGAGTTCGGTGTTGCGCATGATCTCGATTTCGCCCGCCTCGACCTTCTCCATCACCCGGTCGATCCAGTAGTCCTCGGCCCGGAAGTTCTCGCGCCGGTGGGCGATGTAGACGGTGTCCGCGAACTTCGTGAGGAAGTGCGCCTCCTCCATCGCGGCGTCGCCACCGCCGACGACGAGCATGTCCTCGTCGCGGAAGAACGCGCCGTCGCAGGTCGCACAGGTCGAGAGGCCGTAGCCCATGAGTTCGTCCTCGCCGGGGACGCCCAACATCCGGGCGCTCGCCCCGCTGGCGGCGATCAGCGCGTCGCAGGTGTAGACCTTCCCGCTGGTCAGTTCGACCCGGAAGGGCCGGGACGAGTCGTCGACGGACTCGATGACCCCGTGTTCGATTTCGGTGCCGAACCGCTCGGCCTGCTCTTTCATGTCCCCGATCAACTCCGAACCACCGATGCCCTCCGGGAAACCGGGATAGTTCTCGACGTCGGTCGTGAGCGTGAGCTGGCCGCCCGGTTCGTCGCCCTCGAGGACGAGCGGGTCGTTGTTCGAGCGGGCCGCGTAGATGGCTGCGGTCAACCCGGCGGTTCCCGTACCGGCGACGATGAGGCGGTGATGGGCGTCGACCTCCTCGCCGCCGTCAGTGCGGGGCGTTCGCGTCGTCGCGTCGTTGCTCGACGTGGGGCGCGAATGGGAGTCCTCTGTCATGGTGCAGTGCTTTACCGTCCGCGGCCATTACGCTTGCGCTCGGGGTGCTTGTAGTGATCGAGCACGGCGCGTCCAGGCGGTCGTGGCCGGTTACCAGAGGGTGCGGTCCGCCGGATCCATTACTTCGAGTCATTACCAACAATTTTATCACTCCTGTCGTCTCCTTAACCAGTAGTGGGGGAAATGGGAGTCACCGCGACCGTCGAATTACCACACGACACGTGCCCGCTGGGAACCGCATTGCGAGGGTTTCCGGACAGTCACATTCGGGTGGAACGGATCGTCCCGACGGGGGACGCGTTCTTGCCCTACTTCTGGACCGACGCGGCGACGGTTCGGGGAGTCACCGAACAACTGGAAGCCGTCGCGGCCGTGGAACGGTGTTCGATCGTCGATGTCATCGGTGACGAAGCCCTGGTTCGAGTCGACTGGCTCGAACGGAATGTGGACTTCCTCGACCACGTCGAGGAGACGGGTGGCGTCGTCGTCGAGGCGATTTGCACCAGCGGCGGCTGGACGGTCACGATCCGTTTCGACGACCACGCCGACCTGGGCGAGTGCTACCGACACTGCGTGAGCAACGGCGTCCAGGTGAGCGTCGCATCGGTTCGTGGACCGACGTCGTCCGATCGGGACGACTCGACGTTCGATCTCACCGACTCCCAACGGCAAACGTTACTCGAAGCGCACGAAAGCGGCTACTTCGACGTTCCCCGACGAACGAACCTCGACGAGCTGGCACAGAAACTGGACGTCTCCGACACAGCCGTCTCGCAGCGCCTCCGGCGAGGGACTGCGAGACTCGTGGAAAACGCCCTCGCGAACCCCGACGAAGACGCTCGTTCGGAATAGCGTCTCGCGGGATTCGGCCACCAACGACCGCCAGACCGTTACCGATCGACCGCGAACGGGTTCGTATGGCCGCGGATCTCGAGGAGAAAACCGATCGATACGAGAACCTGCTTGCAGACGGTCTCGCCGCCGCAGAACCGGCCGTAGCACCGCACTCCCCACTGGCGGCTGCCGCCGAGGACTGTCTCGAAATGGCCGAAGCCTATCTCGACGACGGACGGCATTTTCGCGAGGTCGACGATCCGGTGAACGCCCTGGCAGCCTTCTCGTACGGGCACGGCTGGCTGGACGCCGGGGCCCGAATCGGCCTGCTCGACGTGCCGACCGAAGGTCACCTCTTCACCGTGTGACGGATTCCCGAGAGATCGGCGGATCAATCACCACGAACTCGCATGACGATCGCCCCCAGGAGTCCCGGGAGGAACAGGATGCACGAACCCCAGAGGACGAACGCTGCGATGGCAGTGTTACCGGTGAGGAACGTGATGTTGTAGCGGTACGGGCCACCGGGGGCGATGTAGACGAGAAAACTGACGAGCAACCCGATGGGCCAGGTGGCCGTGGTTACCCGGAGCGCCCGGTCGCGATCGACGCCAGCGGCCCGCCTGACGACGGCCGTTCCGATCGCGAGTGGCAAAACGACGAGTCCCACGCCCGCGCCGGTGGCGATCCGGAGCACTTCGACGGCGGCGGCGACGGACACGAGGGCGGCGAGCGTCCCCACTGACGCCAGCACGAGGAGCGCCACGACGACGAGCGTGGTCGTCAAAACCGGCTCCAGGAGTCTCCTGCGTGCCAGGGCGAACGAAATCACGGCGATCGGAAACGATACCGCGATCGTGACGAGGTAGGCGAACTGGGGCAGGAACCCGGCCACGGTATTGGTCATCGATTCCCAATGGCGGGCCCCGCCCCCTAATAACCATGCGCTCCGTTTGCTCTCGACGAAACTGACTTAAGCGTTGTGGCGAAAGCCATATACCAACTTGAGAAAGATTTATATACCTTTCGCACTTACAAGTAGTTAGCACTAGCGCCGACGATCCTTCTTTGCGATCACGGGCCCACCGTGCCATTCCCATCATGAGCAACACCGACACCCGAACCCGAACGACGGAAACCGAGTCCAGCCAGGAAGACGTCTCGACCATCTGCCCGGAGTGTGGGGGCGAACTCCGGACCGAGGGGGACCGCGCCGAGGTCGTCTGCAGCGACTGCGGCCTGATCGTCGAGACGGACGACATCGACCGCGGTCCCGAGTGGCGGGCCTTCGACGCGGCCGAGCGCGACCGGAAGTCCCGCGTCGGCGCGCCCCGAACGAAGATGATGCATGACGAGGGGATGTCCACCAACATCGGCTGGCAGGACAAGGACGCCTACGGGCGCGCACTCTCCTCGCGGCAGCGCCGACGGATGCAACGTTTGCGCACCTGGAACGAACGGTTCCGCACCCGCAACTCGAAGGAGCGCAACCTCAAGCAGGCGCTGGGCGAGATCGACCGCATGGCGAGCGCGCTCGGCCTGCCGGAGAACGTCCGCGAAACCGCGAGCGTCATCTACCGCCGGGCTCTCGACGAGGACCTGCTCCCCGGCCGGTCGATCGAGGGCGTCGCCACGGCTGCCCTCTACGCCGCCGCCCGCCAGGTCGGAACGCCCCGATCCCTCGACGAGATCGCGACCGTCAGCCGCGTCGACAAGATGGAACTCACCCGGACGTACCGGTACGTGATCCGCGAACTCGGCCTCGAGATCAAACCGGCCGATCCCGAGAGTTACGTCCCGCGGTTCGCCTCCGACCTGGAACTCTCGGAGGAAACCGAACGCCGCGCCCGCGAATTGCTCCGGACAAGCCAGCAGGCGGGCATCCAGAGCGGGAAGTCGCCGGTCGGCCTCGCGGCCGCCGCGATCTACGCCGCCGCCCTCCTCACCAACGAGAAGGTCACCCAGAACGAGGTGAGCGAGGTCGCGAGCATCTCCGAAGTGACGATCCGCAACCGGTACAAGGAGTTGCTGGAGGCTGCCGACGTCGGCGCGGGAGCCTGAACTACAGGGAGCGGTTCCACTCGTCGGTCGCGAACTTCTCGTCGGCCAGTTTCCGCGCCGCCGACAGTTCCTCGTCGGTCAGCGAGCCCATCGATCCGCCGTAGGTGTCCTGGAACGAGTCCACCAGGGCGTCGATGACTTCTTCGCGAGATTCGTCGATGTGATCGCGCATGACCGCGACCCGCTTTTCCGCCGACTTGACGGCCTTGTCCGAGATCTTGTCCTCGCCGATCCGGAGGACGCGCAGCATCTCCTCGGTGTCCAGGGCGTAGCTCATCGTCGTGTGGTGGAGCACGGCGTCGCCGGTGCGCAACTGGGCGGCGCCGCCGATCTTGCCGTCCGGGTGCGAGATGTCGTTCAGCGGTTCGTGTTCGACGTCGAGCCCGATGTCGTTCAGGGCGTCGATGACCCACTGGTCGAGCGTCGCGTAACTCGCCTCGATGTCGTCCGGGACCGCGGACCGGGGAACGTACATCGAGTAGGTGATGACGTTGCCCGGTTCGACGTACATCGCGCCACCGCCCGTGATCCGGCGGACCACGTCGATGCCGTTTTCCTCGACGTAATCGACCGCGACCTCGTCCTCGAAGGCCTGGAATCGACCCATCGGAACGCCCCGTGTGTCGCGGTACCAGAACCGAAGGGTCGGGTCCATCTCGCCGCGGTCGAGGCGATCCGTGAGGACCTCCTCCAGCGCCTGCTGGACGGGCTCCGAATAGGTGCCCTCGTCGATGATCCGCCAGTTCGTCGTATCGAAACTCATCGTACCGCCTCCACGGTCGCGGCCGCGAGGTCGCCCGCGTCGAACCCGATGAGTTGCGCGTCGACGCCGTCGACGGCTGCCCGGAGGTCGTCCTCGGAGGCGTCGGCCGGCTGACCCTCCAGGGCCGCCTCGAGGTCTTCCAGCGCTTCCGGCGGTTCGAGGAAGAAGTCGCCGGTGATCCGGACCGACTCGATGCGATCGTCGTACGTCGCGTGGACCCGAACGAGCTTTCCGTCAGGGACCTTGACTGAACCGGTTCCGTCCATACGGGTTGGTATGGCCCGGTGGTTTTAGGGTCGTCGGTCCGGCGACCATGCTAACACGCCAGCGCCCACCATCGCGATCCCGACGAGTCTGACCCGACGTGCCGCGTCGTCACGCGGCGAGAAATCGACCGCGAGGATTCGATCGTAGAGGACGCTGCCGGTTCCGAGCAGACGTTTCGGGGCGACCAGATGGACGATTCCGGCGACCAACAGCCCAACTGCGATCGGGCGGCGATTCGGGATTGACATCGTGGGGTGTAGAAGGGGTCGGGATACCAAAGCAGGTGGGGTGTAAGACCATATCCCTGGACACCGTTATGCTCCCTATGAACGACACGAACGTCGTCGTTACCGGGGGGAGTAGAGGTATCGGGGCCGCGGTCGCGAAGCGCTTCGCGACCGAAGGGGCGCGCGTAACGATCTGTGCCAGAACGGCCGACGATCTGGAAGCAGTGGCGGAGTCGATTCGGGCCGAGGGCGGGGCCGTCAGCGTGGTCGAAGCCGACGTCCGCAACGAAGACGACCTGAAACGGGTGATGGAAACGGCGACCGAAGAAGCGGACGGGATCGACGTGCTCGTCGCCAACGCGGGCGTCTATCACGGGACGCCCGGGCAGACGCCGCTGCGGGACGAGGAGTACGAGACTTTCGACGATCACCTCGAGATCAACGCTCGCGGCGTCTTCGGGACGATCCGCGAGGCATTCCCGCATCTCGCGCCGGACGCCCGGGTGCTCGTGCCCTCGGGGTCGGTCGCCCGGAAATCGAAGGCTGGCGTCGGGTCCTACGCCGTCTCGAAAGCCGCGGCGGAGGCGATCGTTCGTGGGTTCGCCGCGGAACTCGACCAAACCGTCGCGGTCGTCGATCCGGGGCAGGTCTCGACAGATTTGATGAAGGGTGCGACCGGTCGTGACCCCGTCGAGATCGGGAACATGTTCCACTGGGTCGCGACGGGGGCCGATCCCGAAGAGATCGACGGGGGCGTGGTGGACCTGCGCACCTGGCGGGCGGCGACGCGATAGCGACGCGAGTTCGGTCGCCGGGGGTCGTGATCGTCAGGCCCGGTCGAGGTTCGTACTCTCGGTTTCGTCCAGCCGGAACTGTTCGATTTCGTTCCGGAGGCGATCGCTCAGACCGCTGAGTTGCTGGGCGGTGTTGGCCGTCTCGTTCATCTCATTGATTCCGTCGGCAACCTGCCCGGCCCTCTCCCGGGTCTCGGTGACGATCGAGCGGATCTCGTCGGTCGATTCCTGTGAATCCTCTGCGAGAGTCTTCACTTCGGTGGCGACGACCGCGAAGCCTTCGCCCGCCTCCCCGGCGTTGGCCGCCTCGATGGACGCGTTGAGCGCCAAGAGGTTCGTCTGGTCCGCGATGTCGGCGATGACGTCTGCTATTTTCCGAAACTTGAGTGATGTGGTTGTATTGCTGATGGATCTAACTCATATCGACGATTCTGGGTAGAAATTGAAACAATTTGGGAGGGGGTGATCGGATTTGTGGCCTCCCTCTTGCTGGACTGCCGATCGTTGTACTCTGTTACCACCCACCGCGTCTTGCCGGATCGAAATGATTCCTTTTATGAAAGCCCCCTGGAAAACAATAAAGTGGTGTATCACAATGGCAACCGTTGAAGTCGACCAGGAAACCTGTATTGCCGACCAGATCTGCGCGTCGATGCATCCGGACATCTTCGAGATGGGTGCGGACGGGTTCGCCCACGTCGTCGACGGCATGTCGGACCTCGACGAGGACGAGCGAATCGAGGCGGCGAAGGAAGCGGCCGATGCCTGCCCCGTCGACGCGATCACCGTCTCCGAGTGAACGCCGACGTCGACCGGGACGTATCGTCAAATATCAATAAATCTATTATTTTGAACCGCCCCCGGAACCCAATAGGTCCCCGCTCCGTGGCACGTATTCACTACCATGATTCCCAGATTCGGGGAGAAATGGTACCTTTTATTGAAGTGGTCAGGCTACTTTCGGACGGGTGTAACACAATGGCTACAGTCGAAGTCGATCAGGAACTCTGTGTCGGTGATCAGGTCTGTGCGTCGATGGAACCGGAAATCTTCGAGATGCACGACGACGGTCTCGCCTACGTGGTCGAGGGTATGGAAGAACTCGACGACGAAGACATGATCGAGGCGGCGAAGGAAGCGGCCGACGCCTGCCCCGTCGACGCGATCACTGTTTCCGAATAACGCGGGATCCCCGTTCCCCCGCGGGACGCTATCTCGTTCATTTTTCGCCGCTACGCGACGACCGGCAGGTCCGCGTGCCTCCGACCCGACTGCCCGGAATACCGAACCGGATTTCGTGATCGCGCACCAAGGTCCTAGTTGGATGCCCGATATCGAAACCTACCGCAACTGGGGGACCGAACTCGAACGGAGACTCAGGCTCAGAAGTCACCCGCTGGCGATCCGACTGCTCGAGGACGAGAGCGAGATCCCGGACGGGGCCGAGCGGCCCCGGTCGGACGAGGGGCACCGACTCTCGCTCTGCCAGGCCTTCGAACGGTCGCGCCGGGACGGGGCCACGGTCGCGATGCTCGGGGAGGACATGTGGTGTTTCGAACCGGTCGTGGGCTTCGGTCTCGAGGAACCGCCGCGCGACTTCCTCGACGGCGACAACCGGTATCCACACGACGTGGCCACGCGCAAGGCTGGCCGACGCTACGCCGAGGAGTTCCCCAAACTCGACACGGATCGGTACGTCGGGGTGCTCTCGGCACCCCTCGACGCCACGCCCGTCGAACCCCACGTCGTCACCGTCTACCTCGATTCGGAGCAACTCAGCCTGCTGTTGCTCGGTCGGGAGTACCGCGGCGGCGACAACCTGGAGTGCTCGCTCTCGGCCCACGCCGCCTGCGTCTACGGCGTCGTCCCGGCGATTCAGGAGGGTCGGTGCCAGGTCGCCGTCCCCTGTCGCGGGGATCGCTACGCGGCCATGGCCGACCCGGACGAAATGATCGCGACCGTGCCGACCCAGGAACTCGGGCCGGTCGACGGTCGGTGCCTGGCCGACGTGATGGACGGCCTGGAGGAAGTCGAGGAGACGGGATCGAAACTCCCCAGCAGTCGCCGGAAGCAGGTCGAATATCCGCTTTCGGAGAGTTACGAGCGGATCGCGAACGGGATGGAATACTTCGGGGATTGAACCTCCCCGGCGAGTCGACCACACCGGAGCAACGCCACGGACAACTACCCGGAAATACAACTCGTTCATAGCGCTTTTCTCGCCGCGCGCCAATCTCCCACCATGGCGTTCACCGACGAAATCCACGACGACGCCGAGGTCATCTGGGACGCGATTCTCGACCATCCGATGGTCGAGCAACTCGGGGAAGGGACGCTCGACGAGGAGCCGTTCCGGTACTGGCTCCGGCAGGATTACGTGTACCTGATCGAGTACAGCCGACTGTTCGCGCTGGGGGCTGCCAAAGCCCCGACGCTCGACCGAATGAGTACGATGGCGGAGTTGCTCGAATCGACGATCAACACGGAGATGAGCCTGCACCGGTCCTACGCGGATTCGTTCGACGTCTCCCTGGCGGAACTCGAGGCCACCACGCCGTCCCCGACCACCCGGGCGTACACCGACTTCCTGATCCGGACCGCCGCGATGGGGTCGTTCGGTGACATCGCCGCCGTGCTGTTGCCCTGCATGTGGGGCTTCAACGAGACCGGCAAGCGCCTCGACGAGCAGGGCACACCCGACCACGAACGCTACGCCGAGTGGATCGAGATGTACGCCGGCGAGGAGTTCACGGAACTCACCGACTGGTGCAAGGACCTGATGGACGACGTCGCGGCCGACGCCACCGAGAGCGAGCGCGAACGCTACCGCGACCTGTTTCTCACCTCAGCACGCTACGAGTACCGGTTCTGGGACGCCGCCTGGCGACAGGAGGGGTGGGACGTGTGACCGCGGACACATTCGAAGCCTACCGTCAGGACCACCCCGACGGCCCATTCACCGACCGGCTTCGCGGCGGACCGGACCAGCCGGGGCCCGATCTCTCGCCCTGACGCCGCCGTCGCGTCGCCCGCCACTTCCGCCGGACGATGACAGTGGAACGGGCGTTCTTCGACGCCGCCTACGAGCCGCCGATGGGGAACGACGGCCCCGACTGACGCGAGCAGTTCGGAACGGTGAACTTCCCGGGGGTCGTGGTTGCATGTAGATGACCATCGTCCCCGAGACGCCGACTTCCGCGACGATTAGCCCGGAAGCCGGTCGATACCTGTGTGCCGTGCTGTACTGTACGCTCGACGACGACCCGCCGATCGGGACCGGCGACCTCGCGGAGCACCTGGACGTCAGTCGCGCCAGCGTCACCGAGATGATCGAGAAGTTCGACGACGAGGGACTGCTCGTACACGAACCCTACCGTGGCGTGGAGTTGACCGACCGTGGCGAGCGACTGGCCCGCGAACTCGTCTGGCGGCGGTGTGTCGTCCAGCAGTTCTTCGAAACGGATCTCGGCATCGAGATGCCGCCGACGCGGGCCTTCAAGGTCGGGTGCACGCTCCCCCACGACGACGTGGAACGCATCGCCGACCGGATCGACGAACCGTGCCAGGGGCTGTGTACTGCATCGACGGTCGAGGAGTGTTACACCCTCGCGTCGGAGGCCGCCGAGATTTCTCCGTAGGCCAAGTCATCCGGATTGCTGTCCGGTCCAGGAGTTCGGCCCGGCTATCGATCCCGAAACCTGTCGTGACCGGAATCTATACCACGGGCCGGTCCTAACTCCGGCCCGATTCAGTGCCATGACGGACAGTCAATCGCTCGGTTCGACGTTCGGGACTCGGTTTCTCGGGGACAAGGACCCGATCGTTCCTTTCGGGTGGCTCGCCGGTGTGACGGTCGTGACGACGTTCGTCCTCATGCTCCTGGGGGCTTACACGAAGGCCATCGGCGCGGGCCTGTCCTGCCCCGACTGGCCGACCTGCTATGGAACGTGGATTCCGTTCCTCCAACCCGAGGTCTACCAGGACGCCGCGTACACCCAGTGGCAAATCTTCGTCGAGTGGGCCCACCGCGGCCTGGCGATGATCACGGGCTTTCTCATCCTCGGGACGGCCATTGCGGCCTGGCGGCGTGAGTCGCTCTCGCGGTTCGGTCGCCTGAGCGCCGTCTTTGCGCTGGGGATCTTGCCGATACAGGTCGTCCTGGGTGGGCTGACGGTGACCGAACAGCTCGAACCCCTGATCGTGACCTCGCACCTCGGGGCCGCTATCCTGATCTTTGGCGCGCTGGTGGCGACCGCCGTGGCTGCACGCGAACGGTAGAAAGCGCGACCACGCCCCGAAAACGATCAGTCGTCGTTGCGATATTCCTCACGATGGCGACGGCAGGTATCCCCCACCACTATGATCGTTCCACCGGTAGACACTCGCATGGTAGTCGATATCGATCCCGAAGCCGTCGCGACCGATCTCGCCGAATCGGGGCTGATGGACGAGGACGCCGCGCGGGTATACGTCCACCGCGTGCTGCTCCATCACAGCCCCCAGCAAACTGCCGGCTTTCTCGGTCTGTCGCTGTCCGCCGTCGACGAACGACTGGAGGACTCCAGGGATGACGTTTCGGATCTACTGGAGGTATTCGGGGCGCTCCGAGGTCACGAGGTGATCCCCGTTCGTCGATCTTCCGAGGGCGTCTGGCACCGGGTCGATACTGCTGGCTGTCAGGCCGCACCCGACACGCCCCCAGCAGCACCACACGAGGAGCGGCTCGCTTTCGAGGCCGATCTCGACGCCTTCGAGGGATCACTGTGTTCGAACTGTTTCCCCGAGGCATAATCCGGGCTCGACAAGGGAAGGATCGGTCGCGAGAAAGGGTCGGGGGAGAGAGTGAACCGGCAACCGTCGCGTAACGGAGCCCCGTGACCAGACGTGGCTCCCTTCGCAACTGTCAGGCGTTATTCATTCGCTGGTTCGACCGATTACCACACCGCTGACATTCGCTCACTCGATAGGGTTCCCGCGAGAACTCCGCGTTCTGCTCTTTGACACTTTCCGTCCGGATCTGGATGGAAACTTCGTGCGGGGTTTCGGTTCCACACTCCTCACAGTATTCAGTTACCCCGTCGATTGGGTCGTCAGTCGTTGCCATATCTACGGTTATGACACCTACTCCCATAAGTCCCAAAGAGCGTTTTCTGAGCCAGAAAATCCGGTAATTGGCGATTTTCCGATTCGGGAGATTTCGACCGTACCGTTCCTCGCTCCCCAAAGTTCGATTCGAGTCGAGCGTAACTTTCTACCGCGACCGTGTATGCAGACAATTAGTCGTTAGAAACATTCAAATTATACACTCCCAACACGACCGTCTTCGGTCCGCTCGGTCAGGGTCCTCTCCGAGCGAGAAAACCTTAAGAACCATCGGTTGCCAATCGGAAGTGTGGAAGAAGACCGTACTATCGAAGAGATTCTGGACACGATCGGTGACGAGTACGCCCGGGAGATACTCGCAGCAGTCAGTATGAAGGCCCGGTCGGCGAAGGAACTCGGGGAGGAACTGGACCTCTCGTTGCCGACGGTATATCGACGAATCGAAGTACTGGAGGAACACGATCTCCTCACTTCGCGGACGCTCGTCGCCGACGACGGCAATCACTACCAGGTCTACGAGTGTAACTTCGACAGTACGGTCATCCGTCTCGAGGACGACGAGTACAACGTCCGCATCTATCGTCGCGAGAACCTTCCGGATCGCTTTTCCAGTCTGTGGGACGACCTCAGCCCCGAGTGACCATCGAGCGGCGGCCCCCGGTTTCATTACCCGGTCTATCGTACTCCCATCCATCCATGGTGAACGCGGCGGCGATACTGCTGATACTGCTCCGGTTGGTGTTGTTCGCCCTGGCGCTGGGCATGACGCTCGTCAGTTTCCAGGCGTACTGGAACAACCGATCGAAACGCCTCGAGTCGGCGTTCATCGGCTTCGCGTTCATCAGTATGGGCGTCGCGCTGACGAACATCAGCACCCAGGTGCAAACCCAGGAAACCCTCTTTCACATCGTCGAGACGATCCCGTTCATCATCGGGTTCACCATGCTCTGGGCGTCGCTCTACCGATAGTCGGACGACGCGAGTCGGTCACCGCACGACCGTCACCGGACAGGGCGCTCGACGAACGACCGTCTCGGCGACGCTACCGAGCAGGATCCGGGTGACACCCGACCGGCCGTGGCTGCCGATCACGATCTGGTCGAACGCCTCGTCTTCCGCGTAGTCGGTGATCGTCCTGGCCGGTTGTCCCACCTCCGTGGCCGTGTCGATGTCTTTCCCGTATTCTTCGGCCATCTCCCTGGCCGTCTCGAAGATCTCCTCCGCGGCCTCCTCGGCGTTCTCGTACCACTCCTCGACGCCGACCGGTCCGGCGGCCATCGGGGAGTCGTAGGCGGCCGACGCCGGGTCGATCACGTTGAGGACGGTGACCTCGGCGTCCGGGAACTCGCTCAGCGCGTGTTCGAGCGCGCGTTCGGACTGGGGCGACCCGTCGATCGGAACGAGGATCGTTTTCGTCATCGAGTCTAGATACCACGAGGGCGCTCAAATAGCTCCGGGTCGGAGCGGTCGGCGAGCGATCTCACCGTGAATCGGCGATACGCCGTTCCGATTTCGGTTCCCAGGCTCGATCGTGGATTCGCGAACCGCCACCGCCCTCGTCGGCCTCGGTATCAGCGTCCTCGTCACCCTGCTCGCCTGGTGGTACTTCAGGACGCTCGTCGTCTTCCTGATCCTGCCGTTCGTTCCGATCCTCTTCCGGCGACTGGGCGACCGCGAGGAACGACCGCCGGTCCGGACCTGCCCGCGCTGTGGTTTCCGGACGCACAACCCGGAGTACACCCACTGCCCGCGGGACGGAACCGAACTCGAACGCGGTGGCTGATCTGGGGGCCCGAGCCCCTCCGCTGGAACCATCCGCCGGTTACGAAACGCCCTTACGTACGACGGGCAAAAGGTTCGTAACCAATGCAGGGACAACAGCAACAACAGGCGTACGATCGGGGAATCACGATCTTCTCGCCGGACGGCCGGCTGTACCAGGTCGAATACGCCCGCGAGGCGGTCAAGCGCGGGACCGCGAGCGTCGGCGTCCGCACCGAGGGCGGCATCGTGCTCGCCGCGGACAAGCGATCCCGCTCGCCGCTGATGGAAGCAGAGAGCATCGAAAAGCTCCACAAGGCCGACGACCACGTCGGTATCGCGTCGGCGGGCCACGTCGCTGACGCCCGCCAGCTGATCGACTTCGCGCGACGGAACGCCCAGGTCAACCAGTTGCGCTACGAGGAACCCATCGGCGTCGAGACGCTCACGAAAGACGTCACCGACCACATCCAGCAGTACACTCAGGTCGGCGGCGCACGCCCCTTCGGCGTCGCGCTCATCATCGGGGGCGTCGAGAACGGCGAGCCCCGCCTCTACGAGACCGACCCCTCCGGCACGCCCTACGAGTGGAAGGCACTGGCCATCGGTGCCAGTCGGGGCGAAATCGAGGACTACCTCGAGGAGCACTACGAGGACGACATGAGCCTCGACGACGGCGTCGAACTCGCGCTCGCCGCGCTGGAGACCGTCAGCGACGACGAGGGAATCGAACCGGACGGCGTCGGCCTCGCAACCATCCCGGTCGAGACCGCGAAGTTCGAGACGCTCGGCACCGAGGACATCCGCGACTACCTCGAAGAGTTCGACCTGCTCGCCGCCGAGGAGTAACGCCCCTGCGGCGGTCGCTCCGGAGCGTCCCGCCGGCTCTCGGAGACGACACTTTTTGATTCAGGGCGATCGAAAGAAGGACAATGAAGACCATCAAGGACAGCGTCCACGACCACATCGAGGTCGAGGGCGTCGCCAGGGACCTGCTGGACACCCCGCCGGTCCAGCGGTTGCGCCGGATCAAGCAACTCGGGACCGCCTCCCTGGTCTATCCGTCCGCCAATCACACCCGGTTCGAGCACAGCATCGGCGTCTATCACCTCGCCTGCGAGGCGCTCGATCACCTCGGAATCGAAGGGGCGGCCGCCGAGCGCGTCCGCGCGGCGGCGATCCTTCACGACGTGGGGCACGGCCCGTTCAGTCACAATCTGGAGGACCTCACCTTCCGTCGGACGGGGAAGATGCACGACGACGTTCACGGCCTCCTCGAACGGGACGAGATCGGGCGCGTACTCCGCGAGCACGACATCGAACCGCGAACGGTAGCCGACCTGGTGGCGGGCGACGGGCGGTATGGCCAACTCGTCTCGGGGGAACTCGACGTCGATCGGATGGACTACCTCGTCAGGGACGCCCACCACACCGGCGTTCCCTACGGGACGATCGACCACGCCCGACTCGTCCGCGAACTCACCTTCCACGGCGGCGACGAACTCGTCCTGGACGAGGGGAACGTCCAGACCGCCGAGAGCCTGCTCGTCGCGCGGGCGCTGATGAATCCCACCGTCTACCGCCACCACGTCACCCGCATCAGCAAGTCGATGGTCCAGCGCGCCAGCGAGCGGTTGCTCGACGCGCCGGACGTCACCGCGGAGCAACTGCGGCGGATGGACGACCACGACCTGCTCGTCGCGCTCCGGACGAACGCGGACACGGCCGGGTACGCCCGACGGATATCGGAGTGCGCCCTCTACAAGCGCGCCGTGTGGGCCGAGATGGACGACGTCCCCGACGCCGTGGTC
>DATFIX010000111.1:0-7616 GCA_035269625.1 Natrialbaceae archaeon
CGTCCTCGAACGACTGCCACGACTGCCCGAAACGAACCCTTTTTGCGCTCCCCGGCGCGTAGATGCGGGCGACCCGGTAGCGACCATGACCAGGAACACGGATCCCGACGCGTCCGGGGAATCGCGCTCCGAGCAGCGGCCGTCGACCGACGGGGCGCGGTGGCGCTCTTCGTCGCGCCTCCGAACCGACGGGGGCGAGGCGAGCGAGGCCGCCGGCGCCGACGACGTCGCCCTGGACCCGTGGGGTTCCTCGACGATTGCCGACTACCGGAAACTCTTCGAGACGTTCGGCATCGAGGAGTTCGATGAGATCCTCCCCGAGGTGCCCGACCCCCACTACCTCATGCGACGGGGCGTCATCTTCGGGCACCGCGACTACCGGCGGGTCGCCGCGGCGATGCGCGAGGGCGAGGACTACGCCGCCCTCTCGGGATTCATGCCGACCGGTGACCCCCACGTCGGGCACAAACTCGTGTTCGACGAACTCATCTGGCACCAGCAGCAGGGCGGGGACACTTACGCCCTGATCGCCGACCTGGAGGCCCACTCGGCGCGCGGGCTGACCTGGGACGAGATCGACGAACACGCCCGCGACTACGTCCTGAGTTTTCTCGCGCTCGGGTTCGACCCCGATGAGGGCACCATCTACCGCCAGACCGACAACCGCGAACTCCAGGACCTGGCCTTCGAACTCGGGATCGAGGCCAACTTCAGCGAACTCCAGGCCATCTACGGCTTCGACGGCGAGACCGACGTCTCGCACATGCAGTCGGTCGTGACCCAGGCCGCGGACATCCTCTACCCGCAACTCGAGGAACCCAAACCGACCGTGATCCCGGTCGGCCCGGACCAGGATCCCCACGTCCGCCTCACCCGCGACCTGGCCACACGGATGCGCTTTTTCGGCGTGACCCAGGCCTACGCGAGTTTCGAACTGGAGGACGAGGAGCGACCCCTCCTCGCCTGGCTCTACGACGAACTCGAACGCGCGCTCGGCGATGCCGCCGAGGCCAACGGGACGGAGACCGACGGCCCGCCGCTGATCAACTGCGCCCAGACCGCAATGGTGCTGGGCGGCCTCCGCGAGTACATCGCCGACGGGTTCGACTCGGCACCGGAATCGATCGACGTCGATCCCGATGCCCTCGCAGGGATGGACAACCGCGAGCGGTCCGCCGACGACTGGGCGGTGGCGATGGAAGCACTCGTCCCCTTCGAGCGCATGCCGCCGGGCGACGCGACGGCGGCGACCGTCGAATCGCTCGGCGAGAAACTCGATTCCGGCGGCCGGGAACCCCTCCGTCCCCGGGTCCGATTCCTCGATCGCAACGCGACCGAGGACGCCTTCGAGGCGCTCGTCGAGGCCGTCGAGGGCGAAAAGCGCGTCCACGTGGGCCTCGTAGACGCCTTCGAGACCACCGTCGAGGCGGCCGAAACCCTCGCCCGCGAAGTGGAAGTCGAACACGGTGGGTACGGCTTCATCCCGCCCGCGTCGATCTACCACCGGTTCATGACCGGCCTGACCGGCGGCAAGATGTCCTCGTCGGTCCCGGCGAGCCACATCTCGCTGCTCGACGACCCCCAGGACGGCTACGACAAGGTGAAGGCCGCCACGACGGGCGGGCGCGAGACCGCCGAGGAACAGCGCGAACTCGGCGGTCGGCCCGACGAGTGCCCGGTGTACGAACTCTACGCCTACCTGTTGGCCGGCGACGACGACGATTTCGCGATGGAGGTCTACGACGAGTGCGCTGGCGGCGAGCGCCTCTGTGGCGACTGCAAGGAACAGGCCGCCGAACTGATGGCCTCGTTCCTCGAGGACCACCAGGAGAAACGCGAGGAGTGGGCCGACCGCCTCGACGAACTCGATATCGATCTGGACACCGACCGGAAACGGGTCGGTAGCGACTGAGCCCGCGCGCTTGAACTACAGCCCTTCGAGTGCGGCCACGATGACTTCGGCCGTCGCCTCGGCCGCGGCTTCCCCGCCGTTCTCGACGACGACTTCCACGACGTCGCCGCCAGTGTCGACCAGGACCGTCGCCGCCTCGCCGCTCCCCTCGATGGCGACGTCCACGGTCTCCCCGCCGGCCTCGACGACGGCGTCCGCGCGGTCGTGAGGGACCGCCGCACCCGGCCGGAGGGCGGCCTCGACGTCGAGGTCGCCGACCCCAGGGATCGACGCCCGGTCGAGGACTGCCTCGACGGTCTCGGCGTCGGGCGTCCCGCCGCGCACGCCGGACAGGAGCGCGTCCGAGAGATCGGCCAGTAGCGTCCCGGGGAGTTCGAGGGCGAAGTCAAGCGGGAGTTCGATCCAGTCCAGGCGGTCGCGGCGTCCCTCGTCGCTCGAATCGGCCGCGTTCTCGTCCGAATCGGTCATGCGTTTCGGGGAGGGGAGCGGTCGCGCTTGAGTGTTGTGCTCGTCCGGACTCGATACTGGAAAACAGGATCCGAATCGGAGTTACTGCGTTTCGTCCGTCGGTTCGATGATGTATGGGATCCCCGTCACCCGTTTCAGATCCGTTATTCTTCGACCGTCCGCTACGATCGTTTCGTCCGTATCTTCGACTCGAACCTCGACTTCCTGCCCTTCGACCGACATCGTCATCGTGTCGTTGTGGTCTGCCGTCTGGATGCCACCACCTCCATCGGGCCCTGGGCACGGAAGCGTAACGTCCCACGTGTGGGAATGTGCTTCGTTTTCCCAACCATCGAAGTTCGTTTCGCCCCAAATGGTCGTTTCGATTGCTCCCGTAATGGTGGAGCCGGGGTCACCCCTCACCTCAAATGCCAGCGTGTAGGTCGTTTCTTCGACACCGTTGCCGATTCCCCAGCCACCCGTCGCGAAGGGCCAGTAGTAGTCGTACCCAGCATGACTTCGTTTGTCCACGAACAGGTTGTGGGCTAGAGAAGCGTAGCTTATCGAGTCCCCAATTGCAGGAGCTTGGCCGAGCGCGAATTTCAAGATTTCGATGAGTTTGTCATCGTTCGGCTCGTCGAGGGTGTTCGCATTGTCGTCTAATGGCCGCGACGTTCCGAAATAGTACCCATCGTCCATGTTCCCCGGGCTTGGAGTGAGCGTATTCGCGTTCGCAAACGTCAAGTCAACGCCTTGAGCCGTGAGATAAGGGGCGAACCCCGCCTCGTCTTCGGCTTCCCAGTCCGGGTTCCATCGCCCGAACTCGGATCGGGCGGTCACAGAAATACGATGGAACCACTTGTCAAGGTCGTTCGAGTAGAAGGAATCGAATTTGTCGGCACGGCTGGTGTGGTGTCCTTTAAATCGATACATCATCGGCCGAACGTAGTCGGTGCCTCGCCACGTATCCACGATTGGATCGTGGCCGATTTGTTCTCCGAATGGGGCAGGACTACCGGTCGGTTCCCCATCGGCTCGACTCATTCCGGACACAGTACTGATTCCAAGGCCCGCAAGTGCAGACCTGCAGAAACTCCGTCGCGATACAGCCGATCCCGGGGTATTTTCACCCATATAATTATATGATTCGCTACAGTATATAAATAATAGTCCTCTAAGAAAATTTAATTATAATATAATTCAAATTTATAATTATATTTTAAGTGAGGAATTGAAGTATTTGTGGGCAGGATGTAGGACTATGGCCTCGTCTTCACGACGTTCACTCCTCCGGGGCAGTGCGGTCGGAATGCTGGTCCCGCTTGTCGGTTGTCAGTTTAGTCGGAACGAGTCCCCTGACAGTAGAGATGCAGTGTTTCTCTGTAAGGCGGGCGTCGAAAACCTGGTGAAGTCGAGCGCTCACGACGTTCGAATCCAGATCCTCGACGGGGACGAGGTTCGATACGAGACGGCCAAGACGCTGGCGCCATACAGGGAAGACGGTTGGATATCCGTTGTTACGGCCGAAGACTTCGATTCGCCTCGGGGGGCGTTCGTCTTTCGAGTCCGGGTCGACGGTGGTGATTGGAGCACCTTTGATCTGACGACGATCTCACCCACCGACGCGGGTGCGGTCGCGGCAACGGCGATCATCACCGACGGTGGAACGATATCGTTTCTGGAATCGGACGACGACAGCTACGACTGCAAATACCTGCCTACCGAGGACGGGGGAAGCAACTGAAAACCGCAATTCAGAACTGCAACGTCGTCCCCACGTCTTCTTCGACTGCCTTCTCGTAGACCAGGCCGGCGGTCGCGGCGTCCATCACGGCCGACCCGACGCTCTCGACGACGATGATCTCGTCGGCGTCGCCACGCCCGGCCTCGCCCTCGAACACCGACGAAAAGGGGAGCAGGTCGTCCACGTCGAGTCCCGCTTCGCGGACGTCGCCGATCTCGGCTACTTCCTCGGGCACGTCGGCGAAAATCCGGGCAGCCCGATCGAACGTCGTGGGATCGATCTCCTGCATCTCGGCCGTGTATGCCCCGATGCCGACGACGAGGGTACCGGGTTCGAGTTGGTCGCCCGGGAAGACCGGTTTCGGGCTGGTGGTCGCCGTCACGACGACGTTCGCGTCCTCGATGGCCTCCTCGGGGGACGTGACGGCGGCGACCTCGACCGCATCGAACTCCGCCGAGAGGTCCTCGGCGCACTCGACGCGGGTCTCGTCGGGCGCGTAGATCCGGACGCGTTCGAGATCGGTCGCGGTCGCGATGGCGCGGGCCTGCCAGCGCGCCTGGGTTCCGGCCCCCAGCAACCCGAGGCGGACCGGCCGGGACGCCATCTCGCGGGCAGCCAGCCCGCCGATACACCCGGTTCTCGCACCGGTGATCCGGTTGCCCTCCACGAACGCGAGCGGTTGGCCCGTGGCGGCGTCGGCGACGACCACCTGGGCGTTGATCGTCGGGACGTCCCGGTCGACGTTGCCCTCGTGGACCGACACGAGTTTCGTCGCGAAGGTTTCCTCGCCGTGGACGTACGCCGGCATCGCCAGCCCCGTCCCCAGGGGCTCGTCGCTCTCGAGTCCCGTGCCGATCGGATAATGGGGCCGTTCCGGCCGTTCCACCTCGCCCCGTCCCTGTTTGCGGAACGCGTCCTCGATGACCGGGAGGAGTTCGTCCAGTTTCAACACGGCGGCGACGTCCCCGCTCGAGAGTACGCGGACCATGCCCACCATTTCGATGCGGTGGCGTGTCAACGTTGCCCCGGCAGCGGCGGTTGCCGGCTCACCGGTGGCCCATACCTCCGGAAGGCTTTTGATCGACCGTCGGCGAATGGCGCACATGGCATCCGAATCCCGCCAGAGCGGAGGTGTCGTCGGTCAGCTACGGCAGACGTTCGCGGGGTTCGGCTTCTTCTTCGCGACCTGAGCGTGGTGGATCCCGCCGGGAACTCGCCGGCGAACGGCGGCCGAAACCGCGCTCGTGGGGCTTCTGCCCCGTC
Source organism: Natrialbaceae archaeon (assembly GCA_035269625.1). Taxonomy (GTDB): domain Archaea; phylum Halobacteriota; class Halobacteria; order Halobacteriales; family Natrialbaceae; genus DATFIX01. The sequence continues at coordinate 5,367 of DATFIX010000111.1, forward strand.
GCCATCCGGAACAGTCAACTGAGTACCCCACGCGACAACGGAACAAGCGAATGAAACTCCCGGACGCACAGGTCGCCGTGCTCGAGGCAGCGAGCGCGAGCGACCCCAAGACGATCGAACAGCTCGCCGAGGAAACCGGCCACAAACCGGAAACCGTCACCGGGGCGGCCTTCGAACTCGCGGACGAGGGCCTGCTCGCGGTCGAGGAACGGACCGAGACCCACGCCTCGCTCACCGACGAAGGGGCCGAGTACGTCGAGGACGGCCTCCCGGAGGTCCGCCTCTACCGGGCCGCGCTCGACGCCGGGGCGGCCGACGAACCGGTCTCGATGGGCCGGGTCATCGGTGCCTCGGGACTGGACGGCCCCGCGGTCGACATCGCCCTCTCGAACTACGCCCGGAAGGGCTACGGCTCGATCGAGAGCGGCGAGATCACCGCCGACCCGGACGCCGATCCCGACGCCGACGCCGAGGCCGACGCGCTGGCGGCCCTCCTGGCCGACCGCGAAGAGGTCCCGGCGACCCTGGCGGACGACGTTCTCGACCAACTCGAACGCCGCGGCCTGATCGAACTCTCGGAACGAACGACTCGCTCGGTCACGCTCACCGACGACGGCGTCGACGCGATGATGCTCGAGGGCGTCGAGGTCGCCGAGACCGTCGACCGTCTCACCCCCGAACTGCTCACGAGCGGCGAGTGGGCGGACGTGGAGTTCGCCGACTACAACGTCGAGGCCGACGCGGCCGAGACCCACGGCGGGACGGTCCACATCCTGCGCCAGACCGCCGAGCGCGTCAAGGACGTTCTCGTCGGCATGGGCTTCAAGGAGATGCGAGGCCCCCACGCCGACGCCGACTTCTGGATCAACGACTGCCTGTTCATGCCACAGGACCACCCCGCGCGCACGCAATGGGACCGGTTCGCGCTGGAACGACCGGACAAGATCAAGGACCTCCCCGAGGACCTGGTGGCGCGCGTGGAGGACGCCCACCGCAACGGCGTCGGCGAGGACGGCGAGGGCTATCACTCGCCCTGGGACCTCGATTTCGCCCGGTCGATCGCCCTGCGGGGGCACACCACCTCGCTGTCGATGCGCTATCTCTCGGGGGACGCCGACGCGGACCTCGAACCGCCCAAGCGCTACTTCAGCGTCGAGAAGGTCTACCGCAACGACACCCTCGATCCGACCCACCTCCTGGAGTTCTTCCAGATCGAAGGGTGGGTGCTGGCCGAGGACCTCTCGGTGCGGGACCTGATGGGCACCTTCGAGGAGTTCTACCGCCAGTTCGGCATCACCGACCTGGAGTACAAACCCACCTACAACCCCTACACGGAGCCGAGTTTCGAGCTGTTCGGCACCCATCCGGAGACCGGCGAACTGGTCGAAATCGGCAACAGCGGGATGTTCCGGGACGAGGTGCTGGACCCCCTGGAGGTCGAGGCCGACGTGATGGCCTGGGGGCTCTCGCTCGAGCGCCTGCTCATGCTGATCTACGGCTTCGAGGACATCCGGGACGTCCACGGGACGCTGTGTGACCTCGAACTGCTGCGGGAGACGGAGGTGCTTCACTGATGCCCGTCGTCGACGTCGACTACGACGAACTCCGGCAGTTGACCGGCCACGACGAGAAATCCGACGACGAACTCGAACGCGACCTGTTCGACCTCGGCCTGGAATACGAGGGCGAGTCCGAGGACGGCGACGCGAAACTCGAACTCGAACCGGATCGCCTCGATCGGCTCTCGGTCGAGGGCATCGCCCGATCCTTGCGCTACCAGTACGGCGACGACCGGGGCGTCTACGTCCCGAACGCCAACGATCCGACCTGGACCATCGAGGTCGAGGACGTCCCGCCGGAGCGCCCGTACGTCACCGGGGCGGTGATCCGGGGCGTGGACCTCGACGAGGGGGTCCTCGACTCGCTCATCCAGCTCCAGGAGAAACTCCACGCCACGATGGGCCGCAAGCGGGCGAAGGGTGCCATCGGCATCCACGACCTCGCGATGCTCAAGGGCGAGACGATCGAAGACACGGTCGAGGGCGCCGGGAACAAGTCGATCCGCTACACCGGAATCGAACCGGACGGCGACCGGTTCGTCCCCCTCGAAGGCGACGCGGATATGACGCCCGAGCAGGTCCTCTCCGAGCACCACATCGGCAAGACGTACGCCGATCTCGTCCGCGAATACGAGACCTACCCGGCCATCTACGACGACATCGGCCTGTTCTCGTTCCCGCCCGTGATCAA
>DATFIX010000112.1:0-5596 GCA_035269625.1 Natrialbaceae archaeon
CTCCTCGAGTTGCTCGACGGTCCGCGCGCCGATCAGCGGGGCGGTCACCTGCGGGTGGTGCTGGAGCCAGGCCAGCGCGACCTTCGCGGGCGTAGCGTCGACCTCGTCGGCGACTTCCTGGAGGACGTCGAGCACGTCGAAGTTCTCGTCGGTGAGGTAGTTCTCGCGGAAGCGCTCGGTGGCAGCCGTCGAGTCCTCGGGGACCTCGCCGTCGCGCTCGTACTTGCCGGTCAGGAAGCCCTGACCCAGTGGGCTCCACGGGCAGATGCCGATCCCGTAGTCGGTGCACATGTCGACGTAGTTGCCCTCGATCTCGCGATCGACCAGGTTGTACCGGGGCTGGGCGACTTTGAACGGCTCGTAGCCCTCCTGGCGGGCGATCTCGTTTGCCTTGGCGACCTTCCAGGCGTTGGGCGCGAGCGTGGAAGCACCGAGGTAGTTGACCTTCCCGTCGCGGACGAACTCGTCCAGGGTGCGCATGAACTCGCGGGCGGGCGTGTCGTCGTCCCAGCGGTGGATGTACAGCAGGTCCACGTAGTCGGTGCCCAGGCGCTCCAAAATCCGGTCGATCTGGCGTCGAAGGTGCTTGCGCGAGAGGCCGCGACCGTTCGGGTCGTCCTCGCGGGCCGGCCAGTAGATCTTGCTCGCGATCACGAAGTCCTCGCGGTCGCGGTCGGCCAGCCAGTTGCCGATCCAGCGCTCGGACTTGCCGCCGCCGTAGATGTCGGCGGTGTCGATGTAGAACCCGCCGGCGTCCTCGTAGGCGTCGAGCAGTTCGTAGGCGCGATCCTCGCCGATTTCCAGTTCGCCGTCGGCGTTCTCGCGGCCGAAGCGCCAGGTGCCGAGCGCGAGTTCGCTGACTGTCGTGCCGGTGCGACCGAGCGGGACGGTGTCGAGTTCCACGTCCATGGACAGTGAGTGGGTCGACGGCCTTCTAAACCTTGCAGGCCCGGCCACATCGGCCGGTATCGACGGTTTCGATTGTGCTCGTCGGCCGGCGCGTCAACAACAGAGGTCCCGAACGATCTCGATGACCTCGCCGCCGCGGTCGGTCGGCGCGTAGGTCACGTAATTCCCCTCGCGGTCGGCGGTCACGAGGCCGGCCTCCTTGAGCACCTGGAGGTGATAGGAGAGTTTCGAGTACTTCACCTCGAAGAGGGCCACGAGGTCGCACACGCAGAGTTCGGACTCGCCGAGCAGGCGCATGATGAGGATGCGCCGCGGATCGGCGAGGGCCTTGAAGATCTCCAGCGACGGGTCGGGGTCGGCCCGCTCGACGATCGCCTCGAGGTCCGCCATCGTCTCCGGGTCGACCCGGAATTCGCTCGCTTCTGGGCTCATGCGGGTCTGGGTTGTCTACGGGCCGGACGCAAATCAACCCCCGTGAGTCCGCAAGCTTGGCGGCGGACCGTCACGCCGACTGGAAGGCGTCGACCAACTGGTCCACCGTCGGCACCTCGCCCTCGACGGCGATCTCGCCGTCGATCGTGACGGCGGGCGTGTGCATCACGCCGCGCTCGATGATCTCGGTCTGGTCCTCGACCTTCGACACCTCGGCGTCGAGACCGTCGCCGAGTTGGTCGAGAGCTTGTTTCACGCGCTTTGCCGTCTTCTTGCACCTGGGGCACCCAGGGCCGATGACTTCGATGTTCATGGGTCGTGTTGGATTCGTTTCGTTGTCGTTTGCAGGTCGATGCTCGACGTTGTCACACCAGCGTCCCCCACAGGAGGCCGGCCAGGGTGGCGGCGACCGCCACCAGACTGACGTACAGCGCCGTGCGCTTGGTGCCGATCGTCCGCCAGATGACCATCATGTTCGGGAGCGACAGGGAGGGGCCGGCGAGCAGGAGCGCCAGCGCGGGGCCGGCGTCCATCATGCCCTGCGTGTAGCCGAACAGGGAGCCCACGATCGGGACTTCCAGCAGGGTTGGCATGTACAGCACCGCGCCGACGACAGACGCGAGACCGGCCGACAGCAGGGTCGTCTCGCCGAAGATGCCCCTGGTCAACAGGCCGGGTGCGACCTGGTGGGCGGCGAACGTCTCGCCGCTGCTCGTCGTCACCTGTTCGAGCGGGGCCATCCCTTGCGCGAGCGCCGCAACGGCGCCGATGACGCCGATGACGAACGTGCCGACGAGCAACAGCGGGAAGATCGACCGGGTGAAAAACCACGTCTCCTCCAGCCACTGGTCGATCTCCCGGCGCTCGAAGTGAGCCCACAGCAGGTAACCCAGGACTCCGAACAGGGGGACGAGAAGGCCCACCTTGACTGGCAGCGGGATAAGCCCGGAGGCGGCGATCAGCAGGATCGCGACCATGCTCCCGAAGAACGTCGCCGTCACCCACCCGGGGTGTTCGGCCTCGGTTACCGTCGCGGCCGTAGTCGTGCCGCCGTCGGTCACCGCCTTCGAGCCCTCGGGGCTGTCGGAGTCGTCGCTTTCACCGAACACGAACGCCATCGTCAGCCCAATGGCGCCGGCCATCGCCACGGCGAAGAACGCTCTTGCGCCCCCGAGCGGAAGCCCGAGGACGCCGGCCGTGAACACGATGGCCAGCACGTTGATCGCCGGCCCGGAGAACAGGAAGGCCGTCGCCGGACCGATCCCCGCGCCCTTCTTGTACAGACCCGCGAACATCGGCAGGATCGTACAGCTACACACCGCCAGGGCAACGCCCGAAACCGACGCGATGGTGTAGGCGTGGAGCTTCTTCGCGTCGGCGCCCAGGTACTTCGTCACGAACCGGTCCGAGAGCAGCGCCGAGATGCCGCCCGCGATGAAAAACGCCGGCACCAGGCACGTCAGGACGTGCAGCGTCAGGTACGACAGGGTCTCGTCGATCCCGGCGCGCAGCACCGACACGAGGAGGTCGATCGGTGGAGCCATTCCAAATAAATCTAGAACGGCTTCGGATAAAGCCGTATCGGTTTCAAATTATTTTGGAACGCATTCCCGCACTGGGGCGACCTGGAACGGGAAAACGGACGGAGAGAAACGGAACGCGATCAGTCGGCCGCGAACTCGGCGATGTCGAGTTCTTCGAGTTTCTTCTCGGACGGGCGGCCGTCCTCGGTCCAGTCGCGCAGGTCGTAGTACTCCTCGAGCATCGTCTCGAAGTCCTCCCGGGTGAGACGACTGCCGTCGGCGGGACCCCCGGCCTGGAGCGGTTTGGTCATGCGCTCGGGGAGCGAATCGTCGTCGCGATCGAAGCCCTCGCGGACGTTGAACAGGCGGGTCATGTTGTAGGCCCGTTCGCCGACGGTTTCCAGGTCGTCCACGTCGAGGTCGTACCCGAGGGCGTTCAGCCACTCGGCGGAGCGCTCGTAGTCGTAGCCGGTGAAGTCACAGGTTACCATGCTAAAGAGGAGCGCGCCCTCGTTTTGCTCCTCGACGACGGCCTCGGCGTGGCCCTCGGTGTCCCGCGGGTCGCGAGCGCTGCCCAGCGCGTCCGACCCGATCGGGAACGCGCGCTGGTGGCAGGCACCCCGGTCGGATGTGGCGTAGGCCAGGCCCATGCTGTAGGAGGCACGGGGGTCATAGGCCGGCGGCTCCATGCCCTTGACCTCGATCGCGGCCTCGCGTGCGTCCGGGTCGCCGTCGGCGAGTTTCTCGGCGGCCTCGGCCACGCCGAGCGCGAGGTCCTCGCCGACGCCCTCGCGGTGGGCGATGTTCTCGACCAGGTCGACCGCGCTTTCGGCGTCGCCGAACTCGATGTCGTGGTCGATCAGGCCCTTCTCCGCCAGTTCCATCGTGAAGGAAACGACGTTGCCCAGTGAGATGGTGTCCATCCCGAGCGTGTCGGCGTGGTTGGCCAGTTCGGTGATGCCGGTGACGTCCTCGATGCTGGTGTTCGAGCCCATCATGCCGATGGTCTCGTACTCGGGCCCCCAGCCGACCTGGGCGTCCGGGAAGGCACCCTCGACGCCCGACCCCTCGAACTGGACGACGTGGCCGCAGGCGACCGGGCAGGAATAACAGGAGTCGGTGTCGACGTGGCCCGGTTCGAAGGCGTCGATGTTGATGGCGTCCTGGTCCATCGGCGTGCCACGCGTCCAGTGGCGGTTCGGGATCGCGCCGACCTCGCTCGTCCAGTCGACGATGTTCTGGGTGCCGCCCTCGCGGGCCCACGCCACGCCGTCGCCGGAGCCGAGGCGCTTGGTGTGTTCGACGGTCAGGTTCTGGTCGGGCGACCCGATCGGTTCGTCCGCGCGGGCGACGACCGCCTTGAGGTTCTTCGAGCCCATGACCGCGCCGACGCCGCCACGGCCGGCGTGGTGGGTGCCCTCGTCGCTGGAGATGGTCGCGAACCGGACGCCGTTCTCGCCGGCGGGACCGATCGCCGCGACCTTCGTGTGCTTGTCGGGGAACTCGCGGGCGGTTTCGTCGGTTCGCAGACCCCAGAGGCCACTCGCATCCTCGATGGTCACCTCGTCGCCGTCGACGTCGAGGTAGACCGGATGGTCGGCTTTCCCCTCGAAGACGATCCCGAGATAGGAGGGCAGCGCGAACCGACACCGCGCCGGGAAGTGCCCGCCGGAGTAGGAGTCCACGAACGCCCCAGTCAGCGGCGACTTCGTCACGGCGGCGTAGCGGGAGGTCCCCGGCGCGACGGCCGACATCGGCCCGAACATGAAGAACAACTCGTTCTCGGGCGAGAGCGGGTCGACGCCCGGGTCGAGTTCTTCGAGCATGTAGGCGGCCGCCAGGCCCTTGCCCGAGAGGAACCGGTCGCGCCACTCCTTCGGGACCGTCTCGGTTTCGACGGTTTCCTCGGTGAGGTTCACCCGGAGCAGGTGTTTCATCTCCGGAACGCCGTCGGTCGAGTCTGCGGTATCTGCTGACATAGCTCGTGTTTGGGCAGGCGGCGTGAAATATCCACCTGAACGAGCGCTCGTTCTATCGAATTCGACATAACGGGGCGCAGCCGTTTGGGTGAGCGGCACGTTACCGGGAACCGGGGATGGAGAAGAGATTTACCGGAAGCCTTGGGACCGTGAACTATGCCCGGACCCGTCTTTCTGGAGGGTGACGAGGTGACCCTCCGGTCGGTCGAACAGGAGGACATGGAATTCGTCCAGCGAACGATGAACGATCCCGAGGTGTGGCGGCCCGCGATGGGTGCGGAACCGATGAACGACGAACTCGCGTCGGAGTTCTTCGAGGACGTCGTCTCGTCGGAGGGTGACGTTCACTGCCTGATCTGCGACGACGAGGAGCCCATGGGGGTCGTCTCGCTGACGCGATCCCAGTACGGTCCTGACGAGACTGCCCGGTCGCGCGACGCGGAACTCGCGTACTATCTCGCGCCCGAATTCCACGGCCAGGGCTACGGCTCCGACGCCGCCGAGACGATGGTCGAGTACGCCTTCGAGGACCTGAACCTCCGGCGAGTGAGCGCCCGGTGCGGGAGTTTCAACGAGGGGTCGGCAGCGCTGCTCGAGTCGCTGGGGTTCGAGCAGGAGGGTCGTCTTCGCGAGGCGTCGTGGTACCGCGGCGAGTACTACGATACGCTGTGGTACGGGTTGCTTCGACGGGAGTGGCGCGAGCGACGAGCCGCAGGCGACGAGGCGTAGCGCTACGGCCGGACCTTCATCGGC
>DATFIX010000113.1:0-2593 GCA_035269625.1 Natrialbaceae archaeon
GCCGCAGACGTGGCTGGTGGCGATCGCCTGGCTGGCGATCGGCGTGGCGATCTACTGGTTGCTCTCCCAACGGCGGGGGGAGGAACCGTTACCCGAGGAGCCCGGCCCGACGCCGGAAGACATCGAGGAACCCGAAGTCACCATCGACCCAGGAGAGGACTGAGCCATGACACCCACGAACCTTCGCGTCATCGTCGCCGGCGGCGGTACCGTCGGCCTCAGAACGGCTGCACTGCTCGACGACCGCGGTCACGACGTCGTCCTGATCGAGGAGAGCGAGTCGCGGGGCGACCGCCTCAGCGACGAGTACGTCGGGACCGTCATCCAGGGCGACGCCTCGCGCCCGGAGATCCTCAGGCAGGCACAGCCGGACCGCTGTGACGTGATCGCGGCGCTGACGAACGACGAGACGACGAACTTCGCGACCTGCATGGCTGCCCAGCGCATGGCCGACATCCGAACCGTGATGCGGGTTTCGGAAGAACCGGACGAACTCTACGCGGAGTACGTCGACGCGCTGGTGTTTCCCGAGCAACTGGGCGCTCGCGCGGCGACCAACGAGATCGAGGGTGGTGGCGTCCGCACGATCGAGGCGGTGGCGGGCGACCTCGAAATCGTCGAAATCGAGATCGCCGAGGACGCCCCGGCGGCCGGCAAAACGCTGCAGGACGTGGCGCTCCCGCGAGGCAGCCTGATCATCGTCGAGGCCGGCGGCGACCGCATCGGCGGCCCGGACACGGTGCTGGAACCCGGCGAACGCTACCTCGTGGCCGTCGAATCCGGCGTAGCCGACGAGGTGATGAACCTGTTGCGGGGGTGAAACGAGGCAGTCAGGTCACTGCATCTCGGCGTAGGTCCGGCCGAGGATCTCCAGCGCTTCCTTGATGTCCTCGATGTCCGCGGCGTAGGAGATGCGGGCGTACCCTTCGCCGTGCTCGCCGAAGGCTTCGCCGGGGACGATGGCGACGCCGTTCTCGATCGCACGGTCGACGAAGCCCTCGGGGACTTTCGGCATGACGTAGAACGCGCCCTTCGGGGTCGGCGTTTCGAGGCCGATGTCCTCCAGGCCGTCGAGCAGGACGTTCCGGCGCTCCTCGAAGGCGGCCACCATCTCGTCGACGGGGTCCTGGGGTCCGGTCAGGGCGGCCTCGGCGGCGTACTGGGCCGGCGCGCTCGCGCAGGCCTGGACGTACTGGTGGACCTTGAGCATGCGCTCGATCCGGCGGTTCGACCCGGTGATCCAGCCGAGTCGCCACCCGGTCATCGAGTAGGTCTTGGAGGTAGCGTTGACCAGCACGACGTTGTCGGACTCGGCGAACTCCATGGGCGAGCGGTGTTCGCCCTCGAAGACGATCTGCTCGTACACCTCGTCGCTGATGCAGAGGACGTCGTGCTCGTCGGCGATGCGGGCGAACTCGCGCATGTCATCCGTGGACTGGACCGCACCGGTCGGGTTGCCTGGGCTGTTGACGATGAACGCGGCGGTGTCGTCGGTGATCGCCTCCTCGACGGCGGCGGGGTCCATCGTGAGGTCGTCCCGGAGCGCGACGGGTTTGGGCTCGCCGCCGGCGACGTGGGTCAGGTTCTGGTAGGCGACGAAGCCGGGGTCGGGCATGATGACTTCCTCGCCCTGGTTGACGTGGGCCTCCAGCGCCAGGTGGAGGGCCTCGCTGCCGCCCGCCGTGGCGATGACGTGCTCGGGATCGATCTCGAGGTCGTGATCCCGGGCGTGTTTCTCGGCGATGGCCTCCCGGAGCGGGAGGATCCCCTTGTTCGACGTGTAGGCGTCGGCCTTGCCGGCCTGGATGGCCTCGGCGGCCGCCTCGTGAACGTGGTCGGGCGAGGGGAAGTCCGGTTGCCCGATGCCCAGGTTGATGTCGTCCTCGCTGGTCGCCTCGAACACCTCTCGAATGCCACTGATCGACACGCGTTCGACGCGGTCTGAGAAAGTCGCCATACTCGAAAACGCAACGGCCGCGAGGTTAATTCTTGCCTGTTAATCGTTATCTTTCGCCACGAGATTTTCCGGCATTCCTATGGACGGCACCGACGGGGGCCTTTTGTCGCTCGGTACCCCAGATGCACACGTGCTGACGAAGGACCTGCTCCGGGTGTCGCGTCGCGGTGGCGGCTATCGTCCGCAGTTCGCGACCCGGGAGCACCGTCCGCTGGCGGCGCGGGTCATTGGGACTTTCCAGGGGCACGTCGGCGAGCGTCGCGAGACGCTGGACGCGGCGCTGGCGGACCTGGAGGCCGACGCGCCGGACTACAAACTCGTCCGGGGGTTCGCGAAACTCCTCGAACGCGAGGCGACCTTCGAGACGCGGGCCCCGGTGGACCCGGAGCGGGCCCGGCGAGCGGCGTTTCGGGCGGCCGAGACGGTCGGCGTCGTGACGGGAACCGACCGCGACCGGGCGCTGGAGCGGGCGGCGGAGGAGCTGTCGGGGGACCCCACCCCCGACGCCGTCGCGGATTCGCTGTACGCCGACCTCGAGGAGCGCCAGGTGCTGGCCGACTTCGACCCGCGGTGGGGGCCGGACGAGTTGCTCCAACAGTACGACCTCTCGTTGGCCCAGACGGCGCTGTTCGACGC
>DATFIX010000114.1:0-5231 GCA_035269625.1 Natrialbaceae archaeon
GGTCACGAGCACGGACGGAGCCATCTACGCCTACGACGCCACCACCGGGACCCAGTACTGGCGCTACGACGCCGGCTCTCCGATTACGGCCTCGCCGGCGATCCTGAACGCGACGGTGTACGTCGGGATCGACGACCCGGCCGGCGACGACGTGATCGCGATCACCGGCGACGTGGCGGCGCCGTCGGTCGGACCCATGATGACTGTGATCCCGGCACCGACGGCGACGACCGCATCGTTGGAGGCCGACTCCCCGACGAACCGGACCGGTGATCGCTCGGGGGCGGGCGAGACAGGGATTTCGAAATCAGCACCACCGGTCACGACCCGAGGTGAAACTGATATCGAAAGTATAGGGGAAATTTCCTGATTATTTCCAACCTAGGTCGTTTCCAGCGCCGGGGAAGCGCGCTGATTGCGAGTCCCGGATCTCGATGAACGATCGGGACCGAACGGACTGTTGGACGGTTATTTTGGAATATTTGTACTGCTCCGGACTGAATCTAGCGCAAGCCCGAAAAAGCTCGTTCGAAACTCGATCTGTTACGGTCCCACGTCGGACGTGAATCGATCAGTCCGAACCGAGGGTTCCGCGACCGCGATCAGTAGAACTCGTCGACGAGTTCCTGTGCGCCCTCGGGCGCGGTCTCGGGGACCTCGGCCATGCTGGATTCGAGGCCGTAGCGGTCCAGGTAGGACGTCCGATCGGTGTCCTGATAGAGAACGCCGAGATACTCGTGATCGGGGTCGAGGATCTTCTCCTCGGCCTGCTTCACGTCGGCCGGGTCGTGGTCGGTGTCCTCGAGGTCGACGATGGCGTCCTCGTAGTAGTCGTAGGTGTCGAGGTCGTTGAACGTGACACACGGCGAGAGGACGTTGACGTAGCCGAACCCGTCGTGCTCGATGGCCTTTTCCATGATCTCGGTGTGGCGCTGGGCGTCGGAGGCAAACGACTGGGCGATGAACGTCGCGTCCGCCGCCAGCGCGAGCGCGAGGGGGTTGACCGGCGGCTGTTCCTGGCCGTGAGGCGTGGTGCCGGTCTCCAGTTCCTCGCGCGAGGTGGGCGAGGCCTGGCCCTTGGTGAGGCCGTAGATGCGGTTGTCCATGACCATGTAGGTCATGTCGACGTTCCGCCGGACGCCGTGGATGAAGTGATTGCCACCGATCGAGTAGCCGTCGCCGTCGCCGCCGGCCGCGACGACCGTGAGGTTCGGGTTGGCGACCTTGGTGCCGATGGCGACCGGCAGGGCGCGACCGTGCACGCCGTGGAACGAGTAGGTGTCGAGATAGGTGGCCAGCTTGCCGGAACAGCCGATCCCGGTCGTGACGAACGTCTCGTCGGGGTCCTTCCCGGTGTTGGCGAGGGCCTTCATCAGGCCGTTCATCGTGCCGAAGTCGCCACAGCCCGGACACCAGGTCGGCTGAACGTGTGATTTGAAGTCGGTGAATCGAACGTCGGAACTCATGCTTTGGCCTCCATTTCGAGCGTCTCCTTGATTTCACGCGCCAGTTCGTCCGCCTTGAACCGGACGCCGTTGTACTTGTTCACCCGGTCGACCCGCTGGAGGACGTCGTGCTCGAGCTGGTCGGCGAACTGCCCGCTGATGTTGCACTCGACGACGATGACCTTCTCCGCGGCCTCGATTTCCTCGGAGAGGTCCGGGCGCGGGAACATGTACGGCACCGAGATGAACCGGACCGAAATGTCGTCCTCGTCGAGGAACTCCATCGCTTCGAGCATCGCGCCCTCGTTGGATCCCCAGGAGATGACGAGCGCGTCCGAGTCGGCGTCGCCGTACTCCTCGTAGTCCCAGTCCTCGCGCTCGACCGCGGTCTCGGTCTTGCGCTCGCGCTTGTGGACCTGTTCGACGCGCTCGTCGACGTCCTCGGACCGGAGCCCGAGTTCGTCGTGCTCCAGGCCGGTGGTGTGGTGGGCCCCGCCTTTCGTGCCGGGGAAGGCTCGCGGGCTGATGCCGTCCTCGGTGACGGCGTGGGGCTTGAAGTGACCGTCCTCGTCGACCCACTCCTCGAGGTCGTCCTCGTCGACGACCCTGCCGCGGTCGAGTTCGATGTCGTCCATGTCGAAGGTCTCGCGCGGGTAGGTCCGCTCGGTGACCGTCAGCGAGAGGTCGGTGAGGACGTACACCGGGATCTGGTACTTCTCGGCGAGGTTGAACGCCTCGACGGTCTTCCAGAAGGCGTCCGCGACCGACGTCGGCGCGAGGACGAACCGGTCGATGTCGCCGTGGCTGCCGTACAGGGCCATGTTCAGGTCGCCCTGTTCCTGCTTCGTGGGCAGACCCGTCGAGGGACTGCCACGCTGGACGTCCGCGATGACCAGCGGCGTCTCGGTCTGGGCCGCCAGGCCGAACGTCTCGGACATCAGGTCGATCCCCGGCCCGGACGTGGCCGTCATCGCGCGAGCGCCGGCGCGTGCGGCCCCGAGCGTGACGTTCAGCGCGGCGAGTTCGTCCTCGGACTGGACGACGTGCCCGCCGAACTGCTCGATCCGACCGGTCAGGTACTCCATGATCTCCGAGGCCGGCGTGATCGGGTAGCCACCGAAGAACTGGCACCCGCCGGCGATGGCGCCCAGACCGACGGCCTCGTTGCCGTTCAGGAGGACGTAGTCGTTGTCGGTGCACTCGAGTTCGTACCCCATCTCGACGTCGCACTCCTCGCGGACGTACTCCTGGCCCTTGCGGGCGGCCGTCTTGTTGTTCTCGACGATCTTGGACCCTTTGTCGCCGAAGCGCTTCTCCAGGATCTCGTCGAGGTTCTCGATCGGGAAGTCGGTGAGTTCGCTCGCGGCCCCCATCGCGACCACGTTGCGCATGATCGCGCCGCCGGCGTCCGCCGCCAGCGACTCCAGGGGGATGTCGACCCCGGTTGCGTCACCGGGAATCTCGGCCTCCCCGATGTCCTCGCCGTCGTAGATGACGACGCTGTCCTCGTGGAGTTCGTCGGCGTTCTCGTCGATCGCACGCTGTGTCAGCGCGACCAGCATGTCGAGCCGGTCGACGACGCTCCCGACCTGTTCCGTCGACGTCCGGATCTTGTACGCGGTGTACCCGCCACGGATCCGGGACGCGAAGTCCTTCGACGTGAAGACGTGGCGCCCTGCCCGCGACAGTGCCTGGGCGAAGATTTTGCCAGTGGAGTCGATGCCGTCGCCGGCGGCCCCACCGACTGCCCAGTTGAAGTCATCGGCCATTGTGTTCCGAGAGTCGGCTCTGACGGTGCAAAAGGTTTCTGAAACTCCCATGCGGCGAAAGGATAGAGCGCAAGAATTTTCCGCTGTCAGGGATTTAGCGGAAGGTATGGACGAGCAAGCGGTCGGCGTTCGTGACGTCCGTACGGTGGGGGACGACGCCGTCGCGCTCGAGCTCGAGACGCCCGACGAATTCGAGGCACTGCCGGGACAGTTCGTCCGCGTTCTCGGGCGCGCCGAGAAAGACGGGGACGACCCGATCGCTCGTTATTACACCCTCTCATCTCCGACCCTGGAAGAAACGTTCGAGATCACGGTCGCGGTCGATCCCGACGGGGACATCTCTCCGTGGCTCGCCAATCGTCGGGCGGGCGATACGGTCCGGATCGAGGGCCCGTTCGGGGACGTCGCCTACGATGACGAGGGCGACGTTCTCGTGCTGGCGGGCGGTCCCGGCGTGGGACCGGCTCTCGGGATCGGAGAGCGCGCGCTCGATCGCGGCCACGCCGTCACCATCGTCTACCGGGACGAGATCCCGATCCACCAGGACCGCCTGGGCGCGCTCTCGAACGCGGGCGCGGCCGTTCGCGTCCTCGGCCCGGACGACGACCTCGACGCCGCGATGCCGGACGACCTCGCGGGGATCGAACCGTACGTCTTCGGATTCCAGACCTTCGTCGAGACGGCCATGACCGCACTCGAATCGGTCGGCGTCGGCCCGGCGGACGCCCACGTGGAAAGTTTCGGTTGAGGGACCGATTTCCCGAATCGCGCATGAGGTCGTCGCGTGATCCCGGTTCGCACCGCGAACGGACCGCCGTTGCTGGATCGTGCCCTGTCTGAAACTACCCGAAGGGCCCCCTTGAGAACCCTGGGAAGGGCGCTTGAAGACCCGAGGCCACCCCTTGAGAAAACGGCGAACAATGAACGATCGATCCGGTTCAAGTGGCGACGGACGGTGGACAGCATCATGCGCCTCGCCGAGCACTCGCGGTCGGTCGTGGAGCGAACGATCGCACGACTCCGGGACGAATACGGACGGTTCGACGTGCTCGGCGAGAGCGTCGAACTCTCGCGGGCCGGGTTCGGCCGCAAACGCGAGGCGATGGAGCGCGGCCGGATCGGGAGCGCGTGCGTCCTCGTCGAGAACGACGCCGACGAAGTCCTGATGACGCGACTCGCGACCGCGCCGGTCGTCTGGTCCATCCCCGAAGGGCGACTCGACGAGGGGGACCGGCCGACGGACGCGGCGGCGAGAGCCGTCGACGAGACGACTGGGGTGACGTGCTCGATCCACGACGTCTTCCAGGTCCGCCGGATCCGCACGACCCTCCTCGACCGGCCGAGCGCCCCGACCCTCCACGAACTACGCGTCTACTTCGAGGGGCACTACGACGGAGGCATTCCGCGACCGTACGGCGACGTGCAGGCCGTCCGCTGGCGATCCTCGCCGCCGAGTGCCGTGGAGGCGACGATCAGGCCCCGGATCGACGACTGGGCCCAGGACGTCCGCCCCTCGCCCACCGAAGGGACCAGCGCCGGAACCTGATCGTCGATTTCGTGACCGTTCGCACCGCTCACCGTTCGATGCCGAAAGCGGCGCGAAACGGGGCGTTCCCCGATTGACTCAGTGTTCGACGAACTCGATCAGGATGCCGCCGGTGTCCTTCGGGTGCAGGAAGGCGACCTCGTGGCCCCATGCCCCGCCACGGGGCTCCTCGTCGATCAGTTCGACGCCGTGGTCGCGCGCGGACTCCAGCGCGGCCTCGATGTCGTCGGTCGCGACCGCAACGTGGTGGAGGCCGGGACCGTTCCGGTCGAGATAGCTCGCGATGGCACCCTCGTCGCCCAGCGGTTCGATGATTTCGAAGTAGCCCTCGCCCATGTCGAGGAAGGTGACGTCCATACCGTCGAACTCCTCGTGATGGGCGACCTCGACGTCCATGAGGTCGGTGTAGAGGTCGACGAGCGATTCGGCGTCGTCCGTGGCGATGCCGGCGTGGTCGAAGTGCATGTGCGG
>DATFIX010000115.1:0-2017 GCA_035269625.1 Natrialbaceae archaeon
CGACCGCGAACTCGAGGTCTTCCAGAGTGCCCACGAGAAGGGCCTGGGCGACAGCTTCGACCTGAACCGCTGGAAGAACGCCGTCACCGACGAGGAGTGGCGAAAGGTCGTCACGGTGCTCAACCGCGGCGGGCGCTTCGAGGAGCCGATCCCGAACTACGAGGAAGCCTTCGACGAGCACGGGTTCGACTACGATTACGCCGAGAACTACGAACCCTCGCACGCCTACGTCGGCGATCATGTCCGGTACCAGTTGAACCGCGAGGTGTGGTTCTTCAACGAGATCATGCCGGTCGGCAAGGACGCCTACGACGGCGACCCCTTCGACCCGCTGCCGAAACTGGAGGATGCCACCCACTTCAACGGGGACGTGCTGACGCCGGTGGTCAGCGACGAGGACCCGGCACCGGACCGGCCGCTGCACCTGATCAACTGGAAGCCACGGACGATGGGCATGACACGGACGGCCAACGCGCCGTGGCTCCGGGAGACTCGCGGGACGAACCCGCTCTGGATCAATCCCGACGACGCCCACGACCGCGGCATCGAGAACGGCGACGTGATCGAAATCGACTTCGGCCGTGGTAGCGTCGAGGCGACGGCCCGGGTGACCCAGGGCATCCGACCGGGCGTCGTCGGTGCCATGTGGGGCTGGGGCCGGTCCGGCGACGGCGCGACGAAGCAGACGATCGACGACGAGGTCCAGGAACCGGCCGACGAGGGCGACGGTCACACCGGCTACGAGTTCGACCGGCCCATGCAGGACGAGGCCGGCTACGCGAAGGGTCGGGACGCCGGGTTCGCGATCAACCACCTGGCACCCCTCGATTCGCACACGGGCGACGTCGGCCCGTCGGACCAGGTCGGCGGTAGCCAGGCACAGTTCGACACCCACGTCGACGTGCGGAAATCGGAGTGAACAGCCATGACCGCCACCCGCAAGGAGACCGATTCCGCGACCGCAACCCGAAGCGACGGCGGGACGCGTAGCGACGCCGAATTCGCTCGCGCCCGCGCCCAGACGTACGCCCTGCTGGCGGCCACCTTCGACGGCGATACCGACCTCCTCGGGCGGGCGATGGCGGCGGACGATTTCGCCCGCTTCCAGGGGCTCCTTCCGGGCGAGTTCGACACCGAGGCGCTCCGTCGCGACGACGTGGACGCCGAGGCCCTCGCGGTCGGCTACGACAACCTGTTCGTCGTACCGGGACCCCACTACGTCCCGCCCTTTGCCTCGGCACACGAGGACGATCCGAGCGAGAAATTCGAGTCGGACTCGACGTATCACGAGGAAGGCGAGGCGGGCGAACTGTTCGGCGACCCGGCCGTGTCCGTCTCCGAACACCACGCCCGCTTCGACTTCAGTCCCGACCGCGGTGACGGGATCCCCGATCACGTCGCCGCCGAGTTCGAGTTCGTGGCCGCCCTGGCCGGTCGGGAAGCCGACCTGCTCGCGAACGACGACCCCGACGCCGACACCGTCGACCGACTTCGACGTGCCCAGCGCGAGTTCCTGGCGGACGGCCTCGACTGGCTCGACGGGTTCGCTGCGGCGGTCGACCGCGAGGACGGAAGCGAGGGCGTCTTCGCCGCACTCGCCGCGTTCGCCGCCGTGTTCGTCGATTGGGACGCCCGAACGCTGGCGGACGCGATCGACGAACCCACCGACGCCGAGGCGACCTCGGCCTGAGGCGTCGCGGTCCCCGGGTCGGCCGACAAGCAATTCTAGGTGAGACCCGAACTATCCGTGAACAACGGTTATACTTCTCCGGGCCTGCCTGACGACAGGACGATGATGGGTTTCGCACAGGACGACCGGAGCGCACGCACGACGACCGCAGCGCTCTCGGTCGTCGCCGGGGTCGGCGGCCTGGCGGGATCGTACGCCATCGCGGGGGGATCGACCGGATACCTGGTCGATCCGTTCGCGTCCGGGCTGGTCCGGTATACTCCTGAAATCGCGTTTCGCTACCTCCGCAACGACCTCGGGTCGACGATCCAGGGGTTCCTGGCGATC
>DATFIX010000116.1:0-11618 GCA_035269625.1 Natrialbaceae archaeon
AGGATCACGCCCAGGTGCGTCGCCAGCCCGGCCTGGCGGAAGTGGATCCGGCCGGACCCGTCGAACAGCGCGAGGTCGGGGTCGACCGAGAGATTTCGAAAGGCCGCCAGGATCGGCCCGCCCTCGCGGAACGAGAGCAGTCCCGGGATGTAGGGAATTTCCAGGGGCTCGACGGCGTGGGCGCGGTCGATCACCTCGCCGTCCCGGAGAGCAACGACGACCGAGACGGCCCGTTCGTCGAGGAAGGCCTGATCGACGCCGACGACGACCGGGGCGGGATCGGCGTCGGAATCGAACGTCCCCGCGTCGTCGAGGCCGGGCGGCGTCGTCCGCACGCGGTCGGGATCGAACGCGAAGTCGTCCTCGAAAAGGGCCGCGGCCGCGACCTCGCGCTGGAGGGCTTCCATCTCCTCGCGGGAGAGCGCGGCATCCGGGACGAATTCGGGACGAACGGGATCCATCAGAACCGTCGGCGGCCGGGGCCGCCGGGACCGCCCGGTCCGCCGGGACCGCCGCCGAACTGGAACTGGCTCGGCACCCGGAGTCGGTCCTTGACGCGCCGGCCGTAGACGAGGCCGATGACGAGGCCGACGAGGTGGGCACCGTTGGCGACGCCACCGGCGACCGGACCGATGATCCCCAGCACGCTGACGAGGGCGTAGAACCCGGTGATGACCCAGATGGGAATGGGAAGCAGGAAGTACAGGTAGACCCGGAGGTTCGGGTTCAGGACGGTGAGGATACCCATGATCGCCAGGCCGGCACCGCTCGCGCCGAGAATCGGGATGCCGAGCGGATCGCCCGTCAGGAAGATCACCGCGACCTGTCCGAGGCCGGCGAGCATGCCACTCCCGAGGAACAGGAGCGTGTAATCGCGCGACCCGACGTAGTCCTCGACCAGTCTGCCGAAGAAGAAGATGACGATGCTGTTGCCGACGATGTGGCCGAAGCCGCCGTGGGAGAAGATGGAGGTAAACCACGTCCAGACGTACTCGACGTGACTCGCCCGGAGCGTGAAGATGGTCTTGTAGAGTTCGTATCGTTCGGGCGTCAGAATGAATCCAGCCCGCGAGACGTCGATGTAGAAGGCCCACATCAACTCCTGGGCGAGAAACGTCAACCACATCAGCGCGAGAAAGAGGTAGGTCACGTTCCCCCGGAAGTACCCCAGGAAGCCCGTCCGGCCGGTACCGATCCCCAACCGACCGAGGACGCCGGACGACTCGCGACCGGGGTGGTCCACGGTGTCGTCGAAGCCGCTATCGAACACTCCCTTGGGGTCGTTCCACTCGTTCATCCCCGGACAGTCGTGGTTCTCGGGAAGCCGGTGTTCGGCGCAGAACTGCCCGCCACAGTGCCGACACTGGTACGGCATGTTCTCCTCCTCGCCACAATAGTCGCACTTGGCCATCACGCCCCGGTAGGAACGGGGGCGTCAAATGGATTTGGGAAACGGGAGCGTCCTGCGCGGGGACGGGCTAGCGTTTTTGCGCGTCCGGGCCGGAATGTCGGCCGTGAAAGAACACGAGCGCAAACGACTGCTGGAGCGCCTGGACCGCGAGGGGGCGACCGTCGGGGCGGACATCCCCGACCGGATCGAGGTCCAGGGCGAGGAGATCGACCTCCAGCAGTTCGTCTTCGAGATCAAGCGCCGCGAGACGGTCCCGCCCGGCGAGCGCGAGCGCGTCGAGCGAGCGAAGAAGAACCTCCGGCGCGAACGCCTCCAGCGCCGCCAGCGGATCGAGTCGGGCGAGATTTCCTATGAAGAGGGCGAACGCCTGGCCGAGTCCATCGTCGGGATCGAGCGGGCGCTGAACGCCCTGGAGAGCCTCGGCCCGACCGACCTCGAAGCGGAAAGCGAGGCCAAAGAGCAGGCCGACCGGAAGCGCTGGCTGTCCTTCCTCCAGAAGGCGCTGGGACGGGACCAGGGGGACAAACGGAGGGGCCACTCGTGACGACCAACGCCGAAGTCGCCGACCGCCTGGAGGAGATGGGCGACCTGCTCGAAGCCAGGGACGTCGAGTTCAAGCCCCGGGCCTACCGCCGGGCGGCGGAGACGATCCGCGGGCAGGCGATACCCGTCGAGGACATCGTCGAGGCCGGGGGGCAGGACGCCCTGGAGGAACTCGAGCACGTCGGCGAGGCCATCGCCTCGAAAGTCGTCGAGTACGTCGAGACGGGCGACATCGAGGAACTCGAGGAACTCCGCGCGGACCTCCCCGTCGAGATGGCGGCGCTCACCCGCGTGGAGGGCGTCGGTCCCAAGACCGTCGGGAAACTCTACGACGCCCTGGGGATCCAGACGCTCGACGATCTCGAAGCCGCGGCCGAGGCGGGCGAGATCCAGGAGGTCTCGGGCTTCGGGGCGAAGACCGAGCAAAACATCCTGGAGGGGATCGACTTCGCCCGCCAGTCCCGCGAGCGCCAGTTGCTCGGCGACGCCCGGCCGCTGGCCGACGAGGCGCTGTCCTACCTGGCCGACGTGGATGCGGCGGACCGCTGGGAGGTCGCCGGGTCGATCCGGCGGTGGCGGGCGACGATCGGCGACGTTGACGTCCTCGTCGCGACCGAGGAGCCCGAACGCGTCGTCGAGGCGTTCACCGACTGGGACCGCGTCGAGGACGTCATCGAGGCCGGCACGACCAAGGCGAGCACCCGCGTCGCCGGCGTCCGGATCGACCTCCGGACGGTCGTTCCAGCGGAATTCGGGAGCGCCCTCCAGTACTTCACCGGCAGCAAGGACCACAACATCACGCTGCGCAACTACGCGATCGATCGCGAGGTGAAACTCAACGAGTACGGCGCGTTCGACGTCTCGGCCGTCGAGGACCCCGACGCCGGCCAGCGGGTGGGCGACCGGATCGGCGGCGAGACGGAAGAGAGCATGTACGAGGCGCTCGATCTCCCGTGGGTCCCGCCGGAGATGCGGGAAGAGCGCGGGGAGGTCGAGGCGGCCGCAGACGGCGAGTTGCCCGACCTGCTCGTCGAGGGCGACGTTCGCGGCGACCTCCACACTCACACCGAGTGGTCCGACGGCGACGTCACGATCGAGGAACTCGCCCGTGGCGCGGTCGAGTACGGCCACGACTACTGCTGCGTCTCCGATCACGCGACCGGCCCCGGCATGGTCGGCGGCGTCGGCCTGGAGGACGACGAACTCCGCGAGCAGATGGCCGAAATCCGGGCCGTGGACGACGACCTCGCCGACATCGACCTCCTGGCGGGCGTCGAGGCCAACGTCGACGCCGAGGGTGCCATCTCGGTCGCTGACGACGTGCTCGCCGACCTGGACCTCGTGGTGGCCTCGCCCCACAGCGCGCTCGACCAGGGGACCGACGCCGCCACCGAGCGCCTGATCGCGGCCGTCGAACACCCCCACGTCGACGTCCTCGGCCACCCGAGCGGTCGCCTCCTGAACCGTCGCGAAGGGATGACCTTCGACGTGGACGCGGTCGTCGAAGCGGCCGCCGAGGCAGGCACTGCGCTCGAAATCAACGCCAACCCGCACCGCCTGGACCTCTGGGGAAGCGCAGTCCAGTCGGCCGTCGAAGCCGGCGCGCGAATCGCGATCAACACCGACGCCCACCATCCCGACGAGTTCCCGAACGTTCGCTACGGCGTCCACGTCGCTCGCCGGGGCTGGGCCGAGGCGGACGACGTCCTCAACGCGGGGAGCATCGACGACGTTCGCGCGTTCGTCGAAGAGTGAGGGAACCGGGAGGTGGCCACTCCGTTCAAACCCAATGACCCGAATCCTGCTCGACACCATGTGCGGTGGTCTCCGGCCCTACCTGCGGATGTGCGGCCACGACACCGTCTACTCGCTGGATCGCGACGTCGAGGCCGACGACGAACTGCTCCGGATCGCGCGCGAGGAGGACCGACTGCTGGTCACCCGCGACGAGGGACTCGCGGCCCGGGCGGAACCGTCGTTGCTATTGCGCTCGCTCGACGTCGAAGACCAGCTCCGCGAACTGCGCGACGCCGGCATCGACCTCGCGCTCGACGACGAACCGACGTATTGCGGCCGGTGTAACGGTCGCCTGGAACGGGTCGACGACGAACGCGACCCGCCCGAGTACGTCCCCGATCCGTTGCCGGACCGACTCTGGCGATGTCGCGACTGCGGGCAGTACTTCTGGAAGGCCAGTCACTGGGACGACGTGGCCGAAACGCTGGCCTCGTTGAAAGAACCGTAGCGAAAACCAGCCTCGCTGGCGTCCGTCGGTTGCCGATGCCCTACCGGCCGCGGGAACCGGAATTGTTCGCCGCCCACGTCTCGCACGCCTCCATGTCGTCCATGACCTCGTCGTGGTGGGCGCAGTAGGGTTGCATGCCCCGATCGCGAATGTAATCGAAGTGCGCGCAGTTGCCGCAGTAGGTGTCGGCCTGCGAGGGGTCGGGGCTGTCGTCGAGCAGTTCGGCGTCCGCGTTCTCGTCGAGGGGCGAACTGATGTCCTGTGTCGTCGCCCCGCCGTCGCTCGTCGGACTGGACTGGAGGCCGACGCCCGGTTCCGAGCCGGACCGGGACGACGACCCCGACGTCCCGAACGTGCCGCTCGTCGTGGTGTCACGACCGGTCGAACCGAAGCCGGAATCGGTCGAGGTCCTCGAAGCGCTCGACGGTTGGGACGGTTCCGAGGAGCGATCGGGGCGATTGGTCTGGGTCTCCACGTCGCCGTCCGGCGTGTCGCCGAACATGCCGACGCCGCCGACGCCCTTCGAAACCTCGGACCTGGGCACCTCGACGACCCTGGTCTCGCCCTGGCGGGTGACTTCCATTTTCACCGTCCCGCCGGGATCGTTGCGCGTCTTGAAGTTGACCACGGCCGAGAACAGGCACCACCCGGCGGTGACGAGGCCGAGGAAGTAGATGCCGACCACCTGCAGCGTCATGTCCTTCGCGCCCGGCCCGGTGACCCAGTAGGTCGGGTACGCGTGCCAGAACAGCGTCACGCCGAGCACGCAGATGCTCGCGCCGATCGCGGCCGCGGCCTTGATCCGGCGACTGGTCGGAGACACCGTGAACACGCCCATCAGGACGCCCGGAACGCCGACCCCCCCGATCACGCCCGCGATCTTGCGGGCGCCGTACACGTCGACGCCGAACCCGGACAGGATGCCGGTCGAGGCGATGAGGATGGCCAGCAGTGACAGGGCGACGCCCGCCACGAACAGCCCGGTGCCGAGGTACAGCCGCTGTAACTCGGGCCCCTCGCTCGTCTCTTCGTACACCTCAGCGAGGCTGGTCATAGACAGGTATTCGGTCTTCTCCGTCAAAAGAGTCCGTCAGACGCACGGCAGACGCCTTCGAATATCGCCCGAACGTCCCTCCGATGGGCCCGATCCGATCGACGGCGGTCAGCACTCCCGGAAACGAAAGGTTGAATCGCCGTCACGGACATAGATTTGCTGCATGACCGACGACGAAGCCGAGGAAGACGGACCGGCGGTCGAACTCGGAGCGGGCGAACCGGTCGAGGGGGCACCCCTTGCCCGGGTCGCCTCGCGGCTGACCTGGCCCCAGGAGGTATCCAGCATCGAGTACAAGGAAGGCGACGCCGTGATTCGGACGCCCGACGGCCCGCGCGAACTGGCCGACGTGCTCGAGTCGGTGGATCGAACCTACTTCGATCGCCGGCAGACGTTCGTCGAGGAGATCCGGGACGTCATCGGCGACGGCCCCGTCCCGACCGCAGACTCGGAATAGGGTCGTGTCCGACGTCGACGCCCACCGCTGGCCGGGGCCGCTCGATCTGGCCCGCGGCCTCCTGGACCGTCTCTCGTGGGTCCAGCGGGCGCTGCTGGCCGGCGCGATCATCACGGTGCTGTGGATGGAGACGGTGCACCCGCGGCTGAACCAGCGACTGCTCCGGGACGGACTCCTCTTCGCGGTCCTTCCCCTGCTCCTGGCGTCGCTGCACGACCGGCACCTCGGTTGGCGGGTCGACCGCCGGGCGATCCGGAACACGGTCGCCCTCGCGCTCTTCGTCCTCCCGTTCTACGTGGTCGGGTCCTCCCTGCCGACGGTCCGCCAGTACTATCCCATGTGGTCCACGTCGGCGGCACCGGCCGTCTTCGTCCCCCACGCGGTCAAACTCTTCATGCTGGCGCTGGCGACCGAGACCTACTACCGCGGCCTGCTGTGCGTCGGCGTCCGCGAGATCGGCCCGAAGGCAGCGTTCATCAGCCCCGTCGTCTACGCGTTCCACCACTTCAGCAAACCCCCGATCGAACTCCTGCTCTCGGGCCCAACCGACGTCCTGTTCGGCCTCGTGGACTACGACGCCAACTCGATCCTCCCGTCGGCCGTCGCCCACGGCGCCGGTCTCGTGTTGCTCGACTGGCTCGTTTTGCACGACCCGCTCATCCCGCCCGAGACGGTCGTCCGGTGGCTGCAGTGGCTGCCGGTGCACATCTGAGTTCGGACCGGGAATCCCCGTCAGTAAACGCTCGCGTCCTCGAACCGACCGTCGTAAGCGATGTGGCGTGGATGGGTGGGTTCGGTCCCCGAGAGGAACAGTCGATCCACCTTCTCCCAGGTATTCTCGTAGACCAGATGGCCGAGTTCCGCCAGTTTGCGCCGGCGGTAGTCGGGACCGCTCCGCCGGACCGCCCGATCCACGCCGCCGTTCTGGAGGGCGTCGATCAGGTCGGCCTCGTCCTCGATGGGGTCCTCGAACTCGGTCCAGGCCATGCCGACCGTCTGTGGAAGGTGGGCGTACGAGGAGGCGAACGGCTGGCGATCGACCGTTTCGAGAACGTCCCTGGATCGCGGACCGTGCCAGGGCAGGTATTTGGGGTTGTACAGTTCGACCGCGTCGATCGCGTCCCGGTAGCGGTGGACGTCCACGGCCGACAGGCCGATCGAGAGGTAAGTCGGATGCGGGACGAGGACGGTCGCGTCCTGGCGTTTGAACGCCTCGAAGGCGGCGTCCAGGGTGATGAAGTCGGGCACCGGTTCCGAGAGGCCGAGCGCGAGGACGTGTTTGCGGGTTCGCCAGTTCCCGGTGAAGACCTCCCGGGCCGGAACCACGAGCAGGTCCTCGTCGGAGAACCGTCGCGCACACTCGCGGATCTCCGGCAGGCGGGAGAAGTGCGGCGCGTACACGATCGCGTCCATTCCCCGGCGTTTCGCCAGGGAGACGACGTCGTCGTCCAGCACCTTCACGTGCATGTCGACTCGGAACGGCGAGGCTGTCACGGTCGGAGGTTCCGCCCGGGGGACATTATGAATTCTGATTGCGGCCCCGTCCGGTGGCAACGTCGTCAGACATTTACCCTCCCCCCGCGTGGGCGGAAACGATGGCCTGGGAATGTGGCATCGACGGGTGCGGCGCCGTCTTCGAGCAGGTCGAGGAACTCATCGTCCATCAGGCGACGCGCCACGAGCGCCACGAGTGCAAGGTCTGTGGGACCGTCGTCCCCGACGGCTACCCGGCGTTCCGTCACGCCTTCACCGAACACACCCGCGCCGAGTACGTCCGCGCCTACGGCGCGAGTTCGGAAGAGATCCGTCGACGGGAGGAACTCCTCGAGGAGATCGAGGAGACCGCCGACCTGGAAGCCGTCGCCGACCGCCTCGGCGACAGCAAAGGCGGCCAGCGCTTCACGGGCGACGCGTCCGGGTCCTACTGATTATCGACGCCGGTAACCTCGAACCGCGCGCCACCGCCCTCGCTTTCCGTCACCGAGATCGACCAGCCGTGAGCCTGGACGATCTCCTCGACGATGGCCAGTCCGAATCCGGTTCCGCTGTCGCGCGACGTGTGGCCGGGATCGAACACGTCCTCGCGTTCGGTAGGCGGGATGCCCGGCCCATCGTCGGCCACGTAGAATCCCGTTCCGTCGAGGTCGCCAACGGTGATCGTGACGTCGTCGCCGCCGTGTTCGACCGAGTTGCGGAACAGGTTCTCCACCGCCCGCCTGACTCGATCGCCATCGGCGGGGAGGGTCACGGTGGTCTCGACCCGGAGGCTAGCGTCGGTCGTCTCGACGGTCCGCCAGCATCGCTCGACCAGCGTGGCGAGGTCGACCGTTTCGAGATCCGCCTCCTCGACGATCGACCCGTTGCGGGCCATCGCCAGGACGTCCTCGACGATCGTCTCCATGCGATCGAGCGACGTCGCGATCTCGTCGAGGTGGGGACTCTCACACTCCTCGCGTGCCGCCGCGAGTTCGCCACCAGCGACCGTGAGTGGATTGCGGAGATCGTGGGAAACGACGCTCGCGAACTCCTCGAGGCGCTCGTTTTCGTGGCGGAGTCGTTTCCGCTGTTCCCGCAACGACCGCTCGTGATCGACACGCTGGAGGGCCTCGCGGGCGTGGCCGACGAGGAGTTCGGCGAGTTCCCGATCGGCCTCGTCGAAGGCGCCAGCCTCGCGTGACACGGCTTGGAAGGTGCCCATCTCCGCGATCGGGACGGTCAGGGCAGACCGGTACTCCGGGTCGGCGGGCGTGATCTCGTACTCCCGGAGGTCGTCGACGGAGATAGTTTCCTGGCGGTTGAACGCCCGGGTGGCGAACGTGTCCTCTTCCAGAGATGTCTCCTCGTAATAGCCCTCCGTGTCGAGTTCCAGCGTCCAGGCGCGCTGGACCAGGGCACCGTTCTCCTCGACGTCGACAGCGACGAGATCGAAGTCGAGGATTCCCTCGGCCGCGTCGACCAGGGTATCGTACACCTCGTCCTCGCAGTCGGCCGTCTCCAGGTCGGTCGCCGCGTCGTGGAGTGCGGCCAGCGCCCGTTCGCGCTTCTTGCGATCGGTGACGTCCCGCATGGTCCCGATGGCCCCGCGAACGGTCCCGTCCTCGTCCTCGATCGAGGCGTATCGAATGTCGAGATGTCGCTCGCCGCCGTCGGGATGGTCACGACTCATCTCGTATCGAACCGGGTCCCCTTCGAGTGCGGTCTCGATCCTTGGACGGACGTCCTCGTACACGCCCTGTCCCAGGACGTCGGCCACCCCTTTTCCCGGGAGATCGGTGGCCTCACAGTCGTGATACCGGCAGTAGGCGTCGTTCGCGAACAGGAAATCGTGGTCGGTGTCGATCGCCGCGACGAGGTCGAAGGAACTCTCGATCGCCAGTTTGTACCGTTCCAGTTCTCGCCGGTGTTCCCTGCGGTCGGTGACGTCCCGGGCGACGGTGTGCATGTAGGGTTCCCCGTCGACCTCGATCGCACGATTGCTGAACTCCACGTCGACCTTGGTGCCGTCGGGCCGCAACAACTTCGCCTCGGTCGTCACCGCCTCGCCCTCGAGGATCCGATCGTGATACTCCTCGTACGCGTCGAGATCCTCGGCCTCGTGGAGGTCGGGAATCCGCATCGATCGCAACGCCTCGCGGTCGTACCCGGTCAGTTCCGTCGCGGCCTCGTTGGCTTCGACGAGGTTCGCGTCGCGATCGCTGATGAAGATGGCGTCCCGCGCGCCTTCGATGAGCGCCTCGTTCCATTCGCGTTCGGTCTCCAGTTCTCGCTCGCGCTCCTTGCGCTCGGTGACGTCGGTGATGAACCCCTCCAGCCCCTCGACCTCGCCGGCCGCCGACCGGACGGCGCGGCCCTGCTCCCAGACCCATCGCGTGCCGCCGTCGGCGGTCCGGACGCGGTAGGTGAGCGTGAACGGCTCGTCGTTCTGCAGGGCCGACTGGACTCCTTTCCAGACCGTCTCCCGATCCTCCGGGTGAACGACGTCCGCACCCCAGCTGATCGAGCCGGATTCGATCCGTTCGGCCGGATAGCCGACGAGTTCATCGGCGTCACCCCGGACGATGTCCATGGGCCAGCCCTCCTCGTTCTCGCAGCGATACATGATCCCCGGCAGGTTGCTGATCAACGTCGACAGCTGGCGTTCCTGCTCCTTGCGCTCGGTGACGTCCCGAACGGTTCCGAGGAGCCGCTCCTGGCCGCCGATCTCCGCCCGCTCGGCAGTGATTTCCACCCAGATCTGCTCCCCGTCTCTCGTCACCAGCGGCCATTCGAAGGTGTGTGATCCCGATTCAGCCGCCGTGTCCAGGTGTTCGCGGGCACGCGTCGGCGTGTATCCCTCGACGTCCGCCGTGAGGTCGACGAGAGAGAGGTCGAGCCGTTCCTCGTCTTCGCACCCCAGGAGGTCGAAATACCGCCGGTTCGCGGCGACGAGTTCGTAGGTGTCCACGTCGTGGATGGTCATCCCGAAACCCGACTTCTCGAACACTTCCTCGTAACTCAGCCGTGCCCGGGAGTGCGAAACGGCCTCCCGGATCCGCTTGGCCAGGAGTTCGTACTGACCCGTGCCGGAGGTCTTCTGGATGTAATCGGTGACGCCCGCCGAGATGGCCTCGCCCGCGACCGACTCGCTCCCCGCCCCGGTGAACAGGACGAACGGCAGATCGGGGCGGTCCTCGCGGACGGCCTCCAGCAACTCCAGCCCGTCCATCCCCGGCATCTGGTAGTCGGAGACCACACAGTCCACGTCCCTTGACTCGAGGCGATCCAGAACGGTCTCCGAGCGGGTTTCGGAGCGCACCTCGAACCGGTCGTCCTCCCGTTCGAGAAATTCGGCCGTCAGGTCGGTGAAGTCGGGATCGTCGTCGACGTGCAGGATCGTGATCGAGTCCCCGTCGCCCGCAGTCATTGCTCTGTCGTCCCCTTCACAGGTCGTGTATCTGTATCTTGGGGCCACGTCACAGGATCGCTATCCGGGAACGCCCCCGGAGAATTCGGGCGATTCTCCGTCGAACGCCCCAACGTGGACGCCCGGCCCCCGTTTAGCTGGATTGAGGCGCTAAGCCCCCTTCCTCAGCGAGCGCCAACCGAAGGGAAGGCGCGAGCAGGGAGGGGATACAGCGTCCCCAGAAATCGAAGATTTCTGGTGTGCGAACGAGACGCGAAGCGTCTCGTCAACGCCGCACAGTTCTCATACACGATTCGGTAGCAGGCTCACAGGCCCACGCAGTCGCAATGTTTTGCAGTAGGATAGCATACTATTGACCGAACCCAATGGAGTACGACCTCGACTCGGGAGCGCACTCGACGTTTTCCCTGCACTACCACCTGATACTCACCACGAAGTATCGGCGCGGAGTGCTAACCGAGGAGCGAACCCAATTCATTCACGAGGTCATCAGCGGGTTCACGGACAACTACGGTGTCGAACTGACGAACCTCGACGGCGAGGACGACCACGTACACATCCTCTTCCGAGCGAAGCCCACCACGGACCTCGTGAAGTTCATCAATACGGTCAAGGGCGCGACCGCCCGCCGTATCCGCAACGAGTACGCGGACGAACTGAAGACCGAACTGTGGGGCGACTCGTTCTGGAACGACTCGTACTGCCTCATCTCGACGGGGCAGGTGTCGCTGGATGTGCTGAAACAGTACGTCGAGAACCAACGCGAGTAGAGAGCCATGTACTACGCCTACAAGTACCGTCTCAAGCCGTCCGACGCCCACCGCGAGGAGTTGGACCGCCATCGAGACATTTGTAGGCAACTCTACAACCACACGCTCTACCGCCTCAACGAGTATCAAGAGGAACACGGCAAGACACCCGCCATGGCCACCCTCCGGTCGGAACTCCCCGATCTCAAAGACTGGTGGGACGAGTTGAACGACGTGTACTCGAAGGTGCTTCAGA
>DATFIX010000117.1:0-2787 GCA_035269625.1 Natrialbaceae archaeon
AGTCCTCCAGGAACGGGATGTAGGCGTTTTCGGGCGACCGGATCCACTGGTCGGTGAGTTTGTCCACGCTCCCCACGAGCGCCTCCTCGACCACCGCGACGAACATGTCCGGTCGGCCCTGGAGAAGCTGTTCGAGCGACGTCCACAGGCCGAGATAGCCGTGATCGTATCGCGCCGTGTACCCGCCACCGCGGGGTGCGTAAAAGACGACGATGATGGCGAGGAACATGACGGCCGCGATGACGAGGTACGGCAGCCAGTGCCAGAGGCCGACGAGCGTGTTCTTGATCCAGTCCTTGGCGACCTCGAACGGCGTCGATTCCTGCAGACGGGCGACGAACAGGCGGTGATCGAACAGCAGGACGGTGCCGCCGATCCAGCAGGCGGGATACAGCAGGGCGTTCTCCTTGGCGGTGAACGAGAGCGCGAGGGTGGCCGATCCCAGGAACAGGTACCGGGCCTGCTCCCGGTCGTAGGCCCGGACGAACGCGCCGAACGCGACGAAGGCGAACGCCGCCGTCGGGATGTCGCTCCGGTAAAACCGCGAGTAGTACAGGAGGATCGGCGCGCTCGCGAGCAGCAGCGAGAGCGCCACCACCTCGCTGTCTCGCAGCCGGTCCCGCAACAGGAGGGCGGAGACGGGCAGGAGGGTCCCGACGAGGGCGACCGGCAGTCTGGCCGCGAAGTCGGAGGGGCCCAGTAGCTCGAACGCCCACCGGGTCACGATGGGGAGGAACGGGCCGTGGATGATCGGCCGATATTCGAAGACGCCCGACTCGAAGTACCGAATCGTCCAGAAGGCCACTCGGGCCTCGTCCTGGTGGGCGATCCGGCTCCCGACGCCGAGGAGCCGAGCGCCGAGGGCGAGGACCGCGATCAGGACGACCGCCTGGCTGACCCGGTCGCCGGGGAGGCGATCCAGGGGGGACTCGCGACCGGCCATACCCCAAGGAGAGACGGTGGTGCGTAAGGGCTTTGCGGGTTCGGGTCACGCTGTCGCGCCCGATCGGTCAACGTGACGGCGATAAACTCGGGGCCGTACGATTGCCAGTTCAGCGCCATTTTAAGGTCGTGGGTCCGTTTGACGGGGGTATGTCACCAGGTGACCCGGTCATCGTCAGGGCGTACCGAACGCCACAGGGGAAAGAGGACGGCGTCTTCGCCGACGTCCGCAGCGAGGACCTCTCGATTCCGCTGATCGATCACGTCCTCGAGGATACCGGCCTCGGGGCCGACGCCATCGACGACCTCATGTGGGGCGTCGCCCAGCAGCGGAGCGAGCAGGGCAACAACCTCGCGCGCGTCATCGCCCTCCTGTCGGAGCTTGGCGAGTCGACGCCAGCTGCGACGATCAACCGCTGGTGTGCCTCCTCGATGCAGGCGATCATCAGCGCGGCCGACGCCATCGCCGCCGGCAACCGCGAGGCGATCATCGCGGGCGGCGTCGAGAACATGAGCAAGGTCCCGATGGGCGATAACACGGTGAACGTTCACCCCCGAATGAACGAGGAGTACAACGTCGCCGAACTCCAGATGGGCATGACCGCCGAGAAGGTCGCCGAGGAGTTCGACATCACCCGCGAGATGCAGGACGAGTACGCCGCCAGGAGCCAGCAGCGCGCGGCCGAGGCGACCGAATCCGGTCGGTTCGACGACGAGATCGTCCCGGTCGAGACGGAGGATGGTCTCGTCGAGGAGGACGAGGGCATCCGCCCCGACACGACGGTCGAGGCACTCCAGGGCCTCCCGACGGTGTTCAAGGCCGACGGGACGGTCACGCCGGGCAACGCCTCGCAGATCTCCGACGGCGCGGCCGTCACCCTCGTCACGAGTCGCGAGTTCGCCGAGGATCACGGCCTGGAGATCATGGCCGCGGTCGGTCCGAACAACGTCGCCGGCGTGGACCCGACGATCATGGGGATCGGCCCCGTGCCCGCGACCCGCGGCCTGCTGGAGAAGACGGATCGCGACATCGACGAGTACGACCTCGTGGAGTTGAACGAGGCCTTCGCCAGCCAGACGGTCTACTCCCGGAACGAACTCGGCATCGACCCCGAGATTTTCAACGTCAACGGCGGCGCCATCGCCATCGGCCACCCGCTCGGCGCGTCCGGGGCCCGCCTGCCAGTGACGCTGATCCACGAACTGCGAAAGCGTGGCGGCGGCCTCGGACTGGCGACGCTCTGTGTGGGCTTCGGGCAAGGTGCGGCGATCGAGTTCGAGGTGGAGAGCGCGTAACGGCCGTGTAGCAATCGTTTTTTGGTCCAGCTTTTGCGAGCGAGGAGGCTTGCGACGAGCGAGACAAAAGGTGGTCGCGGCAAGGTGCGGCGATCGAATTCGACGTCGAGAACGCGTAACGGCCGTGCGTTCCGGGTCGGGAGACGGCCTCGGCCCCGCGCCCTCGGCCCGTCCTTGGGCCTTGCGATAGAAAGCCATGCACGGCTTTCAAGGCTCCGGAAACGTTAAGATGTTGAGATGAGATGCTCGGCATCTCACCCGAGTCGTCCGTTTTCGACCGGATCAAACAGTTCGCGATCGTCGTCGGGAGCGCCCTGTTCCTGGCGCTGCCGATGAGCCAACTCGCGTCGATCTTCCTGTCACAGCCGTTCAACCACTCCACGCGGTTGCTCCCGGTCCTGTTCGTTCCGGGGTTGGGTTTCGGCCTGCTCGTGGCCCTCGATAGACTCCCCGAGATTCACGCCCGCGTGTGGCAGATCTCGTTCGTGGGATGGGTGCTGACGGCGGTGCTCTGGAAGGGCATGGGGGTTCGGCTGGCGAAGTCGATGG
>DATFIX010000118.1:0-5121 GCA_035269625.1 Natrialbaceae archaeon
CGTGGTCCTGCATCGACCCGATCAGGGTAATCCCCTCGGCGTTGCGGGCCACGTCGCGGTCGATGTAATCCCGGAACCGCGGCCGGTCCTCGTAGACGAAGTGCTCCATCCCGACGTCGTAGGTGTACTCGGCCTCGTCGAGGTAGTCCTCGAAGGCCTCGCTCGCCCCCTCCTCGAAGGACTCGAACACTGCTTTCACCTGCTCGTGGTCGGGCGTGATGTCGACGTAGTCGGGATCGCTTGCCGTGTCGCCGGGCGAACGGTCGTCGCCGTTCTTGAAGAAGATCCGATAGTGGGGGTCCAGTCGCTCCAGTTCGTAGTAGTCCTCGGGCGAGCGGTCGAAGTGATCGAAAAAGCGCTCGAACACGTCCGGCATCAGGTACCACGAGGGCCCGGCGTCGAAGTGAAAGCCGTCCGCGTGAATCCGACTGGCGACGCCACCGATCCCCTCGTTCTTCTCGTAAACCGTGACGTCGGCGCCGGCGTCGGCGAGGTAGGCTGCCGTGGCGAGACCGCCCATCCCTGCCCCGACGATGGTCACGTCCCGGTCGGTCAACGGCGTTCCCTCGATCATGTTGTCGCCCCCTCACGGGTCGCGTCCGGTGTCGTCGAAACTGCCATGTACTCTCGTTGACACCCCGGGGAGATAAAGAGATACCCCAAACACTCAAGAGTTTTCTACCGTGCGGGTAAACGTCACGCCATGGGTCCGACCACGGTCGAATGTCCCGTTTGTGGTGTGGAGGCCCCGATGGGGGTCCCCTACGACGCCGAGATCGGCGGGATCGACACCGACCCCGACGAACTGCCGCCCGAGGAGGGTCCCCGGAGCAAGCGTCGGGAGAACGTCTGTGACAACGGCCATCGCTTTTTCGTCTACTTCGAGTTCTAGGGCATATCGATTCGATACCCACCGGGATCTGGTTGTTTATCCATACAGTCTGGCAAGTACAGGAGCGGCGTTACCACGTCCCTGTTGAAACGCCGGGTCAGGGAATCGAACGGGAGCGATTCACATGAGTCGGGAGTCCCTTGGACCCCGTCCGATTGCTATTTTATTGGAAATAGTAATTTTTAACAACTATAAATATCTATAAATGATATGGTCCTCCAAAAGGAACTGATCGAGCGAAGCGCCGACGAATCTCAGTCCGTTGACCGGCAGGCCCTGGCTGACGGTCGATCCCTTCTGCATTTTCTCTCCCACTCCGAGGAACGTCGTCGAATCTTCGATGCGCTCGCGGACAACACGGCGACGCCAGCAGGGCTTGCGGGGTCGCTCCCGATCAGTCGTCGGACTGTCCAGCGAACGCTCCGGGCGTTCGCGGAAAGGGGGCTCGTTGAGCACGAAGCCGGAGAGTACTCCCTAACGACCACCGGCTGGCTCGTGTATGACACTTTCGGGAGCGCAATCGCGGACCTCGGCGTTATTCTTGCCCACCAGTCCGTGTTCGATCGGTTGCCTGCGGACGTGCCGCTTCCGGCACCGGAGTGGCTGTCGGACGCCGTCATCGTAACGGACGGGGGTAGCGATCGGCCGCGATCGGTCGAGCGCTGGTACACGCGCCGCATTCGCGAGACTGATGTCGACGTTTTCAGGACTGTGCTACCGGTGGTGACGCCCGCTGCGAGCGACCGTTTTCGGCACGTTCTCGACGGAGAGGATGCCGAACTCTCGGTCGTCGTCGACATGGCCGACCGGGACGCCCTCCGCCGGGAGCTCGGTTCTATCGGCGGGATGGATCCCGCTGCGGTGGAGGTTTTTGAGGCAGCAGGAACGCCGTCGATAGGGTACGCCGTGACTCCCGATCGCGCATTTGTCCGTGGGTACGACGAGAAGGGGAACGTTGATGTCTGCATCGAGACCGACGACCCCGACTTCCGTCGCTGGGTCCTCGAGAACTACCACGAGCGACAACGCGCCGCCAGCCGCATTACCTTCGATGGCGGCCCCGATCTGACCGCCCGCTGATCCTCGCCACATGCACCGATCTCGGCAACTCCACGACAGGGAACAGGGAACGATAAACGGGCTCTGTGACAGGAACCGTCGTCCGCCGACAGGAAGCATCTCCGGCGACAGGCGCAGACGTAACGGTGAAAACGGCGGTACGGTGGCGTGTATGGTGGAAGACACGAACAGCCGTTCGACGGATCGACGCACAGTCCTCACAACCGTGGGAACCGCGTTCGTTGGGCTGGCCGCCGGCGTTGGGTCAGTCGCCGCCAAGAGTGAGTCCAGCGCGAAGGCCGCCGGGATTCACACTGCTGTCCAGCGGCTCCTCCACAATGGTAACCATCGACAAGCACGACGGCTCCTCGAGAAACACGACATTGCACACGATGTCGAGCGCAGACGGATGCCCTCGGTCGGACACGACGAGCACAAGGGAGACATCAGTAAACAGGACCAGTGGACGAAGTCGGAGTCGAAGTTCTCTCACACCTCCTGGCGGAAGGCGGGTGACGTCTACCATTCTCTCGCCCAATGGGACCTGGAGAAAATAGGCGAGTGGGAAACCGACGGCCCGAAGGATGCCGTCGGTATCACCTTCAATCCAGACCTCTGGGAAATCGTGAACGGGTCTTGGGATTTCGACGATCAGTCCTCGCTCGCGAAGCGCGGCCAAAAGGGGATCATCGTCGAGTACGACGATCCACGGAAAAAGGACGAGTTGGCTGACACCACGGGATGGGCAAGCATCGACTACGAAAAGACCGAGGCCGGAAACCACAACGTCTACGGGACGTATTGTCACACCTGGGTCCCGCTCGGCATCCCTGGTTGGGTATCGTTCTCGCTATCTGCCGGTCCCATTGGTGTCAGTACCAGCGGCAGGGTAGATACTTGGAAGAAACGAGCGGACAACAACCTCTAACCGGAGACAGGGCCGGCATCCAACCAGCAATTATGCCCGTCGCTTCCCCATCCCCGAACGACGATCCGTCGATTGCCCCGACCAGGCGCGAGATAGTCGGGGTGATCGCCGCTGCCGGTGCGGTTTCGATCGGCGGCTGCCTGTCGACCATCCAGTCGGACGTGTTCAAGAATAACCCGCATCCGCAAGGGACGTTCATCGTGGTAAACGAGGATGACGATGCACACGACCTCGCGCTGGTCGCGATAGCTGCCGATACGAAAGAGACGGCACTCGATCGATCGCTATCAATTCCCGGAGACGAGCGGCGCGTATTCGAGGAGCTACTCGGTGGCGACTGCTGGTACGAGGTGACAGTAGCAACCGAAGCTGATACCGAACAGACCTTCGAAATGAACCCGGCTGCCGGTGGTGGCCGGACCGCCACAGTGACGATCACCGAGGGAGGGTCGCTTCGCTGGGTTGTCGAGGCGACCTGACGGCCGTGGCGGGACGATGAGTACAGGTGGATGTCCCGATGGGGTGCGCCTGCATCCCTGATTCGCTGTCAGTCGCCGATCACTATCACACCGACCGCGCCCGCACACCGCAACCCCTACAATCCCCCTCGATGACCTACCGCGCATGCAACTGGGCGTCATCGGACTCGGACGCATGGGACGAATCGTCGCCGAGCGCACGATGGACGCGGGCCACGATGTGGTCGCCTTCGACGTCGACGCGGAGGCCGTCGCGGCCGCCGCCGACGCCGGGGCGGAACCCGCTGACTCGATCGCCGACTTGGTGTCGCAACTGGGCGAGGACAAGCGCATCTGGATCGTCGTTCCCCACGGCGACCCCGTGGACGCGACGCTGGAGGAACTCGAACCGCACCTGGACGGCGACGACGTCGTCGTTGACGGCGGCAACTCCAACTTCGAGAACTCCGTCCGGCGGGCGCAGACGACCGACGCGGCGTTCCTCGACTGTGGCACCAGCGGCGGTCCCGCCGGCGCTGAACTCGGGTTCTCGCTGATGATCGGCGGTCCCGAATGGGCCTACGAGGAACTGACGCCCGTCTTCGACGCCGTCGCGACCGGGCCGGACGGTCACGATCGCATGGGGCCGGCCGGGTCGGGCCACTACGTCAAGATGGTCCACAACGGCGTCGAGTACGCCCTCATGCAGGCCTACGGCGAGGGGTTCGAACTCCTGCACAACGGGCGGTACGACCTGGATCTCGAAGCCGTCGCGCGCACCTGGAACAACGGCGCGGTCATCCGGTCGTGGCTGCTCGAACTCGCCGAGGAGGCCTTCCGCGAGGAGGGGAACGACCTCGGCGACGTCGCCGACCACGTGGCCGGCGGGTCGACCGGCACCTGGACCGTTCAGGAGGCGCTCGAACAGGAGGTCCCCGTCCCGCTGATCTACGGGGCGCTCGCCGAGCGGTTCGGGAGCCGATCGACCGGCGACGACGAACCGGGCCGGTTCTCGCGTCGCCTGGCCAACCGCCTTCGCTACGGGTTCGGCCGTCACGAGGTACGTCGGCGGTCGGGGGCCACGGAATCCGAGTCCGGCCGGACCGGGGCCGGGGAGGAATAACGACCCGTGCCAGATTCGTCGACCCCCGAGGACGATCCGTCCGATCCCCCCTCGCACACCTCGGACCGCAAGGACGACCACATCCGCATCGTGAACGAAGAAGAGGACGTCCAGACGACCGGTACCGGGTTCGCCGACGTTCACCTGGTCCACGAGGCCCTCCCCGAGATCCATCGGGACGAGATCGACACCTCGATCGAGTTCCTCGGACACGACCTCGACGCGCCGATCCTCATCGAGAGCATGACCGGCGGCCACCCCAACGCGACCGAGATCAACCGGGCGCTGGCGACGGCCGCCGAGGAGACCGGAATCGCGATGGGCGTCGGGAGCCAGCGCGCCGGCCTGGAGGACGAGTCCACGGTCGAGTCCTTCTCGGTCGTCCGCGAGGCCGCCCCGACCGCGTTCGTCTACGGCAACCTCGGCGCGGCCCAGCTGGTCGAGTACGACCTCGAAACGGTCGAGCGCGCCGTCGAGATGATCGACGCCGACGCGATGGCCGTCCACCTGAACTTCCTCCAGGAGGCCGTCCAGCCCGAGGGCGACGTGGACGCCCGGGGCTGTCTCGACGCCATCGAGCGCGTCGCCGCCGACCTCTCGGTGCCGGTACTGATCAAGGAAACCGGGAACGGCATCTCCCGGGAAACGGCCCGAAAGCTCG
>DATFIX010000119.1:0-2629 GCA_035269625.1 Natrialbaceae archaeon
GACGGGACCGGCGGGGGTTCCGTTCGCTTCGGCCATCGCTCTCGCCGCGTCGGTCCGGAGTCGCCGAAGTTTCCGCCCTGCAGCCTCGGGTTCGGGAAGGTCGCGATACCACCGTACTGCGTCGCCGTAGAGTTTCTCCTGATCGACGGTCTGGTTGGCTCCCGAATCCCGCAGTTCTGGCGGGCGGTCGGCCGTCAGCACCAGCAGTGGAACGCGCGCCTGGTTCGCCTCGATCACGGCCGGGTGGAAGTTGGCCGCCGCCGTGCCCGACGTGCAGACGAGCGCGGTCGGTTCGCCGGTCCGTCGGCCACGGCCGAGCGCGAAGAACGCGGCCGACCGTTCGTCGAGGTGCGAGAAGACGGTGACGTCGTCGTGCTCGGCGAAGGCGACGGTCAGCGGCGTCGATCGACTCCCCGGCGCGATACAGACCGCCGAGAGCCCGCCAGCCGCCAGTTCGTCCACCAGCGTCGCTGCCCAGAGCGTGTTGCGGTTCGGTGCGGTCATTGGAGTTCGTCGAGGATCGGCCTGAACTTGAGTTGCACTTCGTCCCACTCGGCCTCGGGGTCGCTGTCGGCGACGATGCCGTTGCCCGCGAACAGCGTCACCCGATCGTCCGCCGCCACTCCGGACCGGATGCCGACGGCGAACTCCCCGTCGCCGTCGGCGTCGAACCAGCCGACTGGCGAGGCGTACCAGCCCCGATGGAAGGGTTCCGTCTCGCGGATCGCGTCGGCCGCATCGGCCGGCGGCATCCCGCCAACGGCCGGCGTCGGGTGAAGAGCATCCACCAGCGTCAGCACGTGTTCGTTCCGGTCGAGTTCTACCGTCACGGGGGTGTGGAGGTGCTGGATCGTCGCCAGCGTTTTGACACCTTGCTCGCCGCGATCCACGTCACCGAACGTCGCGAGTTGCTCGCGGATCGCGTCCAGTACGAGTCCCTGCTCGTGCTGGAGTTTCTCGCTTTCGAGTAGCGACGACGCGAGCGCGTCGTCCTCGGATGGCGTCTCGCCCCGCCCCACGGACCCCGCGAGCGCCTCGGTCCGGGCAGTTCGGCCATCGAGTCGAACTAACCGTTCCGGCGGAGCGCCGAAGAAGGCCCCGCCGTCGTCCGGTTGCACGAGGAAGCGATAGCACTCGGGATAGGTCCGGCGGAGGCGTTCGACCAGTTCGGTCGCGTCCACGGGTTCCGCCAGGTCGGCCGCCAGTGCCGTCGCGAGCACGACCTTCCGGAAGTCCCCCGACCGGATACGGTCGGTCGCGCGGTCGACGCTTTCGACGTATTCGTCCCACGAGACGACCCGATCCCGGTCAGTGATCACGGGCGGGTCGGCAGTCGGACGCATCGCCGGCAAATCCGCCACCCTTTCGGCGACGTCGTCGAGATCCGTCTCGACGGGGGCCGGATCGGCCCCCTCGGCACACGCGTTGATCGTCAGCCACGTGGACCCGTGCGCCCGCGTCAGTTGCACCCGTGGCAGAACGAACTCTGCGGCAGGGAATCCAGCCCAGGGTTCCGCCGGTTGGTGATCGGGAAAGAACGACAGGCCGCCGAATAGCCTGGGCCGCGCGGCCGCCGGTGCGTCGACGTCCGTCCCGGAAAAGAGCGCGTCGGCCTCCCGTCGCACGTCGTCGAACCGGTCCGGGCCACTCCCCGTCAGGCGAACGCAGGCGCCGCCGCTGCTGATCTCCATCCCGTCGCGGTCCGCCCAGTGAAATCGAGGGCCGTCGGTCGTCTCGAGAAACGCCCGATACGAGACGTCGGGCACCTCGCGGGCCCGACTGACGAGCGTCACCGAATCGTCCACCGACGGTACCGTCTCGCCCCGTGCGGTGTCCATCGGGTGCCACTGTGGCCCGGCCCCCCTTGAGGGTATCCTTCTCGGACGAGGTGTCGCGTCAACGATTGGCGCGGCACTAAATGACACAAACTCGCATTTCAGGTTCCGACACCGACGATGGGGGTGTGCCTGTTGTATCCGGCCATGAAACGGCGAGCGTTCCTCGCGACGGGGACTGTCGGCCTGACCGTGGGGACGGCCGGGTGTAGCCGTCTTCTCGGCGGCACCACCACGCTCGGTCGGCCCGAAGAACGACTCGACGACGACGGGAGGGAGAAACACCTGGTCTTCCGGGAGGGCGGCGACCGGATCGCGGTGATATCGCTCGATCAGCGAACCCACCCGGAGTCATCGACGGATTCGTTCGGGCTCCGACTGTACGTCGCGCATGGCTACGGCGGCGACGAGGCTGATGGGCCGGCCACGACCGTCGATAGCTTTCGATTCGACCTCCGGGCACCCCCGGCTTCAGTGAAACCGCCAGCCAGGGTGTTCCTGGCCTCGCCGGAGGGCGGGCCGTGGCCCGACCTCACCTTCGAAACGGTCGAGGATAACTGGACGCGAATCGCCCTCGAGGACGTGGGTGAACTGGGCGAGGGAACGATCGGCCTGACGACCATCGTCGATCCGCTGGCCGTCGCGGCCGAGGAAGTCGGCGTCAGGGCCGCGGTGACGCTCTCGGAGGGCGGCATCGGGGCCACCACGTACCGCGCCGAGGCGAACACGCGGTTCGAGCCGATCCTTGCGTCGGACTACGATCCCTGAATCGCCGCGGTCCGCTCCGGCCGTCC
>DATFIX010000120.1:0-20497 GCA_035269625.1 Natrialbaceae archaeon
GTCGAGGTAGCCCGCGATGGCTCCCTCGTCGTCCAGGGGTTCGATGATCTCGAAGTAACCCTCCTCGACGTCGAGGAAGGTGACGTCCATACCGTCGAACTCCTCGTGGTGGGCGATCGGGACGTCGAACAGGTCGGTGTACAGGTCGACGAGCGATTCGGCGTCGTCCGTGGCGATGCCGGCGTGGTCGAAGTGCATGTGCGGGGCTACGACGGAGGAGTACAAATAGCCCGGCGGATCGTCGATGACGGCCCTGGTGAACCGGTGCTTGCGAGTCAGTGAAACCCGGGTTTCACCAAAGGGTGCGGATTTATCGCCTCGTGACGTACTGGAGGCATGAAACGACGAACCCTCCTGGGTGCCGTCGCCGGGTCGCTCGGCGCCGCTTCCCTCGCTGGCTGTCTCGGCGACGGCGGCGACGGTGGCGCGCCGGACACGACGACCGGGACGCCGGAACCGACGACCCGGCCACCCACGACGGAACCGCCGACCACGACCCCGCCGAACGGCGACGACTTCCGGTTCGACCCCGGCAGCGACGACCCCTTCGCGCGGATCGAACGCGGCGACCGCT
This sequence comes from Natrialbaceae archaeon, assembly GCA_035269625.1. Taxonomy (GTDB): domain Archaea; phylum Halobacteriota; class Halobacteria; order Halobacteriales; family Natrialbaceae; genus DATFIX01. Next base: position 575 of record DATFIX010000120.1, read on the forward strand.
CGGCCGTGGTCTTCCCGGACAACAACCGCGCCCAGGACGTGAAGGTCTGGAACGCGGCCGACGAGTCCCGCGAGATGACGCTCGTCCTTACCCGCAACGGCGAGACAGTGCTCGATCGGGCCGTCACGTTCCCGGGCGACGGCTTCCTGACGCTGACGGTGGAGGTTCCGGACGACTGGCAGGTCGACCTGCTGCGAGACGGAACGACACTCGAGACGATCGAGATCGCCCGCGAATCGTTCGACTGCAACCAGATATCCCACCTCGTGGGCGTTACCGCCGACTGGACGGTCCACACGCAACTCCTGGCGACCGAAATCGCCTGTCCCGGCCCGGCTATCGCCGAACAATCCTTCGCGGCCGAGGAGGGCCGCTGTGCCTCGGAGACGGAATCGTCCGCCACCATCGCCTTCGAGGGCGAGTCCGTCGTCGTGGACGGCACCTTCATCACGCCGAACCCCTGCTACGAACTTCGGCTGGCGACGGCAGCCTACGACGCGAACGACGACGCGCTCGAGGTCGTGATCGCCGCGAAATCCACGGGGGAAACGTGCGTCCAGTGCATCGGGGCGATCGACTACGAGGCCAGCGTCCGGTTCGACCACGAACTCCCCGGCCAGGTCGTCGTGAAACACCGGAAAGACGGGAAATCGACCGTGGTCGCGACGGGCGAGCAGTAGCGACCCCGCGCCACGCCGTCGCGATCGATCCACGGTCGCGGGGAGAACCCGCGACGGCATCCCCGGCAGGGCCCGCCGATGACCGCAGTATTTTGAGGCTGCCCGTTCACTTCGAGGCATGGATCCAGCGGAACTCCGAGCGGACATCCCGGCCCTGGAACGGGTGAACTACATGAACACCGGCGCGAGCGGGCCGAGTCCCCGGCGCGTCGTCGAGACCATCGAGGAAACCCTCGAACACCACGAGTACGAGTCCCCCGCCGCCGAGGGCATGTACGACGCGGTGTGGAACGTCCTCGACGACGCGCGCGCCGCCGTCGCCGACCACGTCGGGGCGGGCGAGGACGAGATCGCGCTCACGACGAGCACGGCCGACGGAATCAGTCGGGTCGCCACCGCGATGGACTGGTCGAGCGACGACGTCGTCGTCCGGACCGACATCGAGCACCCCGCGAGCATCCTGCCCTGGCAGCGACTGCGCGAGCGCCACGGCGTCGAGATCCGGGTCGTCAACACCAGGCAGAACTACGTGGACCGCCGGGCCTACGAGGCCGCCGTCGAGGACGCCACCCTGGTCGCGTTCAGTTCGCTGTGCTGGACCACCGGGGCGCGTCTCGACGTCGAGGACCTCGTCGACATCGCGCACGACGCGGGCGCACGCGTGATCGTCGACGCGGTCCAGTCGGTCGGCCAGCACCCGGTCGACGTCAAGGAATGGGGCGCCGACGCCGTCGCCGCCGCCGGGCACAAGTGGCTGCTCGGTCCCTGGGGTGCGGGCTTCCTGTACGTCGATCGCCAGTTCGCGAACGAACTCGAACCGGCCCTGATCGGGTACAAGAGCGTCGAGGACAGCCACGCCGATCCCTACGAACTCCATCCGGGAGCCAGGCGCTTCGAGATCGGCACGCTCTCGCCGGCACCCTACGCCGGGCTCACGGCGGGGATCGAAACCATCGAGGACGTCGGGTACGACACGCTCACGTCGCGAGTCGCCCACCTGACCGACCGACTCAAGGCGGGCATCGACGAGGACCGCCTCGTCTCGCCACCCGCCTACGAATCCGGCCTCGTCGCGTTCGAGGTGGACGACCCCGAAGAGACCGTCGAACGCCTCGACGAGGAAGGCATCCGCATCCGGTCGCTCCCGAACAGCGAGACGGTCCGGGCCTCGATCCACGTCTTCAACACCGAAGAGGACGTGGACGAACTGCTCGACGCGCTCTGAGAACGCGGCCATCGATTCGACGACTGAAACGCGATTTTCACCCTGGCGAGGGGTTTTCTTCCCGGCGATCCGACCGTCGGGTATGCAACGACGGACCCTCCTTCGATCGCTCGGCGCGGTCGGTCTCGGCGCCGCCCTGGCCGGCTGTCTCTCGAATGCCAGTCCGGGCGGCGGGGGAGACACGACTGCCCCCTCGGACCCCGACACAACGAGCCAGACGCCTACGGATCACCACACGGACACCCGTCCAGCGGACAGGCGAACGACCGGCGACGGGACGACCTCGCCGTCGGACGAAGACGCGCCCCACACGAAAACTGGCGACGACGAGGACGGCACGAACACCCCCGGTGACGAGAACGGAACCTCCACGCCGGACCAGACCGACGGATCGTCCTGGAATCCGAGCGCCGAGAAGCCGTTCGATATCGTCGAGATCGGCTCCCGCGACGGCGTGTCCTTCCCCGACAACAACCGCCCACACGAGGTCGCCGTCCTGAACGAACTCGATCGAGAGCGCGAACTCAACGTCTCGATCACCGCCGGGACAGCGAACGACCCTGACTTCAGCCACACCGACGCGTTCCCGGCCGGCGGCTGGGTGCTCTTCCGCCTGAACGTCCCGAATCGGTACGAAGTGGATGTCAGCGCGTCGGGCACCCCGCTCGGGTCGGCCACTGTCGGCCGACAGTGGTTCGACTGCAACGGTTCCCGGTCCCGGTTCGGCGTGCGGGCCGATACCGTCGCCGACTACGAGGAACGCACGACGCTGATGGCCTGCCCCGGCCCGGAGGTCGCCGGGACCGACCTGACGGTGAGCGACCGGGGCTGTGCCTCGAAAGACGCCTCGGGCGCGACGGTTTCCTTCGCCGACGAAGCGGTGACCGTCGACGGGAGCATCGTGACCGCCACGCCGTGTCGAAAGCTCGCGATCGAGACGGCGAACGTCGACGAAAAAACGGAACAGCTGACGATCGCTATCGGCACGTCCCCGAGCGACGGAGTCTGCCAGCAGTGCATCGGTGCAGTCGAATACGAGGCGTCGATCGCCTTCGAGCACGACCTCCCGAGCGAGGTCGTCGTCGAACACCGGAGTCGGAACGGGTCACGAACCGTCGCGACGGCGAGTCGAGGCGACAGCGGGTAGACGGACGCCCCGCTACGATCCGAAAAAGAACCGAAAACGAACCGCGGTTAGCTATCCGTCGACCGACTTCACATCGCGCTGCCGGGGTGGTACTCGCCGAACTCGTCCCGGAGCACGTTGCTGATCTCGCCGATCGTGGCGTAGGCCTTGACGGCGTCGACGATCGGGAGCATCAGGTTGGCGTCGCCCTGGGCGGCGTCGCGAACCGCTTCGAGTGCGGCCTCGACGTCCTCGTCGTCGCGCCACTCCTTGACTTCCTCGAGGTTCTCGATCTGGCGGCGTTCGTCGTCCTCGGAAACCTCCTGGATGTCGACGTCGACCTCCTCTTCCTCGATCTGGAACTCGTTGACGCCGACGATGACCCGGTCGCCTTCCTCGATCTCCTGCTGGCGGTCGTAGGCGACGTCCTGGATCTGGCGCTGGGTCCACTGCTCCTCGACGGCCGCCTCCGCACCGCCGCGCTCGTCGATCTGTTCGATGATCTCGGCGGCTTCCTCCTCGATGTCGTTGGTGAGGCTCTCGATGTAGTAGCTGCCGGCCAGCGGGTCGACCGTGTCGGCCGCGCCCGACTCGTGGGCGACGATCTGCTGGGTGCGCAGCGCCACGCGGACGCTGTCCTCGGTCGGGAGCGACAGCGCCTCGTCGTAGGAGTTCGTGTGCAGGCTCTGGGTGCCGCCGAGCACGGCCGCCAGCGCCTGGTAGGCCACGCGGACGACGTTGTTCATCGGCTGCTGGGCCGTCAGCGTCGACCCGGCCGTCTGCGTGTGGAACTTCAGCTGCATGGACTTGGGGTTCTGGGCGTCGAAGCGCTCCTCCATGATCTTCGCCCACAGGCGGCGGGCCGCGCGGAACTTGGCGACCTCCTCGAGGACGTTGTTGTGGGCGTTGAAGAAGAACGATAGCTGCGGGGCGAAATCGTCCACGTCGAGGCCGGCGTCGATGGCCGCCTGGACGTACTCGATCCCGTCCGCGAGCGTGAACGCGATCTCCTGGGCCGCCGTCGACCCGGCCTCACGGATGTGATAGCCCGAGATCGAGATCGTGTTGAACTTCGGCGTCTCGTCGGCACAGAACTCGAAGATGTCCGTGATGAGCCGCATCGACGGCTCGGGCGGGTAGATGTAGTTGTTCCGGGCGATGTACTCCTTGAGGATGTCGTTCTGGATGGTCCCCCGGAGTTCCTCGCGGTCGACGCCCTGCTTGTCGCCGATCGCGATGTACATCGCCAGCAGGACCGCCGCCGGCGCGTTGATCGTCATCGAGGTCGAGACCTCGTCGAGCGGGATGCCGTCGAAGACGGTCTCCATGTCGTCCAGCGTGTCGATCGCGACGCCGGACTTGCCGACCTCGCCCGCCGCCATCGTGGCGTCGGAGTCGTAGCCCATCTGGGTGGGCAGGTCCAGCGCCATCGACAGGCCGGTCTGGCCCTGGTCGAGCAGGTACTGGTAGCGCTCGTTGGTCTCTTCGGGCGTCCCGAAGCCGGCGTACTGGCGCATCGTCCACAGGCGACCGCGATAGCCCGTGGAGTAGACGCCACGAGTGTACGGATCGTCACCCGGGAAGCCGATGTCCTCCTCGTAATCCAGGTCCGAGACGTCGTTGGGCGTGTACACCCGCTTGACCGGGTGGCCGTTCGTGTCGGTCGTGAACTCGTCTTTCCGCTCGCCGAACCGTTCGACGACGGGGTCGACGTGTTCTTCTTCCCACTCCTCTTTCGCGGAGCGGATTGACTCGAGGTCGTCGGGGTCGAACATTGTCCGGAAGTTGTGCCGGTGGGGGCTTAACCTTTGACGAACCGTTCCGACACGCATTAATACGAAGAAGATTGGACGGGGGAAAGATCCGACTGGCCCGCGTCGAAAGCGCAACGATTCCGGCGACCGCGCCGTTTTTCCTTGTCGAAGCCTTCCACGACCGTAGATGTCGACGTCACTCCCGATCGAGGAGGGGTCCGGAGACGGCAAGAACCGCCGGCGAGCGGCGCTGGCCACGCTGCCGTTCCTGTCGCTCGGGCTGATCGACGTCGTCCTGTTGCTGGAGTTCGGGCTGGACCCGCTCTGGGGCTTCGCCATCCTGCCGCCCATCCTCTTCGTCAGCGTCCTCACCTGGCTCGCGTTCAGCACCGGCTTCCTCGACGATCGGGAGGAACTCGGCGAGGGGCGCTGACTGGGGCCGTCTCCGGCCTTACCCGCCACCGCCACCGGTGTCGTACTTGTAGGTCGCCGAGTCCGGATCGATACCGAAGTCCTCGGGCGATTCCTGGGCGTCCTCGGCCTCCGCTTCGGTGCGCTCACGCGCGTGTTTGAACCGTTCGCGAAGCCGCGACGGCATCTCGAAATCCTCGACGTCGAGGACGACCGCCGTCGCGTCGGGCGCGATGTTCTCCCGCTTCGTCGCCAGTCGCGCCTTGAGCCGTTCGGGGAGGGCGTCCTCGGCGATCGACTCGAAGCCGAACTGCGCCAGATACGCCGGTTCGTCCGTCAGCGAGTAAACGCGCTCGAAGCCCTCGTCGCTCGCGTGATCGATCAGGCGCTCGACGACGTGGGCACCGACCCCTTGCCCGCGCCAGCCCTCCAGAACGCCGATGCTCGTGAGCTCGCAGACGGGGTCGTCCTCGCCCTTGTGGATGCGGATGCGGCCGAAGCCGGCCTTCTCGTTTTCCACCTCGTCGATGGCGATGACGTAATCGCGGGAGCGAAAGGCCGTCTCGTCGAGCCCCATGGCCTCGATGTGGTCCAGCAACCAGACCTCCTCTCTGTTCTTCGCGTCCCGCACGTACATACGGGACCGTACTCTTCCGCGGACAAAAAGGATTGCCCGGCGGGGCGAGGTTCGAGGTTCGCCGTCGTCCTCTGGACTCCAGCGAGAGACGGAACGCGGACCGGAGTTCCGCGTCGAAGGCGGATCGAAGTCCGCGTCGCCGGAATCTCGTGTCTATTGATAACAAAAAGCACAGTTACCGGGACCTTTTCGTATCAGAAGTATTTGTAGACTTTCCATGTACTTCGTGGTGGGTAAGCTGCGGCGCGGCACAGGGGGCACTCGTGGGACCTGCATCGAAAGGCGACGCGGAGGAGACGCTTTCGGGGGGACTGACCCGTGATCCGACGGCTGCTGGCACTCCCGTTCCAGGTGGCCGGGTTCCTGTTCTCGTTGGTGTTCGTCGTGGGGATGACGGAACTGTTCGGGATGATGCTGTACCTGCAGTGGAAACACGAAGCGGCGTTCGAGGCCCTCACGGCCGACGGGGTGACCCCGGCGGCAGTCGTGGAGTTCCTGCTGGCCAGTCCGGACCGTCTCGCCGTCGCCGGCGGACTGGCTGTCCTGGGGGTACTCCTCGCGGTGACCGGCGACTCCTCGGGCCGAGGCCACCACGCCGGGGGCGACTTCGACGGCGACGACGGGTTCGGGGGCGGATTCGGCGGTGACGGCGGAGACGGTGGCGGTGGCGACGGGGGCGGGGACGGTGGGGGCGGAGAATAACCGGAAGAGATTCGTCCGGCCCGGATCTGGCCCCGTTCGCGACATCGTGATCGCGAGATACTTTTTTCACCCCCCTGGCAAATGTGAAAGACGACCATGGTTTCACTCTCGGAAGTTCCCGAGATCGTCCACGAACCCGACCGGGAGTTCGTCGAGTCGACGAACGTCTACCGGTTCATGGAGCGGTACGGGATCGACGACTACGAGGAACTGATCGAGCGAACCACGACCGAAATCGAGGGCGTCGAGGCGTCGGGGGTGGACTGGTTCTGGAACGAGATCACGGACTACCTCGACGTCGAGTTCTACGAGGACTACGACGCGGTCCGGGACGACAGCGACGGCCCGCAGTTCACCGACTGGTACGTCGGCGGGACGATCAATATCGCCCACAACGTCCTCGACCGCCACGCCGCACCGGACGCGGAGCGCCGCAACAAGGTCGCCTGCATCTGGGAGGGCGAACCGGGCGGGGTTCGCGAGGTGACCTATCACGAACTGCACCGCCAGGCCAACCAGGTCGCCAACGCCCTCGAGGAGCGCGGCGTCGGAACCGGCGACACCGTCGGCCTCTACATGCCGATGGTCCCCGAAGTCATCTCGATCCTCTATGGCACCTTCAAGGTCGGTGCGATCGCGGTGCCGATCTTCTCCGGGTTCGGCGTCGACGCCACGGCGACGCGGATCGCGGACGCCGAACCGTCGGTCCTGTTCACCGGCGACGGCTTCTACCGCCGGGGCGGCGAGATCCTGCTCAAGGAAACTGCCGACGAGGCCATCGCCGAGGCCGGCCACGTCGAGCACACCATCGTGTACGACCGGCTGGGCCACGTCGAAGGCGGGACGATCCCGTGGGACGACGACCGCGACGAGCCCTGGTCCGAGGCCGTCGCCACGCAAGACGACGAGTACGAGACGACGGAACTCCCCGCCGATCAGGAGTCGATGCTGCTGTACTCCTCGGGGACGACCGGGAAGCCGAAAGGGATCGTTCACACCCACGCGGGCGTCCTGACCCAGACCGCCAAGGAGATCCACTTCGGGTTCGACCAGCAGCCGGCGGACCGCTTTTTCTGGGTGTCGGACATCGGCTGGATGATGGGCCCCTGGACCCTGATCGGCAACCACCACTTCGGCGGGACGATCTTCATGTACGAGGGCGCACCCGACCATCCCCAGCCCGACCGCTACTGGGAGATGATCGACCGCCACGGGATCACCCAGTTCGGCGTCTCGCCGACCGCGATTCGCGCGTTACGCAAGCACGGTGACGAGTGGGTCGAGGGCCACGACCTCTCCTCGCTCCGCCTGCTCGGGTCGACCGGCGAACCGTGGGACCCCGAGTCCTGGCAGTGGTTCTACGAGCAGGTGGGAAACGGCGAGGCACCCATCATCAACATCTCCGGCGGGACCGAGATCTGTGGCTGTTTCCTGATGCCCATGCCGATCCAGTCGCTCAAGCCCTGCACCCTGGGTGGCCCCGGACTCGGGATGGACGTCGACGTGGTGGATCGGGAGGGCGAGCCGATCGCGGACACCAACGAACGCGGCTACCTCGTGGCGCGGGACTCGTGCCCGTCGATGACCAAGTCCCTCTGGTCGGGCGACGAGCGCTATCTGGAGGAGTACTGGTCAACCTGGGACGACATGTGGGACCACGGCGACTGGGCGCAGGTCGACGCGGACGGGCTCTGGTTCCTCCACGGCCGCGCCGACGACGCGCTCAACGTCGCCGGGCGCAAGGTCGGCCCCGCCGAAGTCGAGGGCGCGCTCATCGAGCATCCGGCGGTGAACGCGGCCGCCGCGGTCGGTGCCGAGGACGACACCACCGGCACGGCGGTCGTCGCCTACGTCATCCTCGACCCCGACGCCGAGGAGTCCGAGGCCCTCCGCGACGAACTCCGCGAGCAGGTCGGCGAGGAACTCGGCAAACCCTTCCGCCCGCGCGAGGTGCTGTTCGTCGACGAGTTCCCCAAGACCCAGTCCGGCAAGATCATCCGGCGGGCCATCGAGGCGGTCCACCGCGGCGAGTCCCTGGGCGACCGCTCCTCGATGGAGAACCCCGAGGCGCTCGAGGGGATCCGGGACGCGCGGTAGGGAACGTCAGTCAGACCGTGATCGATTCGATCGAAACGGTTCGTTCTTCCGGGCCGTCGCCGATCGCGAGGTCGGTCTCAACGGGGCCGTCATCCCCCTCAAAAACCAGCGACCCGCCGACGACGAGGGGAACGAGTGCGCCCGAGAGCGCCCGCACGTTCGAGAGGGACGTTCGGAGGGCGACGGTCGTCCCCGCGTCGATGCCCTCGCGATCCGCGACAGCCTGGGTCGCAGCGAGGAGGTCGCCCTGCGTCACCGCTCCGTCGGCGTCGATCACCGCCCGGGCGTCTCCCCCCGGCGCTTCCGGCGGGAGGACGGGGTTCTCGCCCCAGACCTGCTCCTCGTAGTGGGCCACGGTCGGGTCCTCCGGATCGCCGCCGTACCCGACGCGCTGGCCACCCGGGGGCAGGGCGTAATCGCCCACGTCGGGGACGGGGGCGACGAGCGCGCGGCCGTCGAACTCGCGTGGGGGGTCGAGTCTCGCCGTCGCACCGAGCAGGCCAGTCCCCAGCACAGCGAGCAATGCTTTCGGGTCCTGGGCCGGCACAACGCCGACGACCGACTCCTCGTGGACGCCCAGTCGCCGGAGGACGTGGGCCGTCTTCCAGGCGGTCGTACAGAACCGGTCGTAGGTGTAGACGTGCGAGTCCGCGCCGACGCGACAGGCGATCGCCTCGCCCCGCCGATCCCGACCGACGAGGTCCGCGAACGAGTCCATGTCTCGACGTGCGGCCGGGACCGCCAAAAGGGTCGTTACTTCTCTCGTGCAAGAGCCCGGCCGAGCAGCAGTCCGAAGACGAACGCCACGGCGGCCACTGCGACCGAACGCCGTCGGTCGCCCAGCGGGACGAACCGCGTTTCGTGGTCCGTCACTTCGATCACGCCGAGGGGTCGCGTCATCGCCCCGCCACCGCCGCCACCGCCGGAGCCCCCGACCTCGGCAGGTTCGTCCCCGGCCTCGTCGGCCTCGACCTCGGCCCCCTCGCCGAAGCCGCCACCGAACCCGTACCCGACTCGCGCGACGGGGATCACGGTTCGGCCCTCCCGTTCGATCGGTTCGCCGAAGGCGGTTTCGACGCCAGCGTGGTCGCGGATCGCCTCGATGATACCCCGGAACGACTCTCCGATGGACGATTCAGTCGCCATACCACCGCTTGGCCGGCTGAAACGATAGGTGTTGTTCCGGCGGGATGATCGACCCCGAACGAACGCGTCGGCCGACTCCGAAACCGTAATCCGGTCCGCCCCGACAGTACCGACAACCATGGACGCCCAGGACCGCGTCGCCGCCTTCGTCGCGGACAACGACCTCGAGGCACCGCCCGCCTACCGGTTGCTGGACCTCGCCTCGGAACTCGGCGAGGTGGGCAAGGAGATCAACGAGTCGACCGACTACGGGACCGACCCCGACGCGGTCGCCGTCGCCGAGGACGAGATCGGCGACGCCCTGTTCGCGCTGCTCGCATTCGCAGAGCAGGTCGACGTCGACGCGGGCGAGGCCCTCGACACCGCGCTGGCGAAGTACGAGGACCGGATCGAGGACACAGGGAGGGCCGGAAGCGACAGTCACTCCGGGACCGGACGATGAGCTACGACGCCATCGTCTTCGACGTGGACGGCGTCCTCGTGGAACCCGCCGATCACGAGACCCTCCAGGAAGGGGTCCGACGCACCTTCCGGTCGCTGGACGTCGAGGCTCCTGCCAACGACCACGTCGAGGAGATGACGATCCACGTGACCGTCGATGCCGTCCGGGAGGTCTGTGAGCCCTACGGCCTCGACCCCGACGACTTCTGGCGCGAGCGAGATCGGCGCTCCTCGGAAGTCCAGCGCGAGGCCATCCGGGCCGGACGAAAGCCCCTCTACGACGATCTGGACGTCCTCGACCGCCTCGACCAGCCGAAGGGCATCGTCAGCGCCAACCAGCAGATGACCATCGACTTCATTCTCGACTACGTCGAGTTCGACGGCACCTTTGCGACGGCATACGGCCGCGAACCCGGTCTGGATGGCCTCCGGCGAAAGAAGCCGGATCCGTACTACCTCGAGCGCGCCATCGCGGACCTCGACGCCGGGAACGCCCTCTTCGTCGGCGACAGCGAATCGGACGTGCAGGCCGCCCACCGCGCCGGCGTCGACGCCGCCTTCCTGCGACGCCCGCATCGCGCGGACTACGATCTCGACCCCGATCCGGAATACGAGATCGAAACGCTGGCCGCCCTACCGGACATCGCCTGAGCGACGGCGAAAATCAGAACGAACTCTTGACGCGCTGCCAGAAGCCCTCGTTGAGGTCGATCTCCTCCCCGCCAGCCTCCGCGAACCGTTCTAGCGCCTCGCGCTGGTCCTCGTCGAGCGAGGACGGATCCGGCGTGACGACCTGGACGTGGACGAGGAGGTCGCCGTTGCGGCGCCGGCGGAGCCTGGGCATCCCCTCGCCGTCGAGGCGGATCGTCTCGCCGCTCTGGGTGCCCGAGGGCACCTCGACCTCGTAGGACTCGCCGAACAGGTCGAACTCGATCGTGTCGCCGAAGGTCGCCTGCGGGAACGAGACCGGGACGCGATAGTGGAGGTGATCGCCCTCGCGTTCGACGTCCTCCGGTTCGCGCACCAACACCTCGATCAGGAGGTCGCCGTTCGGACCGCGGTTCTCGCCGGGCGCGCCCTCGCCCTCCATCCGGAGCGTCTGGCCGTCCTTGATGCCCGCCGGGATCTCGACCGTGAGCGTGGCCCGGTCCCGGACGATCCCGTCGCCGTTGCAGTTCCGACACGTCTCCTCGTAGAGTTCGCCCTCGCCCTCGCAACGCGGGCAGGTCCCGGTCTGCTGGACGCGGCCGAAGGGCGTGCGCTGGACCTGCGTGACCTGGCCGCGCCCGTTACACTCGGAACATGTCCGAACGTCGGCGTCCGGGGGATGGCCGGACCCGTCGCACTCGGGGCAGGTCTCCGGGCGCGTGACGGTGACCTCCTTCTCGACACCGCGATAGACTTCCTCCAGGTCGAGTTCGAGTTGGGTGCGGAGGTCCTGGCCCTTCCGCGGGCGATCCCGCTGGCGACCCCCTCCACCGCCGAAGAACTGTTCGAAGATGTCCCCCATGTCGCCGCCGAACGGCCCGCCACCGCCGAAGGGGTTGCCCTGCGCGCCGGCGCGTCCCGCGCCGGCCGTCCCGGCACCCTGGTCGAACCCGCCGTGTTTCTCGGCCTGTACGAACCGGTCGTGACCCAGGCGGTCGTAGGCCTGGCGCTTCTCCTCGTCGGTCAGGACCTCCTTGGCCTTCTTGACCTGCTTGAACTTCTCCTCGGCGTCCGGATCGTCGCTCACGTCCGGATGGTACTCGGCGGCCTTCTTCCGGAACGCCTGCTGGATCTCGTCTGCGGAGGCGTCCCGGCTCACGCCGAGAACGTCGTAGAAATCCTCGCTCATCTTACCCAGGGGTACTGGATTGAGATACTTGAACAGAACGGGTCGCGGATTTCGTCCGATTCGGCGAGGTTACCGGTTCGGTTTACTCGTCGTCCTCGTTCCCGTCCTCTTCCACATCCTCGAAGTCGGCGTCGACGTACTCCTCGTCGTCACCAGCACCAGCCGCACCGCCCGGGCCGGGGTTCGGACCGGCGCCCGCACCAGCAGCGCCACCGGGACCGGCACCCGCAGCGCCGGCGCCCGCGGCGCCCTGGCCGGCAGCGGCCTGCTCCTGGTACATCTGCTTGCCGATCTCCTGGAGGGCCTCGGTGAGTTCCTCGGTGGCGTCCTCGAGTTCTTCCTTCGTGGCGTCCTCGTCCTCGACGACGGCCTCGAGATCGTCCATGTGCGCCTCGATCTCGGAGATCAGTTCCTCGTCGAGTTCGTCCTCGTTCTCGTCGAGCAGGGTCTCCGCGCGGTTGAGCGTCGACTCGGCGGCGTTGCGCGCCTCGATGCGCTCGCGGCGCTTCTGGTCCTCCTCGGCGTGTTCCTCGGCCTCCTCCTGCATCTGCTCGATCTGCTCGTCGGAAAGGCCCGCACCGCCCTCGATCGTGATCGACTCCTCGTTGCCGGAGCCCTTGTCCTCGGCGGCAACGTTGACGATGCCGTTCTCGTCGATACTAAACGTGACCTCGATCTGGGGCGTGCCGGCGGGCGCGGGCGGAATGCCCGTTAGCTGGAACTCGCCCAGCAGTTCGTTCTCGCTGGCGATTTCGCGCTCGCCCTGGAAGACGCGGATCTGGACCGACGTCTGGTTGGCCGCCGCGGTCGTGAAGATCTTGGACTCCTCGGTCGGGATCGTCGTGTTCTTGTCGATCAGGCGCTCGAAGAGACCGCCCTTGACCTCGACGCCGAGCGAGAGCGGCGTGACGTCCAGCAGAACGATGTCGTCGACCTCGCCGCCCAGCACGCCACCCTGGATCGCCGCGCCGAGCGCGACGGCCTCGTCGGGGTTGACGTTCTTCTTGGGCTCCTTGCCGGTGAGTTCATCGACCTTGTCCTGAACGGCGGGCATCCGGGTCGATCCGCCGACGAGCAGGACCTCGTCGATCTCGTCCTTCGAGAGGCCGGCGTCCTCGAGGGCGATCTCGGTCGGTTCCTCGACGCGATCGAGCAGGTCGGCCGTCAGCGACTCGAACTTGGCCCGCGTGAGCGACTCCTCGAGGTGGATCGGGCCGTCGTCGGTCGCGGTGATGAAGGGGAGGTTGATCTCGGTCTCCTTGCGCGAGGAGAGTTCGATCTTTGCCTCCTCGGCGGCGTCCTTCAGGCGCTGGAGCGCCTGCCGGTCGTCGCGGAGATCGATCCCGTGGTCGTCCTCGAAGGTTTCGGCGAGCCAGTCGATGACGGCGTGGTCCCAGTCGTCGCCGCCGAGTTCGTTGTCGCCGTTGGTGGCGACGACCTCGTAGACGCCCCCACCGATGTCGAGAATAGAGACGTCGAAGGTCCCCCCACCGAGGTCGAACACCAGGACGGTCTGGTCCTGGTCGTCGTCGATGCCGTAGGCCATCGAGGCCGCGGTCGGCTCGTTGATGATGCGCTCGACGTCGAAGCCGGCGATCTCGCCGGCGTCCTTGGTGGCCTGGCGCTGGCGGTCCGAGAAGTACGCCGGGACCGTGATGACGGCCTTCTCGACCTCGTCACCGAGGTACTCCTCGGCGTCGCGCTTGATCTTCTGGAGGGTCATCGCCGAGATCTGCTCGGGCGTGTACTCCTCGTCGTCGATGTCGACGGTATAGTCTTCCTCGCCCATGTGGCGCTTGATCGACTGGATCGTCCGTTCGGGGTTCTGCACCGCCTGGTTCTTCGCCGGTTTGCCGACCAGTCGCTCGTTGTCGTCCTCGAACGCTACCACCGAGGGCGTCGTCCGGTCGCCCTCCGCGTTGACGATGATTTCTGGGTCGCCCCCCTCCATCACCGCAAACGCGCTGTTCGTCGTTCCGAGATCGATTCCAAGAATCTTGTTGCTCGCCATCTTGCGGTTTACTTGCCCGCTGCCTCCTTTAAAACTTGCTAGACAGGATATCGGGGTGGCGTGTGGCGAGAATGGAGTTGTGTCCGGGATTCGACGGTCGCCTTACGCCGACGCCTCGTCGGCGTCGCTTTTCTCGGGTTCGTCGTCCGGGTTCGTCTCGGAACCGTCGTCCGCGGTCGACGCGGAACCGTCCGCCCGGGAAGGAGTCTCGTCTTCGGCTTCCGGCCCGTCGTCGCTCGCCCCGTCGCCCGATTCGTCGTCCGAGGTCCCGTCGGGCTCCGGTTCTACTTGCTCTTCATCCTCCGGATCGTGGTCGGCGCCGTTGCTGACCGTGACCCGGGCCGCTTGCAGGACCTTCCCGGCCATCTCGTAGCCCGAGTCGTAGACGTCGTGGATGGCACCCTCGGGGCGTGCGCTGTCCACCTGCATCATCACCTCGTGACGCTGGGGGTCGACCTCGTCGCCCGGATCCGGGTCGATCTCCTCGACGTCCTCGTCGTCGAGCACGCGGTCGAACTCCCGGAGGGTCATCTCGACCCCCTCGCGGAAGCTCTCGACGTCCTCGTGGTCGGACTCGATCGCCCGGACGAGGTCGTTGCGGACGTCCACGAGTCGCTCGACGAGGTCCTCGGTGGCACGCTCCTTGATCTGGTCCTGGCGCTTCTTGGCCCGCTTCTTGTAGTTCTGGAAGTCGGCCTGCTTGCGCTTGAGCCGTGCGGTCAGGTCGTCGATTTCGTCGTCTTGCTCCTCAATCTCGGATTCCAGACTCTCGATCTCGGCCTCGAGTTCGGCGTTGCGATCCTGCAATTCGAACGTCCAGTCGACGAGTTCCGAGACGGCGTCGCCGAGGTCCTCGTCGTGCTCGGCGACGCGGTCGATCAACTCGCGTTCGTCCTCGACGACCCCGCCGACGTCGACCTCGTCATCGCCCAGTTCGGTGACGACCTCCGCCGTCGGTCCCGCGTCGACGCCGGGTTGCGCCGTCTCCCCGTCGCCGGCCGCGGCGGACGGGTCCGGGGACTCCTGCTCGTCGGCGGGGGGCGCGTCGGCGTCGGAATCGGCGACGTCGCCACTCGCCTCCGTTTCGACCGAAGAATCCGTGCCCTCGTTGTCAGCCATTACGAGGAGCAAGCCGGTCGGCGAATAAAAGCGTTCAGATCGCGGGTTGTCGGGACACCGGGGCGAGCGACGACGGACGACCGGAAGGGTTTATCCTGCGCTCGGGCCTTCGTTGTCCCGTGGCAGTCACGCTCGCGTACGAGGACGGGACTATCCGGATCGAAGCAGGCGGAAGCGTCCGGACCATCGACGCCATCGAGACCATCGAAACCGTCACGTTCGACGCCCGAACGGAGACCTATCGAGCACCCGCGTTCCGGTATCGCGAGATCCGGACGTCGCTGGCGGAGGAGGGCATCGAGTGCGACGATCGCGTTTGCTCGGCCCCTGCGATCGAGGGCCTCGATTCGAGTTACGAACTGCGCGAGTACCAGCGTGCAGCGCTCGACGACTGGTTCGACGCCGACCGGCGGGGCGTCCTGGAGATGCCGACCGGGAGCGGGAAGACGGTCGTGGCGATCGCGGCGATCGAACGCCTCGCGGTCCCGACGCTGGTCGTCGTTCCGACGATCGACCTGCTCGAACAGTGGCGGCGGGAACTCGAGATCGAGTTCGGCGACGCCGTCGAGATCGGGCAGTTCGGCGGCGGCGAACAGCGGCAGGCACCCATCACGGTCTCGACGTACGACTCGGCGTACCTGAAGGCCGACGACGTGGGCGACGCGTTCGAGTTCGTCGTGTTCGACGAGGTCCACCACCTCGGCGGCGAGGGCTACCGGGACATCGCCCGGTTGCTCGCCGCACCCGACCGGATGGGCCTGACCGCGACCTTCGGGCGCCCGGACGGTGCCCACGAAGTGATCGCCGAGTTGATCGGCCCGCTCGTCCACGCGGTGGGAGCCGACGAACTCGCGGGCGAGCACCTGGCGCCCTACGACGTCAAGCGCATCGAGGTCTCGCTCACGACCGAAGAGCGCGAGGCCTACGAGGCGCACCAGGGGACGTTCACCGACTACCTCGCGCGGTCGAACGTCGAGTTGCGCTCGGGGAGCGACTACCAGGAACTCGTCAAGCGCTCCGGCAACGATCCTGCGGCCAGGGAAGCCCTGCTCGCCAAGCAGCGCGCCCGGGAGATCATGATGGGTAGCGAAGCGAAGATCGACGCCCTGGAGTCGATCCTCGACCGCCATCCAGAGGATCGGGCCATCGTCTTCACCGCGTTCAACGGCCTGGCCTACGACGTGGCCGAGCGGTTCCTGATCCCGGCGATCACCCACCGGACGGCGACGAGCGAGCGCCGGGATATCCTCGACCGGTTCCGCGACGGGCGCTACTCCCGGGTCGTCACGTCGAACGTCCTCGACGAGGGGATCGACGTGCCCGACGCCAACGTGGCGGTCGTCCTCTCGGGCAGCGGGAGCGAGCGCGAGTTCACCCAGCGACTCGGCCGGATCTTGCGTCCGAAAGACGACGGTGGACGGGCGCTGCTCTACGAGGTCGTCAGCGAGGAGACGGCCGAAGAACGGGTCGCGCGACGACGGCGGTGACTGGCCGGCAGTGATGGATCGGCGGGCGTTCTCGCCCGTGGTAGTCAGGGTTTCGAGAGGTCCGACCAGGAGATGCCGAACGATGCGGAACGATATCGCTCGAGGTAGGCGGTTTCGGTCACCTCGAAGGACATCGACACCTCCCGGGTCTCGCCAGGACCGAGGTCGATCCGACGGGTCAAATCGGCATCGACCGGCGTCAACGGCGTCACCGTCGCCGATCCCTCGTCGCTCTCCGGCGTGACCGGATCGTCCAGTCGCAATCTCGCGTGCAGCGTTGCGATCCACCGTTCGTCGCTCGTGTTCTCGACGGTCGCGGCGTAGGTCATGTAGCCGTCGTCGTTGGGCCCGAAACTCGAATCGGAGAGTGAAAAGACGTCCTTCGGCGTCGGCGTTCCGGGGACGATAGTCGCGCCGCCGTCACCCACGTCACCGCCGGCGGTGCCGTCGCCCTCGATGAGCGTCCCCTTGGGTTTCTCCGTGGTCGTACAGCCGGCCAGGGCGGCGATAGCGAGGCCGCCAACGGCCCCGAGGAGGGACCGCCTGCCGACGGGTCGGCGGCGCGAGGTCGGGTCCCGGTCGGGAGCGCGACGGTCGTCCATACGGTCCCGGTGGGGAACCAGCCTTCAATCTCTTCTGGTTCGGGCAGGGGTCGCGAGCGGACGGGCCTCGGGCCGCGCACGACCGATCGCCGACTCGAAAAGGGGAAACCCGTCGCCCCGGAAGGGCGGGGTAATGGATCCACTGGAGCGGTATCGCCCCATCGTCGACGACTACGAGGCGTTCCGGGAAGCCTGCCGACGCCCGCTCCCGGCGGCGGTCCGGGTCAACACGATCAAGGCCGACCCCGGGACGGTCGCCGACGCCTTCGATCGCGAGGGCGTGGGATACGAGCGCCCCGACTGGACCGATCTCGTGTTCGTCCTCGACACCGGCACGCCAGGCAACACCTGGCCGTCCTTTCACGGGTGGGTGCACGGCCAGGAAGAGGTCTCGGCCATCCCGCCGATGGTGCTCGACCCGCAACCGGGCGAGCGCGTCTGGGACGCCGCGGCCGCGCCGGGGAGCAAGGCGACCCAGATCGCGGCCGCCATGGACGACCGCGGGACGCTCGTCGCGAACGACAACGACCTCGGCCGACTCTCCGGGCTGCGGTTCAACGCCGAGCGCCTGGGCGTCACCAACGCCGTCGTCACGAACCGCGACGCCCGCAACTTCTCGATGAAGCCGTTCCCGTTCGGCGAGTTCGACCGGGCGCTCGTGGACGCGCCCTGTTCCTGCGAGGGGACGATCCGAAAGAACCCGGACGCCCTCGACGACTGGAGCGAGGGCTACATCTCCTCGATCGCGGGCATCCAGAAGGGCATCCTCCGGCGGGCCGTCCAGGCCACCCGCGAGGGCGGGGTCGTGGTCTACTCGACCTGTACCTTCGCGCCAGAGGAGAACGAGGCCGTCCTCGATCACGTCCTGACCGAGGAGGACTGCCGGGTGGTCGATCCCGACCTCCCGGACGGACTGGATCACGCCCCCGGCGTGACCGAGTGGGACGGCGAGACGTTCGACCCGAGCGTCGAGCGGGCGGCCCGGATCTACCCCCACCGCAACGACACGGGCGGGTTCTTCGTCGCGAAACTGGAGGTGGGCGCATGAGCGAGGACGACGCCGTCGAAACGGACCAGGGCGGCCGCGAGAACGACCCCCACCGGTTCGAACGACTGCCCGCCAGCGAGGCCGATCGCGAGGTCGAAGGGCGTCCGACCCGCGAGGCGGTGCTGGAGTGGTGGGCGGATCGATTCGGGATCGAACCGGCCGTCTTCGAGGATCACACCTTCTGGGAGAAAGGGGCTGGCAAAGTCTGGGCCTACGCCGGCGAGGCCGACGATCCCACGGCCGTCGAGGCCCTCGGGATGACCTTCCTCCGGGTTCGCCAGGAGCACTGGAAACCCACGACCGACGCGGTGCAGCGGTTCGGCCGACACGCCACGCGCAACGTGATCGAACTCGACGACGCGGCGGCCCGCCGGTTCGCCGCGGGCGAGGAGCAGGACCTCGAGTGGGACGGCGACTGGGGTTACCTGATCGCCGCTCACGAGGTCGCCGGGCGACGCGAACCGCTCGGCGTCGGCCTCTACACCTACGGCTCGCTGCAGTCGATGGTTCCGAAGGGTCGCCAGCGAGACGTGTCGTCGCCCTAGCTCGCCGAATCAATCGCCGTCCCGTTCGACCAGCCGACCGCCACCCAGCCCCTCCCATTCCACGCGATACCCCAGTCGCGAGAGAAGCGCGCTCGCGTCGTCGACCCCGTGGTCGGCAAGCACCGTCTCGGCGTCGGCGTAGTCCATCCCGTCTTCGAGTTCGTCCCCGACCGCGTCGAGAATCACGGGGCGCACCAGCGTCCGGCCGACCACCTCGTGCTCTGGGAACGACTTGTCCTCGATTGCATCCTCGCTGGTTCCGTGGCGCTCGGCCAGGGTTGCCAGCGTGAGGACGTCGTCCTCGGGGCGGAGTTCGTCGGGCAGGTCGGCGGCGCTCGCGGCCACCAGGTCCGCCTCGTAGCGCCGGAGGGCGTCGCGAACGTCCTTGACCCGAACGCTGCCGGTGTAGGGAATGGCGCGATGGTCGCGGGCTTCGATGTCCTCGCCGACGCCCAGACTCTCGTCTACCGCGACGAGCAGTTCGACGTCCTCGACGTCCGCCAACTGTCCGAGTTTCTTCTCGACGTATTCGGGCGTCCAGAACCCCATGATCTCCAGGAACACCCGAAAGTCGCCGTGTGGCCAGTCGAAGGCGAAATCCGGGATCATCACCCGCGACCCGGCCGCGAGGGGTTCGGGTTCGCGAACCAGATCCCACTCCAGATCGAGCGCCGAGAACCGGCGAGCGAAGTCGGCCTCGACGTCGCTGTCGAAGGTCATCTCCGCAACGGGGTCGGTTCCGGGAACGCCCACGGGATCCTCGTGTGAGAGTTCGAGCGTTCGTTCGGTGCCCCGGTCGTCAACGGTCGCGGCGAGGTACCACTCGTTCGCCGTCGCGACCGTCCGGAGGAGGCGGGCGAACCGGGTGCCGTACCGTCGGGACCGTCGGAACAGCGCGTCCGGCCCGGTGACCACGACCTCCCGACCGCCGTCAGTCCGCCGGATCTCGTACATCAACCGCAGGCGCTTGACCGCGGAGACCAGCGCCTTGGGGTCCGAGGACCGGACGCGCACTTCGGTCGCGTCGAACAGCGCCGTCTGGGCCAGCGAGAGGT
>DATFIX010000121.1:0-4391 GCA_035269625.1 Natrialbaceae archaeon
GAGATCCCGACGAGCGGTTTCTTTAGCCATAGGCAATATACGCCTCGCTGACGCTTAAGCTGTCTGTTTTCGGGGGTTTCGGTGCCCGCGTCCGTCGGTTTCGGCCCCCGCGTTCAAGGGGGAGGGTGTCGAACCGGGGAGCATGCCCACCTTCGAGACGTGCCGACGGGAGATCGAGGGCCTTCATTCGTTTTTCGTCCGGTGGTACGACGGAACCGCCGATCGCGAGGAATTCGATCGACTCGAACGCGCTCTCGCGCCGGAGTTCGAGATGATTTCGCCGACGGGCGACCGGTCCGATCGAGAAGCCGTCCTCGAGTGGATCCACGAGTCCTACGGGCGCGAGGAACCGGGGGCGTTCGACATCGAGATCCGGAACGTCGAACTCGTCCGGACGTTCGACGACCACGCCCTCCTCCGGTACGAGGAGTGGCAACGCGAAGACGGCGACGAGAACGGCCGGATCAGCACGGTGCTGTTGCACGAGGCCGAATCGGCTCCCGGGGGCGTCGAGTGGATCGACTTACACGAGACGGCGCTGGAGGGCTGAGTCCGACGAGCGATTTTGCGTTTTCGTGACGCTTTTCCGCTTCTCGAATCGAATTGCACCCATATGCCCTCCAGGCGAGCGATGCTCTCGGCGCTGGCCGCCGGTACTGTCGGCGCGGTCGCCGGGTGCAACGAGCCGATGACCGCCACCGGCTACGTGCAGGTGAAGGCCGTCAATGGCCGCCGGAACGGCACGACCCGGGACGTGATCCAGGTCCAACTGGGCGACCCCGAATCGAAGGGCGTCATCGACGGGTTCGTCCGGGACCGGTGGGCCGACCGGTTCGAGGATCCGAAACGCCCGACGGTCTCGGCGACGCTCCACGAGGACCTCGAGTCGTACTACGAGGCGGTGACCTACATCGTGGGCGTCTGCAGCGACGACTGGCCCGACTCCTATTGCAACAATGTGTCGGCCGACCGCGAGGACTTCAATCAGGTGCAGGTGTACGACAGGGTCCGGGCCGCGATGGAGGACTCCGACATCGAGATCTACGGCGTCGAGGGGACCTGGACCTTCCCGCCGGAGCGCACGACAGGGGAGTAGGGTGGGATCGACACCGGGACTCGCGACGATCCCGACGGCCGCGACACCGGCGAGACGTTCGCCCTGGCCAACCTATTAGCCGGGGCCTGTCGTATGCCGACGCATGCCACCCGAGATGGAGTACACCACCCTCGGCGACACCGGTCTCGAAGTATCGCGACTCTGCCTGGGCTGTATGAACTTCGGGTCCTGGGGCGTCGAGGACCACGAGGCCTCGATCGAGGTCATTCACGAGGCGATCGACGCGGGGATCAACTTCCTCGACACGGCGAACGTCTACTCGTCGGGCGAGAGTGAGGAGATCCTCGGCAAGGCCATCGAGGACCGCCGGGACGAACTCGTGATCGCGACGAAGGTCTACGGCGAGATGGACGAGCGCCCGAACGGGCAGGGGCTCTCGCGAAAGCACGTCCTCGAACAGGCCGAGAAGAGCCTCGACCGCCTGGGGACCGATTACGTCGACCTCTACCAGATCCATCGCTGGGACGATAACACGCCGATCGAGGAGACCCTGCGCGCGCTCGATCACCTCGTGGACGAGGGCAAGGTCCGCTACGTCGGCGCGAGCACGATGCACTCCTGGCAGTTCATGAAGGCGCTGAAGGAAAGCGACGTGAACAACCTCGAGCGGTTCGTCTCGATGCAGCCCGAGTACAGCCTGGCCCGGCGCCACGAGGAGCAGAACGTCCTGCCGCTGTGTGCCGACCAGGGGGTCGGCGTCATCCCCTGGAGCCCGCTGGCGGGCGGGTTCCTGACCGGGAAATACGAGCGCGGTGAACCCGCGCCGGAGGGCTCCCGCCTGGCCGAGCGCGAGACGACGCCCGACGAGCGCTACGGCGAGGGCCAGTGGGAGGTGCTGGATGTTGTGCGCGAACTGGCCGAGGAGAAAAACGCCACGCCCGTCCAGATCAGCCTCTCCTGGCTGCTGCACAAGGACGTCGTCACCGCGCCGATCATCGGCCCGAAGACGGTCGAGCAACTGGAGGAGAACCTGGGCGCACTCGATATCGAGTTGACCGGCGAGGAGCTGGTGCGCCTCGAGGAACCGATCGAACCGGCCTGGGCCGGACAGGGCACCTGAACGGACTCCGGGCGTCGTGGAGCGGACGGGGGACCTGACCGGAATTCGGGCGTCGTCGGTCACTCGAAGGGATCGAGCTACCTGTCCCCACGACAGGGTTTTGCCGGTCGCGCACCTGTCGGTGCACAATGATGGGGACCACCCACGCGTTCGTCGGGCTGACCATGGCGGCGGCCGTTGCCGTCGTGGCACCGGAGGTCGCGGTGCCCGCCGCCATCGGCGGCCTCGCGGGTGGGATCTTCCCGGACCTCGACATGCTTGCCGAGCACCGCAAGACCCTCCACTTTCCCGTCTACTACTGGATCCCGGCTACCCTGACGGTCGGCATCGCCCTCGCCGTTCCGACGGCGCTCACCGTGGCCGTCGCCCTCTTCTTCCTCGCGGCCGCGGTCCACTCGGCAAGCGACGTCCTCGGCGGCGGCCTCGAACGCCGGCCCTGGCTCGGGAAAGCCGAGAAGGGCGTGTACGTCCACCCCATGCGACGGTGGGTGCGACCCAAGCAGTGGATCCGCTACGACGGCGCTCCCGAGGACCTGGTGGCGGCCGGCCTCCTGTCGATCCCCGGCTTGCTGACCTTCGGCGGGCACATCCGGACGGTCGTCCTGGTGTCGCTCGCGATCTCGGTCGCCTACACCGTGACGCGAAAGTGGCTGGTCGAGGTCGTCCCCGAACGGTTCCTGTGAGTGGCGGCCGGTTCGACTACCCCTCGGGCGACTCCGTCTCGAACAGATCCGCCACCGCGATGCGCTCCCCCACGCGCTCGAGTACGGTCTCGAGGTCCAGATCCTCGCTTTCGACGCGTCGAAGGGCCTGCACGAGGTCGGGATCGAATCCCGGACTCAGGACGACGAACGCGCCCCCCGTGGCGGTCGCCCGGAGCACCCACCGGGCGTAGGACTGTACCGGCGACCACCCCGCGTCGGTCAGGACGACCGCGATCCGCCAGGCCTGCTCGCGCCCCTCGGTCATCGACCGCAGTGTGAGGCGCTCGTCCAGTCGCCCGAACGCCCTGTCCAGGTCGTCCACGCCCGGGGCGTACGCCTCGGCGAGCACGTCCTGCTGGACGTCCACGAGGCGGGCCAGGATCCCGTCGATGGCCCGGTGGTCGGCGTACTTCCGGCTCCGGTTCGGGTCGATGCCGACGTCGGCCAGGGCGAGCGCGAGGTCGTAGTTGATGTGGGCGTTCACGCCGAGAAAGGAGTCCTGGACGACCAGGGCGTCGCCGCGCAGGGCGGTCCCGAACGCGATCCGCCAGGGTTCGGGGACGGCCGCTAGATGACCCCGTTCGAAGGCGAGAAACGCCCGGCGGTAGTAGTCCGCGAACGAAATCACGTAGCGTCGCATCCAGTCTGGGTCCGCGAACCGGCCGCGGTCGATCCCCCGGCGGACGGCCCGCGTCATTCTGGTGTAGATCGTCAGGAAAACCGCACGACGATCGTTCCGGGTTCGCAGGCAGTCCTCGAGTCGGGAGAGTCGATCGACGACGTCGTCGACCGTCTCGTACGGCGTCTCCACGAGTTCGACCAGCGTGGGGTCGGGATCGTCGGGCGAGTCGAACGGCCCGACGTCCCGCCGGAGTGCCAGGAACGCCGCCCTGATCGTGGCACCGTCCAACAGTCGAACCGCCGTGGCGTATCCGGGCATGGCGTTCCGCCTGGGATCGATACTGCCCGGACCGGGATAAACGTCGCCCCGGCGCGGCAGTCGTCCGATTGTCCAATCGTCCGATCGACCGGGCGACTCGCGGCCGGACGATTTATGCGCTCGGTCGGTCAACGCCCGAGTACGTCGGAGACGACATGTTCCGGGGCTACGCCGACCGACGGTGGTTCGACCGCTCGGAGTTCTACGGCCTGTGGCTGTTCGTCGCCGTGACCTACGGTGCCGGGGACGTCCTCACGACCATGACCATCGTCGGGGCCAGTCCGGGCGTCGTCGAGGCGAACGCCGTCGTCGCCGCCGTCGTCGGAGCCTTCGGGACGACCGGTCTGGTCGCGCTGAAGATTGGCGTCCTGCTGGCCGCCATTGGGATCAGTCTCTACGGCCTCGCCGTGTTGCGAGATCGGACCGTGTATTACTTCCCGCCGGTGGCGCTGGCGCTCGTGGGCACGTTCGCCACCGCGTACAACCTCTTACTCCTCGTAGGGTGAGCGCGTGACGCCTCAATCCAGATAGAACTCGTCCACCTTCCCGGCGGCGAACCGGTAGGCCCCC
>DATFIX010000122.1:0-8502 GCA_035269625.1 Natrialbaceae archaeon
GACAACGTGATGAACGCGGTCTGCGCCGTCGAGGCCGCGAAGGCCGACGCCGCCGAGGTGCTGGTCGCCATGCACGCCACCGAGAACGACGACGTCTGCGCGCTCCACCGGGGCACCCGCGTCCGGAAGAACCACACCTCCCGCCGGGACGCTTTCGAGACGATCGGGGCCGAACCGCTGGGCGAGGTGGACTATGCAGCTGAGGAGGTCACGTTCCGGCGTGACTACCCCGAGCGCGGCGAGGCCGACCTGGACCTACAACCCGACCTCGACCCGGACGTCGAACTCCTGAAGGTCGCCCCGGGCATGGACGAGGCGTTCTACGACGTCCTCGAGGGCAAGTCGGGCGTCGTCATCGAGGGCACCGGTCTCGGGCACGTCCACACCGACGACATCGACCGGATCGCCGACCTCGTGGACGACGGCACCCACGTCGTGATGACCAGCCAGTGCATCGAGGGGCGGATCTGTGACCGCGTCTACGACACCGGCCGCGACCTGCTCGACGCGGGCGTCATCGAGGGCGAGGACATGCTACCCGGGACGGCGATGGTGAAACTGATGTGGGTGCTCGCGAACCGGAACGATCCGAGGGCCGCGATGGGCGAACCGCTGGCCGGCGAGATCCAGGATCGCTCGACGCCCTGGAGGTGAGTCGCGTGACGGAGGCTACGCGACCCGGCGACTACGCTGACGTGGACGTCGAAATCCGCCCGGCCACCCACGACGACTACGACGACGTCGTCGCGTTCACGGAGAACACCTGGGCGGATCGGGACGGCGGCGACTACATCCCGGGCATCTACCACGACTGGATCGACAAGGCGGACGCCGAAACCCTCGTCGCCGACGCCGGCGACGAACTGGCGGGCATCGCACAGGTCGTCGCCCTGACCGAGGACGAGGCGTGGTGCCAGGGCATGCGGACGAACCCAGACTACCGCGGCCAGGGCGTCAGCGTCGCCATCAACGTCGGGATGTTCGACTGGGCGCGCGAACGCGGCGCGACCGTCGCCCGGAACATGGTCTTCTCCTGGAACACGGCCGGCCTCGGGGCCTCCCGCGGCATCGGGTTCGAACCGGCCACGGCGTTCCGGTGGGCGAATCCCGACCCCGACCCGAACGCCGCGGTCGGTGACGACTACGAGGTGGTCTCGGATCCCGGCAGCGCCTGGACCTACTGGTCGGGCAGCGACGCCCGCGATCACCTCCGGGGGCTGGTCATCTCGACCACGGAATCCTGGGCGGTCGACACCCTCGCCCGGGAAACCCTGGAGTGGGCGGCCGACGAGACTGCCCTCATCGCGGTTCGTGACGAGAGCGGGACCGTCGGCATGGCCTTCCGGACCCGCGATTACGAACGGGAGGACGACGACGGCGAGACGACCCGGCACGCCGAATACGGCGTCGGGGCCTGGGAGGACGCCCACGCCGCGCGTGCGCTGTTCTCGGCCGTCGCCCGCGATGCAGCCGACATCGGGGCGGACGAAACCCGCGTCCTGATTCCCGAAACCCCGCGTCACGTCTCCGACGCGGCCTACGTGCGGGCTGGCATCTCCGAGGATCCCGATTTCGTCCTAGAAGTCGATCTAACCGGGGAGTATCCGCGTCGGCCCTGAGAGATCGATTGACACCTGACCGATTGCCGACGGAAAGGATTGATGTGACGGTAGCCCGTCACGCATCGCCATGGCTACCGAATCGGACTGGCACCACGACCGTCGACTCCTCGTCGTCCTGGCCCTCTACGGGATCTTGACCCTGCTCGGCGTGGCCGTTGCTACCGGCGCACTCGTTTCCGACGCCTGGTTCGAGGTCGCAACAGACGCCCCGCCGACTCGGATTCCGCCCTTCGTCTTCCTCTACGCGTTCCTCGGGGCCTCGGCCTTCGCGTTCTCCAACCTCCTCCGGAAAGAGAACCGGGAGTGGCGGGACCTGGTGCGTCTCGGGATGCGCGTCCTCTCGGCGCTCCCACTCGCGGCCGGCGTCTATCTGCTCGGCTCGTTCCTGGGCGGCGGCGCGGACGTCGCCGGTGGACGGGCCGCTGCCGGGCTGGCGTTCCTGACCGGCCTGTACGTCAACCTCGCGCTCGAAGCGCTCTACGGGCTCGGAATGCGACTCTACGGGCTGCGTCCGACCGAGGAGGAAGGCGAGGAACCCGACGAAAATCGACCGAACGACCCGAACCGGTCCGAGGGGCAGTGATCGCCCGGCAACCGGCTGCGATCACCCGCCGCTGACGGGCGGGAACAGCGCCAGTTCGTCGCCGGATTCGAGTTCGGTGTCGAGGCCCTTTCCCCGGACGAAGACGTTCGTCCCGTTGCGCATGACGTTGATGTGGTCGGCCACCTCGTCGCCGTCCATCACGCGCTCGCGGAGGTCCGGGTAGTCGTCGAGCAACGCCTCGAGGGCGTCGCCGACGGTGTCACCGGGGTCGGCGTCGACCGAGATGCGCTTGTCGCCGGCGCGCTCGGCGAGGTCGGCGAAGAGCTTCCATTCCATGTGCGACCGTCGGGAAGCCGTCAGGAA
Organism: Natrialbaceae archaeon; assembly: GCA_035269625.1. Lineage (GTDB taxonomy): Archaea > Halobacteriota > Halobacteria > Halobacteriales > Natrialbaceae > DATFIX01. Next base: position 2,530 of record DATFIX010000122.1, read on the forward strand.
GTAGTTTCCGCCTCGGTATCACCGGAGCCCCTCTCGCTTCCTTCGGCCGCCGCCTCGAACCGGCGGAGGACGTCCGGCCGGCCGACGACGTAGACGGTTTCGTCGGCCGCGAGGACGCGATGTCGTGGCGGGATCGGTTCGACGCGGCCGTCCTGCGGTCGGAGTGCGACTACCGTCACGTCCAGCGCGCCGACCGCGATACCGGCGAGTGCGCTGTCGGGTGCGATCCGGACAGCGTCCATCGTCTCGTCGGCCGCCCGGAGCAGCGAGGCGAACTCGCGGTCGGCCGACGGCTCCCGCGGAAGGGTGACGAGGCGGTAGCGCTCCATCGGGTCGAGACGATCGGCTTCGAAGGCGTCGACGGCCAGCGTCGCGACGTCCTCGACGGCCCCGCGGAGTTCCGCGGTGACGACGCGTTCCGGTTCCGGGGACGTGGTCGCCCCCGAACCGTCCCCTCTCGTCCACACCTGCACGGTGTCACCGGGCGAGGCGGCGAAGGCGGGGTCAGCCCTGACCGCCACGATGACGCTCCCCGGACCGAGCGTGGGTCCAATGCCGGCCATGCGGGTCCCGACCGCCAGGTACTCCACCTCGCCCTCGGCGGTCAGTTCGAGGTCGACCCGGCCGATGCCGTGATCCTCCCGGAGTCGGGCCACGAGTCGGTCTTGGAGTTCGGCCACGGTCAACCGGCGGGGGAACCGCATCCGGGTGCCGGCGATGGCCGCTTTCTCCTCGTCCGGGACCGGGTCGTAGCCGTCGATATCCTCGACGTGTTCGGGCAGTTCGACGTCGATGACCCGGCCGCCAGTCCGGACGAGCTGGGTCACGTCAGAGAGTTCTCGGCCACCCGTCCCGCCGAAGAGGGTGACGGCGATCCGGTCGCCCATGCGGTTTCCGACGTCGGCGGCGACGGTCCCTGCGGCGAACGTGCCGACGGTGAACAGGGCGGTGGTCGGGTGAAACAGGTCGCCAGGTTCGACGATGGCGCTGCTGAGCGCGGCCGTCGTGTTCAGCGAAAGTGCGATCGCGGCGAGACCGACCAGGACGGCGACGCCCTCGGGTGCTCGTCGGCCGGCGTACCAGCGAAACAGCAGGGAGAGTCCCGTAGCGACGCCGCCGGAGAGGGCCGCGAGGCCGACGACGAGGATCGCGCCGTCGACGACCCCAACGGCCGCGGCCGCGGTCATGCGATCGCCTCCTCGAACCGGGCGAGGGCGTCACGATCGCCCACCACGAACAGTTCGTCGCCGGCCGTGACGGTCGCGTCACCCCTCGGCGAGAACGTCCAGCGTCGGTCCGCACCCCGTTCGTCGGCGGCACCCGACGAATGACGAAGCGCGAGGACCGCCACGCCGTAGGCGTCCCGAACGGCCGCCTCGCCGAGCGTGACGCCGTCGAGGTCGCCGTCGCTTCCAACCGCCACCCGTCGAACCCGGTTGCCAGTCCGGCGGAACAGCGAGAGCAGTTCGTACTCGCGGCGAGTCCCGCGGGATCGGACGACGACTTTCCCGCGGTCGGCCACGAGTAGCGTCCGGGCGTCCGCTCTCGGAACGGCGACCGTGACTTGCCCCTCGCCCCCGTCGGTCGTCGGGGCCCGGGCGTGCGCGGCCGGAGCCGCCGATTCTTCGGCGTCGCCACCGTCGGTGACGGCCCCGTCCTCGTCCGGGGGCGGGGTCGGCGACGCTTTCTTCGGGTCCGAGGTGGCGCTGAGCAGCGTCCCCTCGACCGTCCCCCTGTCGGTGATGACCCGCACCGACTCGCCCCGGGCCAGGCCAGTGGGAACGAGCGCCGCGATCGACACCGCCCGGTGGGTCGCGGGAACCCGACGCGACAATCCACCCGAGGGTGGTGCGGCCGCGATGGTCGCCTCGCCCCGCTCGTCGACGGCGACCGAGACGTCGGTCAGGTCGTGCTCGGTCCGGAGGCGCTCGGCCAGCCGCGATTCGAGTTCCGACAGTGGGAGGTCCGCCGGGAACTCCCAGCGCCCCTCCGCCAGCGTCTCCCGCAGGTCGGCCGGCAGCGCCGGGTACCCCTCCAGATCTTTGATCGGTGGCGAGGCCGTGATCGTCACCCGGCCCATACCGCCGACGAACTCGACGACGTCCGCCGAGAGCGTCCGCCTGCGGAGGCCCTGCAGCGAGAACCGCCGCGGGAGTTCTTGACCGAGTTTGTCCCCCTGGCTGTGGGCGTACAGCGCCAGCATCATCACGACGATCACCGCGACGAGCAGGCGGGGCGAACTCACGACGTCCTCCTCGAGTAACCCCAGCAACCCGCCGTTGATGCCCGCGATGGCGACCGCGAGCGCGACCACGCCCAGCCCCGGCAGGGTTACGCCGGTGACGTACCGAAAGACGAACCCCAGGGCCCCAGCGACGAACGCCGGGATGATCCCGGTCAGCAGGCCCAGGTAGATCCCGTAGAGCACCTCGATCGGGAGTGTGGCCATGCAACACACGCCTCGGTCCAGCGACATATGGCTATCGGGGGACCGGCGACGGCGGCCGGGGGTACGGCGGATCGCCGGGTGGCTTTATTTCTTCCCGGGTCGACACCCTCCCCTATGGCGGGTGCCGACTCCCGGGGCGACAGAACCGGTTCCCGGGCCGATGGAACCGACTCCAGCGCCGACGCCCGCGACCGACGGTACGTCGGCGCACGGCTGACCGTCCTCCTGACGAGTGCGGTCGCCGTCCTGTCGGTGCTGACCGGGATCGTCAAGATCTCGCAAGTCGGCGGGTTCGGACCCCTCGCGCCATACGTCCCGGTCGCGGCACGGGAAACCGTCGGCTTCACTGGCGCGCTCACCGGGTTCCTGATGCTCGGGAGCGCACTCGGCCTCCGGCGGCGTCTCCGCGCGGCCTGGTACTCGACGGTCGTCCTGTTGCCACTGACCGCGATCCAGGGCCTCGTGCAGACGAGCGTGTACTCCTTCCCACTGGTCGGCCTCTCCGTCCTTTCCCTCCCGACGATATTGCTCAGTCGCCGGTACTTCGACCGCCGCGTTGCCCTCTCGACTGCCCAGCGCGCGGCCGCCACGGCGCTGGCGAGCGTCATGGCCTACGGCACCGTCGGGACCTACGCCCTGCGCGACCAGTTCCGGGACGTCGGGACGTTGACCGACGCTTTCTACTACACCCTCGTGACCGCGAGCACCGTCGGCTACGGCGACATCACGCCCCGCCCGGAGAGCGAACTCGCGACGCTGTTCGCGATGTCGGTGCTCGTCGCCGGCACCGCGAGTTTCGCGGCCACGCTCGGCACCCTCCTGGGCCCGCTCATCGAGGCCCGTCTCGCGAGAGCACTCGGACGCATGACCCAGTCACAACTCGACCTGCTCGAGGACCACGTGCTGGTCCTCGGCTACGGCGAACTCACGGACCCGATCCTGGACGAGTTCATCGAGGCCAGCGTCCCGGTCGTCGTCCTGACCGACGACGGCGACCGGGCGGCCGAACTCGCCCAGCGAGACGTCGACGTCCTCACCGAGGACCCCAGCGACGAGGACGCCCTCGAACGGGCCGGGCTAGCAGACGCCCGGGCGGTCGTCGTCGCGACCAACGACGACGCCGAGGACGCCCTCTCGGTGCTGACGGCCCGCCAGTTGCGCCCCGACGTGCGCATCGTCGCCGCCGCGACCGACCGCGAGAACGTCCACAAACTCCGGCGCGCCGGCGCGGACACCGTCATCAGCCCGACCGTGCTGGGCGGGCACATGCTGGTGCAGTCCGCGCTCGACCGCGAAGACGTCGAGGCCGTCGCCCACCGGATCCTGGGCGAGGAGGAGTGACGGCGGATCATCTCCGGATGGGTCGTCAGCGCTCCGTCTCTAGGAGCATTCGAACCCCGTCCAACAGGATCGCCAGCCCGTCCACCACGTCGTCGATAGCGATGGACTCGTCGGTGGTGTGAGCCTGCGCGAGTTCCCCTGGCCCCCACGTGATCGCCTCCATTCCGGCGTCGTTGACGAGGTTCCGGACGTCGGTCGCGGCTTCGATGCCCCAGGGGTCCTCGATCGGGCCACGACGCTCTCGGGTCAGTTCCCGGAACGTTTCCGCGACCTCGCAGTCGGTCGGGACGGCCGCCGGTTCGTATCGCTGGACCTCCTCGAACGACGTTTCGATACCTTCGCCTTTCCGGAGCCCCCCGAGGAGCGCCGACACCTCCCGTTCGACCTCGTCGATCGCCTCGCCCGGGAGTACCCGTCGATCGAGTACGAGTCGCGCTTCCCCGGGCAACACGCCGAGGTTCCCCCCGACGCCGGCCTGGAGACGGGTCACGTTCGCGTAGGCCGATCCGACCAGCGGGTCCTCGCGCTCCCGGAGGCGACGGTCGTAGTCTTCGATCGCGTCGAGCATCGACCGAGCCGCCAGTACTGCGTTCGTGCCCTGATCGGGGCGGCTGGCGTGTGAGGCCTCTCCCTCGACGGTGATCTCGTAACAAACGAGTCCTTTCGCCTTCGTTGCCACCCGGAAGTCCGTCGGTTCGAGGGCCACGCCGTAGTCGCCGTCGTATCCGGCCTCGAGAAGCGTTTTCGTCCCGGGGTCACCCGTCTCCTCGCCGATGGCCCCGTGAAACACGACCGTCCCGTCGCCGGGGCCGAGTTCCCCGGCGAGCGTTCGTGTCGCGAGCATCCCGATCGCGAGTCCGGCCTTCACGTCGGCGCTGCCTCGACCGACGATGTTCCCGTCGACTTCCCTCCCAGCGTACGGCGGGTGAGTCCAGTCGTCCGGATCGCCGGCGGGCACGACGTCGAGGTGGGCGTTGAGGACCACGGTCGGGTCTCCCGATCCGGCCCGCGCTGTCACCTGGGGCCGGTCGGGATACGGCTCCTCGATCAGGTCGGCGTCGACCTCGTGGTCCAGGAACCACTCGTGGACGAATCGGGCACAGGCCGCCTCGTTCCCGGGCGGGTTTTCCGACTCGATGCGGACCAGATCGGCGACGAGCGCGGCGATCGCTTCGCGGTCGATCGTGGTCATGGAGCCCCACTTCGACGCGAGCGTTCAAGTAATCGTGCCCCCTTGTCACAGCCGATTCCCCATCCAGCCATGACCGACGACTACTCACTCCGGGCCGAGTACGCGACCAGCCAGGGCCTCATGGACATGGTCCGGTACACCGCCGAGACCTTGAGCCTCGAGTTCGACCGGTGGGGCGAGCAGTACGTCACCGGTCCCGGACTGTACGTCCTCATCGTCGCGGACATCGACTTCGGCGATTACACCGATCCGCTCGGGGCGAATACCTGGCCGGTCGAGCGCTGCCAGGTCGTCTCGGAACGGCCCGATGAGTTCCTCGAAACGGCCCGGGACGTGGCGTTCTCCCGGGACGGGGCCGTCGTGATCGCCGGGGACGGCACGATCCAGGAGCAGATGGTTCGCGTCCGCAACCTCAGCCGGAAGGAGGCCGATCACGAGGACGAGGCGATCGTCGCCGCCGACTGGATGGGGACCAAACACCTCAGCGCGCTCGAGGCGTCGACCCGCGATCAGGTGCTCTGGGCGGTCACCCTGAGCGAAGAGAACGGTCGCGTCACCACGTTTCTGGACGGGAACTACCGGGACTACAAGCGGGACGAACTCGGCGGGCGATGGCGGCCCGAGTGACCCGGGCGATCACGCCCGGTGAACGATCGCGACGTCGGTGTCGACGTCGCTGATGCGCTCGAAGGTCGGCGGGAGCAGGAACCGCGAGGCGGCGGTCCGGTCCGTGCTGGCACCGATCACGACGAGGTCGTACTGCCGGGCGTTCGCGCTGATGAACGCCTCGATCGTGGTCCGGGCGACCCGGGTCTCGAACGTGCCGGTGAAGGCTTCGACGAGGTCGGCCAGCATCGACTCGGCCCGGCGGCGATGGGTCTCGGCGTCGATACAGGTGCAGACGCTGACGCTGCCGGCCCGGCCCGTCACGCGCCGGGCGAAGTCGATCATCGCGTGTGAGGTCTCGGACGCCCGGCGGACGGCGACCATG
>DATFIX010000123.1:0-5232 GCA_035269625.1 Natrialbaceae archaeon
CGCCTCCCCAACGGGAACACCCTGATCGTGGACTCGATGAACCACCGCGTGATCGAAGTGACCCCGAACGGCAGGATCGTCTGGGAGACGACCGTCCCGTGGGCCACCTACGACGCCGAGCGGATCGCCTACGGCGACGAGGGGCAAGCAGTCTACGAGGAACGCGGCGACGCGCCGACGATGGCGGATCTCGGGGCGAGCGGGACGTACGAACTGCACGGTGGGCGCGAGACGGACCCGGCGGGCCTCCCGCCGATCCCGAGCGTGGTCGCGGGCCTCCTCGGGAGCACACCCCTTTCGGGACCGATTACGTGGGCAGCGAAACGCTGGCACCACGTCGCGCCGTGGTTCACCCCGACGTGGATGCCGACCTGGAGCGCTTCGCTCCTGGTCGTCGCCGTCGTGCTCCTTGCGGGGCGAACCCTCGGCAAGCGGATATACAACAGCGAACGGTTGCGCCGCCGGTTCGGGCGCTTCGGCGACGACCCATCGTAGGCGACTCGCCGGTCCCGCGTCCTGGAGACGGCCGGCGGAACCCGAACACGGCCGCTTCCCAAATCGTTTTCGCGTTCGGGGCCCGCTACCCGGACATGACCGCCGCCGCCGACCTCGTGTTGACCAACGCCGAGGTACACACGCTCGCCGACCCGGACGAGACGACCGAAGCCCTGGCGATCCGGGACGGCGAAATCGTCCGCGTCGACAAGGACTACGAGGTGAACTTCCTCGTCGGAATCGACACCGACGTGATCGACCTGGACGGGCGGGTCGTGATCCCGGGCTTCGTCGACGCCCACACTCACATGGAGAGCTTCGGCCAGTACCTCGTCCACGCCGACCTCTCGACCGCCGGGTCGCTCGACGACGCCCTCTCGATACTCGACGAAGAAGCCGGTGCGGAGGACTACCGCGAGTGGGTCTTCGGCTTCGGCTGGGACGAGAGCGACTGGCCCGAGAACCGCTACCTGCGCAAGGAAGACCTCGACCGGATCAGCGACGAGCGTCCCATCGCCGCCATCCGGGTCGACATGCACGTGGCCGCGCTGAACTCGGTCGCGCTGGAGCGCCTTCGCGACGAGATGCCCGACGGCGACGTCAGGACCGAGGACGGCGAGCCGACGGGCGTCGTCGTCGAGGACGCCGTCGAACCGGTCCGGGACGCCGTCGCGTCCGACCCCGACGAGACACGGGAACTCCTCACCGCGGCCCGCGACGAGGCCCACGAACTGGGCGTCACGGGCGTCCACGAGAAAGTCCGGGATTCGCACGCACCGCGGGTATACCGGGAACTGGACCGTGAAGACGAACTGAACCTGCGCGTTCGCATCGACTACTGGAGCGACCACCTCGACGCCGCCGTCGAGACCGGCCTCCGGACCAACCACGGCAGCGAGATGGTGCAGGTCGGCGGGATCAAGAGCTTCACCGACGGCAGCCTCGGCGGGCGCACCGCGAAACTCGCCGACCCCTACGCCGACGACCCCGAGGAGACCGGACAGTGGGTCGTCGACCCCGACGAACTCAGGGACCTCGTCGAGCACGTCGACGACGAGGGGTTCCAGCTAACCGTCCACGCAATCGGCGACGAGGCGGTCCGCGAGACGGTCGCTGCCTTCGATACCTGTGAGGACCCCGGCGCGGCCCGCCACCGCGTCGAACACGCCGAACTGGTCGACAAGGACGTCCTCGAACGCATGGCCGACGCCGGCATCGTCGCCTCTTGCCAGCCGAACTTCCTCAAGTGGGCCGGCGAGGAAGGGCTCTACCAGAACCGACTCGGTGAGGAGCGCCGCCGGGAATCGAACGCCTTCCGCGAACTGCTCGACGCGGGCGTCCCCCTCGCGTTCGGCAGCGACTGCATGCCCCTCGACCCCCTGCTCGGCGTCCACCACGCCGTCAACGCGCCCGACGACCGCCAGCAGCTCTCGGTAACCGAGGCGCTTCGTGCCTACACCCACGGCAGCGCCTACGCCGGCTTCGACGAGGATCGACTGGGAACGATCGAGGCGGGGAAACTGGGCGACGTCGTGGCGCTGGAGCGCTCGCCCTGGGAGCATCCCGACGCCATCGAGGACATCGACGTGGCGCTGACGGTCGTCGGGGGCGAGGTCGTCTACGACGCCCGGCCGGTCGGGTGGTGATCGGTCGCCGCGAGAACCTTTATCACATATCCGGACAAACTCAGACATACGCGGACAGACAATGCCAATAAAATTGGATTCCGACGACGGGGACGAGGTTCCTCCGGTCAGGCCAGGAACGAACGCCCACGAACTGCTTTCGGTCCTCCTCGACCACCCCGACATGGGGTTCACGCCGCGTGAACTCGCGGATCTCACCGACGTTCCCCATTCGAGCGTCCACAAGACGCTGTCGCGCCTCCGCGAAAAGGGGCTCGTCCGGCAAGTAGACTCGTACTGGGCAGTCACCGACGACATTGCTGCCTCTCGGGTGGCAAACCTGGTGAGTCTCCGGAGCATCGAGGCCCAGTACGGCGACGACGCCTACGGGGAAGACGACGACTGGGCCGAAACGGTGCCCGATCTGGGCGAGAACGCGTAACGGATGGCCTACGCACAGGGGAGCGTCGTCCTCGCGCCGGCAGCGTTCAAGAGCGGTATTCGGCCGTATATCGTGGTTTCGAACACGAATCGTCCGTTCTTCGGAGATCGATACACGGTCGCCGTCGTCACGTCAACGGAACGCGACCAGGCCGTCCCACTCACGACCGACACGCTCATCGAGGGCGAACTCAAGACGTATCCGAGCTACGCCAGCCCGTGGTCGCTACACGTCTTCCCGGACCAGGAGATCGTAAAACGGGTCGCACAGATCGACGAACCGACGATGGAAGCCGTCGCGCGCAAAATTCACGAGTTCACGAAGGTCCTGTAACCCTACTCCAGCAACGACTCGCCGGTCATTTCCTCCGGCTGCTCGACCCCGATCAGCGAAAGGATCGTCGGCGAGAGATCACAGAGCGACCCGCCTTCGCGAACCCGTCGATGCCCATCGGTGCCGTCCGGCGCGAGGTAGACCAGCGGGACGTCGTTGTAGGTGTGGGCCGTGTGGGGATCCTCGGGCGTGCCCATGTCGTCGGCGTTGCCATGGTCGGCCGTGACGAGGACGTGCGCGCCGGCCTCGCGGCAGGCCGTCAGAAGTCGGTCGAGTTGGGCATCCACGGCCTCGACGGCCGCCACCGCGGCCTCGAAGTCGCCGGTGTGGCCCACCATGTCCGGGTTGGCGTAGTTGAGCACCATCACGTCCGGGTCGTCTGTCTCGATGATTTCGACCGCCGCGTCGGTCACCTCGGGGGCGCTCATCTCCGGTTGCTCGTCGTAAGTCGGCACGTCCGGGCTCTCGATGATCTCGCGGATCTCGCCGTCGAACTCGACCTCGCGCCCGCCGTTGAGGAAGTAGGTGACGTGGGCGTACTTCTCGGACTCGGCGATGCGGAGCTGGGTCATCCCTTCGGCGGCCACCACCTCGCCGAGCGTGTTCGTCGGCTGGTGGGGCGGGAAGGCGACCGGGAACGCGAAGCTCCTGTCGTACTCGGTCATCGTGACCAGTTCGATCGAGTGCGGTTCGGTCTCGAAGTCCCACTCCGGCCGGACGTCCCCGAGCATCCGGACCAGCTGCCGGGCGCGATCGGCCCTGAAGTTGAAGAACAGCACGCTGTCGCCGTCCCGGAGGGGGTCGCCGCCCTCGATCAGCGTGGGCTCGACGAACTCGTCGGTGTCCCCGCGCTCGTAGCTCTCGCGGGCGGCCTGGGTGGGTGTGGCGACCCCGTGCTCGGCCTCGCGGTTCACGATGGCGTCGTAGGCGCGCCTCGTCCGCTCCCAGTTCCGGTCGCGGTCCATCGCGTAGTACCGCCCGGTGACGGTGGCGACGTCGCCGGTGCCGTGGGCCTCGACGACCGACTCGAGTTCTTCGAGATACCCGACCCCGCTCTTCGGTGGGGTGTCACGCCCGTCCGTAAACGCGTGGGTGACGGCCTCGACGCCCCGGTCTGCCGCGAGTTCGATCAGGCCGTGGAGGTGCGCCTGGGCGGAGTGGACGCCGCCGTCGCTGACGAGTCCCATGAAGTGCACTCGTCCGTCGTGCGCATCGGCGTACTCCAGCGCCCCGGCAATGGCCTCGTTCGTCGCGAGTTCGCCGTCGGCGATGGCGTCGTTGATCCGGGTGTACTCCTGTTTGACCACCCGGCCGGCCCCGATGTTCAGGTGGCCGACCTCGCTGTTGCCCATCTGCCCCTCGGGGAGACCGACTCGTCGGCCGGTGACCTCGAGTCGGCCGTACGCGCCGGCCTCGGCGATCCGGTCGAACGTCGGGGTGTCCGCCGCCGCCACGGCGTCCCGGTGGTCGCCGGGGTCGTCGTTGAGCCCCCAGCCGTCGAGGATGATCAGCGCCGCTTTCATGCGCGAGGCGTCGGCGGCGGGGCGTAAGTAGCGTTCGCTTGCGAACTCGCTCTCCCTCAATGCGTGGCCACGAAAACGGTCCGGCCGTCGTCCGGGCCGAAGCCCTCGCGGATCTCGAACCGGAATCCCTGCTGGGAGAGTTCCTCGGCGACCGTGAGGTCCGCGAACGGCGTCATCTCCCGGCTGTCGATGAAGAACTCGCCGTCGGAGAGGAAGACCACGGCGTCCCAGCTAAGCCGGCCGTCCCCGGTCGGGTTCATCTGGACGATCCGGGCGTACGATCCGTCCCCGAACTCGCCCATGTCGATGGCGGGGTGATTGCCCGCCTGCGGCAGCGGGGAGTTGTCGAACACCAGCACGCCACCGTCCGCGAGGAGGTCGGCAAGGGATTCGAGTGCCGGCGCCAGGCCCTCTGGCGGCAGGTGGTTCACCACGCCGCGGATGGCGACGATCACGTCGAATTCACCGTCCAGCGCGGGATCAGGAAGCCCCGTCTGCAGGAAGTCGACGTCATCCTCGCACTTCTCGCGGGCGAGCGACAGCATCCCCTCGAAGGGGTCGATCGCCGTCACGTCGTATCCCGCGTCGGCGAACCGCTTCGTGTGTCCGCCGGTGCCACAGCCGATCTCGAGGAGTCGGTCGCCGGCCACGTCGTTGCGCTCGCGTGCGGCCTCGACGAAGGCGACATCGCGGTCGTAGTCCCACTCCGACTGGATGGCGTCGTAGAGGTCCGGATATTCCGTGTAGAGACGATCCGACATGACCGAGGGGTGCTGGCGGACAGGGTGAAAGAGTTCCGGTCTTCACAGGCCCG
>DATFIX010000124.1:0-2050 GCA_035269625.1 Natrialbaceae archaeon
GAGACCTCGATGGACAGCTACATCGAGCGGTTCCAGGTCGGTGCCATGGGCAGCGAGGAGGCCCTCCGGTACTTCCGTCGGACCAAGGACGCCGCGGTCATCACCGGCGGGGACCGCGCGGACATCCAGACCGCCGCGCTCGAGGCGCCGGGCATTCGAGCCCTGATCCTTTCGGGCGGCCACCGCCCGTCCGGCGCCGTTCTCGGCAAGGCCGAGGAGAAGGGCGTCCCGGTCCTCCTCGTCCAATCCGACACGCTCACTGCCGTCGAACGCGCCGAGGACGTCGTCCGCGGCGGGCGGACCCGCGACGAGAAGACCGTCGAGTTGATGACGAAACTCCTGCACGAACACGCCGACACCGACGCCATCGTGGGGAAATAGATCACGAACGGTGCGCGCCCTCCAGGCGCACACCGCACACCAGCTCCGATTTTTCGACCGACGGCCGAACGCCAGCGACGCGTTCAGTCGTCGCTTTCGTCTCGATTCTCGGCCCGTTGTGCCAGCGCCTCGGACATCGCTTCGATGCCTTCCCGGACGGCGGCGCCCATCACTCCCATCACGGGAACCGCGAGCGGCCCTTCCAGCCGTTCGCGCTGGACGAGACGAACTCTATCTTCGTTTTCCGCTCCGGTCGCAGGCACAATCGAAACCGCGTGTTCGGTCGTGAGGACGCCGTTCACGGACCCCTGCCAGCGGAGTTCGCGTTCCGGTTCGATCACCGTCACCCGGGGCCGAAACGGGACGCGAAAGCCGGTCGGTAGCGAAAGGTGTAGCCACAGGCGTTCGCCGATCTCCGCGGTCCCGCGGGCACGAACCAGCGTGGGGTTCCACTCCTGGTACGACGAAAAGTCCGTCAGCACTCGCCAGACCGTCGCCGCGTCGGCCTCGATCGTGGTCTTCGTGTGTATTTCCCACGCCATATGGACACACAACTCGGGCAGGAAGAAAAACGCACGGGTGGGCCCGACGACGATTGCCTGTGGTCGCGAGTCCGACTCGAGAAGGAGCGGTCGAGTACGCGGAACGCGCCGCTGAAGAAGTCGTTCCGGGCGGCCGTCCGGGCAAGACGGCCACCCACACGCGCCGGTTGTCAGAGGCACCCGGCACCGGAGTAATTGGCACCGACGATATTTATGCTCACTCCTCGCGATAACACCTACTGGCTGAACAGTCGTATATATCTGTTTTGGCCGTTTATCCGTGGCAGCCTTTCACTGGGCCCTGGCGCGGTCCCAGAATCACTCCCGGTCAACGGCGGGGGTTCCCGAAGGATTACCTCCCGGCGCGTCCCATCTCCCGATCGTGTTTCCAACGATCGAGTATCTCGAATGGATGTGGGGACGCCCCGATGCGGCGACACACGATCTGGGATCGAGCGACCTGCACGGTGGTCGTGACGACAGTGGGCCGATCCCGGAACGGCTCCGCGGTCTGGAGGATCTCGACGACGGTCGCCGACTCGAGGAGATGCTGTCTTTGGTGTACGACGTCTCCCCCGAAGCGGTGCTGGTCACGGCCGGTGCGAGTACGGCCAACGCGCTCGCGACCGCTGCGGCGATCGAACGAGCGGGCGACGACCCGAGAGCGCTGATCGAAAAACCTGGATACGAACCGCTTGTGGCGACCCCGGAAGGGTTCGGCGCGGCCATCGACCGCTTCGAACGCCCTGCGGAAGAAGCGTACGCGCTCGATTCGAGTCGCGTCGAGGCGAACCTGACCCCTTCGACCGGTCTCGTCACGGTTACGAACCGCCACAACCCGACCGGTCGGTACGTCTCGCGGGAAACGCTCGCGGCGACGGCCGAGGCCGTCGCGGATCACGATGCACGGCTCCTCGTCGACGAGGTATACTCACCGTTCGTCCTCGACGACGACGTGCGCGACGGCCCCTTCGGCGGCGTCTCGGCCGTCGGACTCGAAAACGCCGTCGTGACCGGGTCGCTCACGAAGTTCTTCGGCCTCGGTGGACTCCGGGTCGGATGGGTCGTCGCCGATCCCTCGTTCGTCGAGGACGTTCGGCGGATCGCACCGCACTTCCCGGCCATGG
>DATFIX010000125.1:0-3181 GCA_035269625.1 Natrialbaceae archaeon
CTACCTCGCCCGGGGCGAAGACGTGATCGACGAACCGCGCCGTCTGCTTGAGGCGGTCGGCGTGGACCTCGTCGAGATGGACGAGAGCCGCCACCGGACGCTGTGCTGTGGCGGTGGTGGCGGCAACATGTGGGTCGAGTCCGACCCCGAGGAGCGGTTCGCCGACCGGCGCGCGAAGCAGGCCGGCGACACCGGCGCCGAGGAACTGATCACCGCCTGCCCGTACTGCGTCCAGAACCTCGAAGACGGCGTGAAGAAGGAGGGCGTGGACGTGCCGGTGCGGGACCTCGCGACGGTGCTGTACGAGGCCGCGGATAAAGGGGAGGTGAACGACTGATGACCACCGACACCGACGAATCCGAGGTCTGGGTCTCCCTCGAATCCGAGGACGGCGCGGTGGCGAACGTCGCCTACGAGATGCTCGGGAAGGCGACCGAACTGGCCGCCGACCTCGACGCGCGCGTGACGGCACTGCTCGCCGGGACGGAGGGCGACCTCGCGGGACTGGGCGACGAGGCCATCGCCCGCGGGGCCGACCGCGTGATCCGGATCGAACACGAACTGCTCGACACCTACCGGCCCGAGACCTTCGCCGCGAGCGTCGAGCAGGCGGTTCGGGCGAACGACCCCGACGTGATGCTGCTCGGGGCGACCCACAACGGCATCGACCTCGCCGGCCGCCTCGCGGTTCGACTCGACGTCGGACTGACCGCCGACGTCACCCGGCTGGAGGTGGACGAAGACGGCGACGTGGTCGGCGGCGTTCCCGCGTTCGCCGGGGGGATCCTGGCGATGATCAAGGCCGTCGGAAACGAACCCGAGATGACGACCGTCCGGCCGGGCGTGTTCACCGCGCTCGAACCCGATCCCGACCGCGAAGGGACGATCGAGCGCTTCGAACCCGACCTCGACGAGACCGACGTCACCACGGAAGTCCTCTCGCGAGAGGTCGGCGAAGCCGTGAACCTCCCGAGCGCCGACGTGGTGATCGCCGCCGGTCGCGGGGTCGGCGAGGAACTCGACCTGGCCCGCGACCTCGCGGACGCGCTCGACGCCTCCATCGGCGTCACTCGACCCCTCTGCGACGAGGGGCTGATCTCCCGGGATCACCAGGTCGGCACGACCGGCTACTCGCTGAAAGCCGACCTCTGCATCGTCGCCGGGGTGAGCGGCGCGGTCCACTTCACCGCCGGCATCGAGGACTGCGACACCGTGATCGCGATCAACACCGACCCCGGCGAACCGATCTTCGAGCACGCGGACTACTGCGTCGAGGGCGACCTCTTCGAGGTGTTGCCGCCGCTGCTCGATCGCCTGCAGGGGTCCCCGGAGGTGACGCCATGACCCTGAAACTGGCCGTCTGCGTCAAGGTCGTCCCCAAACCCGAGGAGGTCACGCTCGACGAGGAGTCGATGACCATCGACCGGGAGGACGCGACCTCCGAACTCAACCCGGCCGACAAGAACGCCCTCGAGATGGCCCTCTCGATCAAGGACGGCCACCCCGACGCCGAGGTGTACGTCTTCTCGATGGGGCCGCCGCTGTTCGTCCCCTTCGTCCGGGACGCCATCTCGATGGGCGTCGACGACGCGGTCCTCCTCTCGGACCGGGCGTTCGGCGGGGCCGACACGTACCCGACGAGTCGGGTGCTCGCGGCGGGCATCGAGAAAGTCGGCGACGTGGACCTGGTGCTCTGTGGCGAGGAGTCCTCGGACTCCTCGACCGGCCAGGTCCCGCCGGGCATCGCCGAATGGCTGGACGCGACCCAGGTCACCTACGTCAACGGCGTGGCCGTAGACCTGGACGCCGGTACGCTGACCGCGACCCGGACGGTGACCGGCGGCGAGGAGACTGTCCGCGTCCCGCTCCCGACGGTCGTCAGCGTCGAGTACGGCGTCAACGACCCGCGCTTCCTCGACTACCGCGAGAAGCAGCGCCTCGACGACGAGGAGTGGGAACCGACTGTCTGGGACCACGAGGACCTCGGCATCCCGGTCGAGGAACTCGGCCTGGAGGGATCGTTCACCGAGGTCGCCTCGCTGGAATCGGTCGAAGCGCCCGAACGAAAACAGGAGTGGATCGACGGCGACCCCGACGAGCAAGCCGAGGAACTCGCCGCCATCGTGCGGGAAGAACTCGGTTGATCTGCTCTCTACTCCCCGCTTCCGTCGGCGGGCGCACGCTTGAATCGCTTCGTCAGCCCGCCGAACACGCCGCTGCAGGCGTCACACTCGCTACAGTCGAGCGAGGAGCAATCGAGCTGTTCCCCACACCGCGGGCACTCGAGGCCCTGGGTCGGGTCGAACTCGTAGCCGCAGGTCCGGCAGTTCATAGGAGCACCCCCGCGAGGAGGCCGCCGACGAGGAACGCGACGATCCAGGAGCCGATCCACATGACGGCCCCGCTCTTGGCGTCCCGTTCCTTGACGATCATCACCATCGAGAGGATACAGGGGACGAACAGCGTGATCAGGACCAGGCCGACGAAGATCTGGGGATTCGAGAGGGTCATGTCGGACATCCCGGCGGCGGCGAAGTCCCGCCGGATGACCCCGAGGACGAGCACCTGGGCGAAGTCGGTCGGCAGACCGACGAAGGACGTGACCGGCGCGAGCGTGCGTTCGATCGCGTCGAGGCCGCCGAGGTAATCCAGCGCCGAGATGACGACCGCCGTGACGCCGAACAGCGGGATGGCCTCGCGGAGGAACATCTTCGTGCGGTTCCAGGTCTTGCGGAGGATGTTCCCCACCCGGGGCACGCGCATCCGCGGGAGTTCGGTGACCAGCGCCTCGCTCTCGCCGGGAAGAACCCGATCGAGCGCGACGCCGGCGATCCCGAAGACCAGCACGAGCACGCCGACGTAGCCGAACCACCAGACCAGGCCGAGGCCGGCGAGCATGCCCATGATGACGCCCAACTGGGCCGAGCAGGGGATGGCCAGCCCGAGCAGCGCGGTCGCGATGAGCCGTTCGCGCCGCGAGCCCATCATCCGGGTCGTGATGACCGCCATCGTCACGCAGCCCACGCCGACGATCATCGGAATGATCGCCCGCCCGTTGAGCCCGAGTCGGGACATGCCGCGGTCGGTCAGGACCGCGAGCCGGGGCAGGACGCCCGAGTCCTCCAGCACGCCGATCGCGAAGTAGAACGCGACGACGAGGGGGAGCAGGACGCCGACGATG
>DATFIX010000126.1:0-11390 GCA_035269625.1 Natrialbaceae archaeon
ATGATCTGGACGGTCTTGCCCAGGTAGTCGCCGGCGCGTTCCTTCTCGATGACGGTGCGGTAGACCTTGCCCGTCGTGACGTTGTGGTCCGCCGTCATGTCGATGTCGAGGAAGCGCTCGTAGTTCCCCAGGTCGAGGTCCACCTCGGCACCGTCCTTCAGGACGTACACCTCCCCGTGCTGGAAGGGGTTCATGGTCCCGGCGTCCACGTTCAGGTACGGATCGATCTTGACGGCCGTGACGTCGAACCCGGCGTTCTCGAGGAGTCGGCCGGTGCTGGCGGCCGTAATCCCCTTTCCGAGACCCGACATCACGCCCCCCGTGACGAAAACGAACTTGTTCCCGAGCGAGGGGTCGTACTCGGTTTCCTTCGGCATACCGTGTGTCCGGCAGGTGCCTTCAAAACCGTTTCGGAGCCGTTGCCATCAGTTCGCCGAAACGTGGGAGGGAAGCGGGGTGGGGCGGAATGAAATGGCACGCCACGGACCGGGCGCGAGTCGCGGCCGACCCCACGCGGCGAAAGGGGAATACGTTCGGCGACTGATTCGATCGTATGGAAATCCGCCCGCTCCGCCACGACGAGGTCGGCAGATTGATCGACGACCTGTGGCTCCCGTTCGCCGAGGAGATGGCCGAAATCGACTCGTACAACGAACTCGCGGCGGACGCCCGGGACCACGCCTTCTCCTACAAGCGCGAACGCGTCCAGGACGACGACGTGGCGACGTTCGTCGCCGTTGCTGGCGAGGAATTCGCGGGATACGTGGAAGGGGAGTATCGGGCCCCGCCGCCGGTGTTCGTCCGTGGTCCCGAGGTGTACGTCGAAGGGGTGTACGTCCGTCCCGAGTATCGCCGGGAGGGCCTGGCCGGGGACCTGATGGACCGCATCGAGGACTGGGCCGTCGAACGTCGCTGCCGGCGCGTCAGCCTCGACGTGAACGGAGCGAACGAGACTGCCCGAAAACTGTACGAGAAGCGTGGGTATTCGGTGAAACGCCACCGGATGGTTCGGGAACTGTGAGGTCGCCGCGAGGATTTTCGGCCGAGATATTCAACGGAGTTCCGCCGCGAAAAACCCCGACACGGCGTCGCCGATTTTCCCGTCTTGCCCGACGAAGTGGTGGTCGGCCGAACACTCCACGACGTCGTGGCCGAGTTCGCGCGCTTTCTCGACCACCGGTTCCCACTCGGCGGTCTCGTCACGCGATCCGTAGATGACCTGCGTCCGGCAGGGCAGGCGTTCGAGGGCAGCCACGACGTCGAGGTCGGGGGCGACCTGTGCGGCCGGAGCGAGCGCGGAGACGGCCCTGACGTCCACGTCGGCCGCCGCGAGGATGGCCATCGCGCCGCCGAAACTGTAGCCGAAGAGACCGACGCGGTCGTAGCGCTCGCGCGCCCAGCGGACGGCGTTGCGGGCGTCCTCGCGCTCGCCGTAGCCCTCGTCCCACTCGCCGTAATCGAAGCGCAGGCAGTCGATTCCGACCGCGTTCAGCGCCTCGCAGACGCTCCGGAGGCGGCGGTCGCGGCGGTTGCCGCCGAACTGCGGGTGTGGCGGGCAGGCGACGACGGCCGCGTCGGATCGCTCACCAGCGTCGTGCGCCGCGTCTGCGACCGAATCGAGGGTCCCACGGACGTCCCTGGCCCCCGGCACGAGTACCGTCTCGGAAGTCATATCCCGGGATTGGTCGGAGGGCCCCAAAAGCCCCGCGACGGCACGTCTGGCGGCGAGCGCGAACGAACCACGTTTTTAATTATCGTGGTACCTAACCGAACGGTATGGGAATACTCTCGCGTACGTCCTACATCATCCGCTCGAAGCTCAACGCCTTCCTCAACCGGGCGGAGGACCCGAGCGAGACGCTCGATTACTCCTACGAGCAACTACGCGACGAGCTTCAGGACGTCAAACGGGGTATCGCCGATCTGACCACCCAGAAGAAGCGGCTGGAGATGCAGAAGCGACGGCTGGAGGAGAACGTCGAGAAGCACAACGAGCAGGCCCGCGAGGCCGTCAAGCAGGACCGGGAGGACCTCGCCCGGCGAGCGCTGGAGAAGAAGAAGGCGAAGATGACCCAGATCGAGGAACTGGAGGGACAGATCGCCGACCTGCAGAACACGCAGGACCAGCTCATCGAGAAAAAGGAGACGCTCCAGAACCGCATCGAGGAGTTCCGCACGCGCAAGGAGACGATGAAGGCCCGCTACGAGGCCGCCGAGGCCAGCGCGCGCGTCTCCGAGGCGATGACCGGGGCGGGCGAGGAGATGGAGGACGTCGGCCGGGCCATCGAGCGCGCGGAGGAACGGACCCAGGACATGGAAGCCCGGGCCGCCGCGATGGACGAACTCCAGGAATCCGGCGCGTTCGAGGACGCCCTCTCGGACAAGGACCAGATCGACCGCGAACTCGAAGCACTCGGCTCCGACAGTCAGGTCGAGGCCGAACTGGAGACGCTGAAAAGCGAAATGGGCAAGGGTGAACCCGAGGCGGAGACCGAGGAGGAAACCGAGGCCGAGATCGACGACGTCGCGTCGGACAACGGGAGCGACGTCGAGGCGGACGTCGACCTGGAGGAAGAGATCGACGAGAGCGAGGTCGAGGCCGAACTGGAAGAACTCAAAGAGGAAGAGGAGAACTGAGCGGATTGGGGCGGTCGCGAGTCAGCGTCGAGCGCCGATCCCCGGCTTTTCGGAGAGTTCGATCGTTCCGTCTTCCTGTACCGGTCCGTCGTACGGATCTTCGGCGAGCAACAGCGACCCGTCGAGGTCGGCGTAGTCCAGCAGGGGCGCGAGGTGGGCGCCCGCGGCGATCGACGCGTTGGTCTCGGTCATGCACCCGAGCATCACCTCCAGGCCGTGCGCGTGGGCGGCGTGGATCATCCGCATCGCCTCGCGCAGGCCGCCGGTTTTCATCAGTTTCAGGTTCGCGATGTCGGCCCTGTCGGCGATTTCGGGGACGTCCTCCAGCGTGATGCAGGACTCGTCGGCCGCGATGGGGAGGACGCCGTTCTCGTAGACGAACTGCAGGCCCTCCGGGTCCTCGGCAGGGACTGGCTGTTCGACGAACTCGACGCCGTGATCGGCCAGGATCTCGGTCTTCCGGACGGCCTCTCGCGGGGTCCAGGCCTCGTTGGCGTCGACCCGGATCGTCGCGTCCGGGGCGGCCTCGCGGATCGCGGCGACGATCTCCTCGTCGCGGTCGGTGCCGAGTTTGACCTTCAGGACGTTTCGGCCCATCTCGACCGCCTCGGCGGCGCGCTCGCGCATGCGCTCGGTCGGATCGATGCCGATCGTGTAGGAGGACGGGACCGCCTCGTCGGGGTCCAGTCCCCAGTACCGGTAGAGTGGGGCGTCGAGTTGCTTGGCGGCGAGGTCGTGCAGGGCGATGCTGACGGCCGTTCGCGCCGCCGGGTTGCGGCCGATCGTCTCGCGCATCCGGCGCTCGATTCGCGCCAGCTGGTGTGGGTCGCCGACGTCCTCGACGACCGCGAGGAGGTCGGGCAGGACGGCTTCGACGGTGTCGGCGGTCTCGCCGTAGTGGGCCGAGGGCCCGGCGCCGCCGACCCCGACGGTGCCGGACTCGTCTTCGATCTCGACGACGACGAGGTCGGCCTCCGTGGTCGTCCCGCGCGAGATGGTGAAGTGGTGCTCCAGGGGCAGTTGCAGGCGTTCGAACCGGGTGGACAGGGTCATTGTTCGGTGATTGCCTCCACCAGGGGCTTCGAATCGAAACGAATTGGATCTATCGCCGGGGCGCCAAGGTCGCCGGCGAACTCCTCGACCACCTCGCGGGCGGTCTCGTCGTCGTCGAGTTCGCGGGTGTTCAGGGCGCCGGCGACCATCTCGGTCTCGTGGACCGGAGCTGCGAGGTCCTCGTAGAGGTCGACGTATTCCGAGATCGGCGGCAACTCGAAGTCCTCGTAGCCGTGGATCGCCTCGCGGCCGGCCTCGTGACAGAGCACGATCTGGTCGGCCATCGACCCGTGGAGGATGCCACAGGTCACGGCCGAGTACGCCGGGTGGACGATGCTGCCCTGCCCCTCGACGACGAGGTAAGCGTGATCATCGCCCTTCTCGAGGATCATGCGCTCGACGGCGCCGGCGGTGAAGTCGCTGATCGTTCGGTCGATGGGAATGCCCCAGTCCTCGATCATGATGCCGGTCTGGCCGGTCGGGATCGCGGCGGCGTCGTGGCCCGCCTCGTTCAGTGCCTCGACGAGTTCCATCGTGACGGTCATTTTGCCCGACGCGCAGTCGGTCCCGACCGTCAGGACGATCTCGGCGTCCACGTCGGCGGCCACACCCTTGCTGACGTCGAGGTCGTCCGGCGGGTCCCGGACGTCCCAGAGGTCGACGTCGTGCTCTTCGGCGAGCGCGGCGAACTCCTCGTCCTCGGAGAGGAAGTAATGGAGGCCCGAGTAGACGTCACAGCCGCGACCGATGGCCGCCCGGACGTCCGGTCGCCAGGAATCGTCGAAGTCACCACCGATCGGTGATATGCCGATAATCAGCGCGTCGATGGGTCCCTCGACCTCGTCCATGCTCTCGACGATGGGTGCGTCCTGCGCGTCGGCGATGTGGTCCCGGACGCGCGTTCCGGCCGCATCGCGATCGAGAACGGCGGCGACGTCGTACTCCGCGTAGCGAAGGATACCGATGGCAGTCTTTGCCCGCCCCGGAAATTTCTCGTGGGCGAGAATCGCGACTCGCATGACCGAATGATCAGTCCCACCCCCAATAAGAATAGCCAAGTCGGTAGCGATTGTCGGCGAGTCGACACGTCAGGAACGCACGCTGGTTTCGAATGGGGACGGCGGCCACAACTAATTACCACGTCGGGTTCGACTGTCAAGGCACCATCGAGCCGTGTCCGTCGCGCCGTTCTATCTCACGGGGTACGCCATCGCCGCAGTGATATCGGCCGGCGTCGCCGCTCACGCGCTCCGGAAACGGTCGGAACCGGGTGCCACCTCGTTTGCCACCTTGCTGTTGCTCGTCGCCGCGTGGGCGAGCGCCTGCACGGTGGGGCTGCTCACCGTCGATCACGAACTGCGCCTCGTCTGGGAGAAGGTGCAGATGACGGCGGCACTGCTGGCGCCGATCGCCTGGTTCGTGTTCGTCCTGGAGTACACGGGCTATGGCTCCGCCCTGACGAAACGACGCCTCGGCACCTTGCTTCTCGTCCCGGTGGTCGGAGTGGCGCTGCTCTGGTTCGATCCCTTTCCCCTGGCCTGGCAGGGAGTCACGTTCGTTCGGGCACACGGGTTGCTGCTCGTCGATCAGCACACTGGCGTGTACATGTGGGCCGTCAATTTCTATGCAGCAGTCCTGGTGCTCGCCGGAACCGGACTGTTGCTCCAGTTCACCCTGACGGCAGGGCACCTCTATCGGGACCAGACGATCGCCATCGGGATCGGCGCGGGCGTTCCGATCCTGGTCAGTTTCCTGTCGGCGCTCGACGTCACGCCCGTTCCGGGGCTCAACGTCACGCCGCTGGGATTCGTCGTGTCGGGGATCGCGTTCGGGAACGCGCTCTCGCGGTACGACTTCTTCGAGCGCATCCCGGCCGCGCACCGCCTCGGCCGTCGGGCGATCACCGAGAACATGCAGGACGGCATCGTCATCGTCGACGACCGGGATCGGATCGTGGAGGCGAACGACGTGGCCGCGACCGTTCTCGACCTCGATCCCGGAACCGTCGTCGAACGTCGGATCCGGGACGTGTTTCCGGATGCCGTCTGGGACGGACGGACGGTCGGGGGCGAACTCTCCGTCGAAATCGGGGAGGGACGATCAGTCTACGACGTCCGCGAATCGCCGATCACCGACCAGCATGGCCGCCGGGTCGGACGGGTGATCGTCCTCCGGGACGTGACCGAGCGGAAAAACCGCGAACAGCGACTGTCCGTGCTCACTCGCGTGCTCCGGCACAACCTCCGAAACGACATGAACCTCTTCGACGGCTACGCGAGTACCCTCGCCGAGCAACTCGAGGGAGAGCCGGCAGAACAGGTGTCGGAGATCGAGTCGGTCGCGACCGACCTCGTCGAACTCTCGGAGAAGGCCCGGGACGTCGAAGAAATTCTGGCCAAGACCCCGGACGACTCGACGAGGGAGCATTTCGCGACGATCGTAGGTGAGACAGTCAGCGACGTCGCCCATCGCTATCCCGGCGTCGCTTTCTCGGTCGATCTGGAGGACGGGGTCCGGGTGCCGGAGACCCGGTCACGTGCGATCGTCGAGAACCTGATCGAGAACGCTGCCGAACACAACGAAGCGGCGGAGCCACGCGTCGAGGTGACGGTCGAGACCGTTGCCGGTGGGACCGAAAGTCTCCTGACCGTCTCGGACAACGGGACCGGTATCCCGCCGGACGAACGGACGGTCCTCGAGAAGGAGGCCGAAACGCCGCTCGAACACGGGAGCGGTCTGGGGTTGTGGGTCGTCGCCTGGGCGGTTCGAAGCCTGGGCGGGGAGATATCCTTCGAGACGTCGTCGGACGGGACCGAGGTCAGGGTTCGCCTCCCGCTGTCCTCGGGATCGGCCGGCGATGCCCCGTAGTGAGGAACCGGTGGCCAGCTAGAGGCAGTACAGTCGGGTCGTGAAAAACGAGTCGAACGCGTCCGAGAGTGCGGCTTCCGGATCGCCGGTCGCATCGACCGTCGCCGTGGCGTCGGCCTCGTCGTCGAACTCGTGGACTGCTTCCCGGTCGCCGACAACGTAGAGGCGGTCGGCGTCCCGACCGTCGATCGCCGCCCGACACCGGTCGAGGTGGTCGTCGATCTGTTCGTCCCGGCGGCGCTCGAACCGCGCCTGCGAGAACCCGCCTTTGGAGTGGTCGCCGTGAACGTCGCTCTCGAACCCCTCGAACGATACCCGTTCGTCGCCTCGATACTCGCCGATGGCGAACCGGTCGGCGCGAACGAGCGCGAACGCAAAGCGACCGGTCGGACGGAACCATTCGCGGTCGATCCGGAACGTCTCGTCCCAGGAAACGAACGGATCGGGGTCGATCGGCGGCCGGAGTGCGGCGGCGACGAGGCCCGCGTCGTCCGTATAGACGAGACAGGGGGCTGCCCGTTCGACCAGTGCGGCGCGTTCCCCGAACGCCTCGCGTACCGCGTCCGGTGGCTCGTCGGCGACCATGGCCGAGAGTGCGCCCTCGGGGCCGGCGTCGACGCTTTCCAGGCGGTCGAGTACCGCGTCGAGTCGATGGTCGGAAAGGTCAGCGGTCCGTCTGAACGAGAGGTGGCGCTCGTCGCCGCCGAGACGGTCGATCTCGCCCTCGAGTTGGGCGATCCGGTCCTCCAGACGGTTGACCCGTTCCTCGGCGTCCTGGCGTTTCCGCGCGGCCTCGGCCCGGCGCCCTTCCTCGGCGTCGAGTTGCTCTTGCAGTCGGTCGCGTTCGCCTTCGAGTTCCTCGATTCGATCCTTGAGACTGGCCCGCCCGAGCAACTCGTCGAGCATCGGTCGAACGGGCGAACGGGGACCACTTCTAGGTTCCGGGAGCGAACGGGGATCCGTACTGACCGGGGAAGGTTCCGGAAAACGGGAGATTCGGCGGGCGGTGGGGGATTCAGCGGGCAGTCTAGGTTCCTGTGGCGGGGCGATACCCCGCCATCCGGAGGAGCTGCTCGGCTCGATCGGCCTTCGCCAGCAGCACCTCCTGGAGCGTCGGCGGATTCTCGACGTCGACTTCCTCGAGCATCGCCTCGGGGAGTGCGAGCGTGTGGCCCGGCACCCCCTCGTCACCGTGAACCGGGAAGTGGCGGTTGCCGAGTTTCATCACGAGCGGGGCGTCCAGTCGCTCGACGCCGTCCCCGGTGGCGTACAGTTGCTCGTTGACGCGCTCGTGTTGCTCGCGCTGCATCGCCGGGCGATCCCCGTCGAACGGCTCCACGTAGAGGCGTCCGAAGTAATAGCCGCTCGAGAACCTTTCGAACATGCTATTCGTTAACAAGTTACATTTCTCGACGAATAAGCCTTCCGGCGGTTCCGCCGCCGCCGCGATAATTTTCGTCGGTAACGGGTTTTGCGGGCGATCGACGAGGGAATAACGCCCGGAGCACTCCGAATAAACGCTCTCCGCACCGCTCGGCGGCTCGTCGTGGCGCTGAACGGTCCACGAACGATCGCGTGCGCCGGGTCGTCGGGGCGTAAACGAAACGAACGAAACTCCTGCTTTTTATGGGATGGCGAACAACGATCGGACGGATGAAGACCCGTCTCCTCGTCACGGTGGCAGTCGCGACCCTCGTGGCGACAGCCGGACTATTCGTCGGTGCTCCGGGAGGGAACGTCTCGGCGGCGTCCAACGCCTCGGACGGGAACGCCTCGGACGGGAACGAAACGTCGATGGGGGCCCAGATTTCCTCGTTCATGGGGGTGAGCACTGCGGCGGCGAACGGGTCCGTCGAGAACGGCATGTTTTCGGCCTCGTTCAACGCCACCGCGGTGGACGATCGACCCACGGTCGTCGAGAACCGGACCGACGTGCTGGAACGGCGCCTCGAACGCCTCCAAACCCGGAAGGCCGCGCTCATCGCCAATCGAGAGAACATGACTCGTGCTGCCTACGTGGCCCGGATGAGCGCCGTCGTGGGACAGATCGAGTCGCTCCAGCGGGCGATCAACCAGACGACGACCTTCGCCAGAGCCACCGGTGCCGACCCGTCTCGACTGGCGCATCTCAAAAGTGAAGCCCGGAACCTGACCGGGCCGGAAGTCGCTCGGCTGGCACGAAACGGAACTGTCGGCGTCGGTAATCCCGGTCGCGGACCACCGAACGGGACGCCCGGCGAAGGCCCCCCGAACAAGACTGTGGAAGGGCCACCAAACGGAACGCCCGGCGAAGGCCCCCCGAACAAGACTGGGGAAGGGCCACCGAACGGAACTCCTGGCGAAGGCACCCCGAACGGGACCGCCGGAGCGGGAAACGGCCAGGGCAATGGGAACGGTAGCGGCCAGGGCGAAGGCCAGGACAACGACAACGGGCAAGGGAACGACGACCGGAACCAGGTCGAGAGCGCGTCGAGGGTGCGTCAAATGCCGCTCGCACCCCTTTTCAATAGCTGAACCACTTTTTTCGAGACCCTTTGGTTTCGATAGCCACCATCTCGAATCCGAACGCCCACGACGCCCCGGGGCGGCGCGGCACCCTTTTGAGTGACCGTCTCGTACCGGAACCACGAATGGACTCCGCGGCGTTACTCGACCTGCTGGGCAACGAGAACCGGCGGCGAATCCTCCGCCTCCTCGCTCGCAAGCCCTGCTACGTGACGGAGATCAGCGAGTCGCTCGGAGTCAGTCCCAAGGCCGTGATCGACCACCTCCGAAAGTTGGAGGAGGCGGGGCTCGTCGAGAGCCACACCGACGAGCGACGGCGGAAATACTTCCGGATCGCCCGGAACGTTCGACTGGAGGTCAACGTCGGACCGTACGGTTTCGGCACGAAGAGCGCCTACGCCGCGAATTCGAACCTGGACGTGACGACGCTCCGGCACCTCTCGATCGACGTCGAGTTTCGCGGCGACGACGACCTCTCGAAACTGGCGGGGGAACTCCGCAGTCTGGACGAGTTGCAGAACGAACTCTCGCTGGCCCAGCGTCTCGTCCAGGGCCGACTGACGGAGGTGCTTGACCGCCTGACCGACCGGATGGACGGCGACCTGGAGTTCGACGAGCGATTGTACGCAGACATCCTCCTGTCGCTCACCAGCGGCCCGCTCGACAGCGGCGAGTTAGCCCGCGGTCTGAACGTTCCGGAACCGATCGTTACCTCGGCGCTCTCGACGATGGCTGAAGAAGGGGTCGTGACGAACGGCGACGAGGGCTGGCAACTCGCGGACTAGAGTTCTGCCGTGAGCCCAGCCTTGAGGTCGCGACCGAAATACAGGCCGATTATCGCCCCGACCAGTCCACCGACGGCACCCGTGACGACGAGTGGCGTTCCGACCCCGACGATCGTGAGCGTGAGGTTGTTGAGCAACGCCGCCGCACCGCCGACGAGAAGGCCCGCGGTGCCGGTTTCCAGGTAGCTCCCCTCGCCCTCGAACAGGCCGATCGCGAACCCGCCGATCAGGATGCCCAGGAAGGTGGCGAACAACGCCGGCAACAGCGGAACGAACCCCGCGGCGACGATGCCGGCCACGAGTACGCCCGCCCGAAGGAGGAAGCCGCGCGGCGAGAACAGTCTGCCGAGCCGCGAGCGTATTCCGGAGAGTCGACTGGACCCGGCGGATTCCTCGACGCTTCGGGACTCGTCGAGGTCCTGCAGTCCGTCGCTTCCCCCGTCGAGATCCTGGAAGTCGGAAAAATCGTCCTGGAGGCTCCCGAGGTCCGCGCCCGAACGCTCGCGCTCTTTCGTGCGCTCGTCGGTGCGGTCTGGCATGGCAGCAAAGAGGGCCGGTCGGAGCATGGGTCTTTCCCTCCGGACCGACACGTCAGGTCAACGTTTCGAGTTCGAGACGTCGTTCTGACGGTCGAGCAACTACTCCAGATCGCCCATCGAGAGGTCGACCGACCTGAGGACGGACTGGATTTCGTCCGGGCCCAGGTCGGCGATACGATCCGAGAGGTCCGCGAGTCGGTCCTCGTCCTCGACGATCAACACCGTGGCGTCGGCCTCGTCGCTCATCGTCCGGCGTTACGGACGTCCAGACGTTAGACAGTCCCTAAACGTCTCGAAATCCGACGTTTGACGACTGCCGAAATCCGAACGGCTACGTTCCCGTGGCGAGGGGCTCCCGGTATCGCACACTTGAAGTCACGCGACGCGGAACTCGCGGGTATGAACCCAGGAGACCGGGTCCGCGTCGAGCGCGCGGACGCCGAATACGAGGGCGTCGTGCTCCCGTCGACGGACGCGGCGTCGCTGGCGCTGAAACTCGACGACGGGTACAACGTCGGGATCGACCGCGAGGCCGCCGAGGTGGAGATTCTGGAACGGGGCGTCTACGACGTCGGTGACGGCGAGATGGCCGAGACGAGCGAAGTCACCTTCGACGAGGACCTGCCGACCATCGCGCTCATCTCGACCGGTGGGACCATCGCCTCGACGGTGGATTACCGGACGGGTGCGGTCACGGCGCAGTTCGACGCCGAGGACGTCCTCCGGGCCGTCCCGGACCTCGCGGGACGGGCGAACTACCGCGGCCGGGTCGTCGCCAACATCCTCTCGGAGAACATGACGCCGGACGTCTGGCGGGACCTCGCCCACGCCGTCTACGAGGAAATCGAGGACGGGGCCGACGGCGTCGTCGTCATGCACGGCACGGACACGATGCAGTACACCGCGTCGGCGCTGTCGTTCGTGCTGGATACTCCGGTTCCGATCGTGTTCACGGGGAGCCAGCGCTCGGCCGACCGGCCGTCCTCGGACAACGTCATGAACG
>DATFIX010000127.1:0-11988 GCA_035269625.1 Natrialbaceae archaeon
CGCGCATAGTCCGCCGTTCAACTCCCCCGAAATGGTCGGCCTGCTCACGGTCGTGGGCATCGGGACGGGCCTGATCTACTTCGTCGGCGGGACCTTCTACGGCGCGCTCGTCTTCCACAACTTCATGGCGCTGTTCGGCATCGTCTCGTCGCTGGCCGACGACGGCGAACTCGGGACGTACCAGGAGCCGCTCGTCCCCCTGCTGGTAACGGCCCTCGTCGCGCTGGTCGTTCTCGTCGGAATGGAACGCGCGTTCGTCACCGACGCGAGTGACGTCGAACCGGGCGACGCCACCGTCTCGTCGGGATAACAGCGTCCGGACCCCGGACGCTACTCCCCGTCGACGACCTCGAAGGGAAGCATCATCTCCTGGTCCTCGTGTTCGAGGATGTGGCAGTGCCAGGGGTACAGCCCGGTGTAGCCCGTGAACGCGGGTTCGACTCGAACGACCTCCTGCGGGTTGACGAGCACCGTGTCCTTGTTCTCGGCGTTGTTCGGGTTCGGCGCGGTCGGGGTCCCGCTGAACGTCACGTAGTCGGTGAAGTCGGGTTTCGGTCCCTCACCGTTCACGAACGCCTCCGCGGCGTCGTTGAAGTCGTCTTCACCGAAGGGAGCATCGTTCCAGGTGAAGCTCTCGCGCTCGTTGACCTCGAAGTCGACCAGGTGGATGTGGATCGGGTGGGAGTCGCCGGTCAGGTTGACGAACTCCCAGGTCTCGGACGTCCCGAGCTCGGGCATCTCGATGGCGCTCTCGTCGTCCCACAGCGCGAGGTCGAGGAAGTGCGTGTCGTAGACGATGCCGTCCTCTACCTCGAAGCCCGCACTGGCGAGCGTGTGGGTCCGGGTGACCCCGGAATCCGTTACCTTGGGTTCGGGGTACTTCCGACCGATCGCCGTCAGGAACTCCCCGAGCGGCATCGTGTCTTGCTGTGAAGTGCCCGACTGCTGCACCTCGATTCGCATGACGTCACCCATCGATTCGATGTCTGGCCCGGAGTTCTCCCCGGCGTACGGGAATTCGGCGTCGTTCCGGAGCAGGAAGCTCTGGCCGGCGTAGTCGCTGAAGTCGACGATCACGTCGGCACGCTCCGCTCCGGACAGGAGCAACGAGTCGATCGGACCGTCGGGGCCGACCGTCCCGCCGGGACCGACCTCGACGACCCGGTCGAGGAACCCGAGGTCCACGCCGATCTGTTGCAGGAGCGGGACGTCAGTGTATCCTTCGCCATCTGCTGCGTCCTCGTTGTAGAGTTTCAGGTTGAACGTGCGCCCGTTGGACCCGTTGAGGAACCGCAATCGATACTCGCGAGGTTCGACCGTGAGCGTCGGATAGGCCTTCCCGTTCACCACCGGGATGTCGGCGGCGAACTCCGCCTCGTATTCGCCGTCGTTCCCCGGCGGATAGAATAGCTCACCCTGCTCGTCGAACGTCCGGTCCTGGATGACGATCGGAATCTCGTAGTCCCCGTTCGGGAGCCTGGACTCCAGCGGGTCCCGCAGGAGGTAGAACCCGGCGAGACCGGCGTAGACGTTCAGCCGGGTGATGCCGAGCGCGTGGTCGTGGTACCAAAGGGTCCCCGGCAGCTGCTCGTTCGGGTATTCCTTGGTCCGTTTGTATTCGATCGGTTCGTCGTTCGTCGTGCCGTCCGGCGACGCCCAGGCCTCCGGATAGCCGTCGTCCTCGGGTTTGACGACGCCGCCGTGCAGGTGCGTCGAGATCCGGACCTCGGGATTCGGTGGTTCGGCACCGTGAACGTTGGGATCGACTGCGTCTTCGAGCACGTGGGTTTCCGGGAGGTCGTCGATGACGTACTCGACTTCCACCGGCTTCCTCGGTTCTGCCTCGATGGTCGGTCCCGGGAAGCTCCCCCCGTATCCCCAGACGGTGGTATCGATCCCCAGCGCACTGGGAAGCACCGTTTGCTCGAATTCGGTGAGTTCGATCTCGTAGTGGAGCGCCCGCCCGTTCCGACCGGTGGGGCTCAACACCCCCGGCCTCGGAAGTTCGTCGGTGAACCGGTTCGCAATGATGTCCGCCTTCAGATCCTCGTCCGTGAATCCCGTGACAGCGGCGACGCGCCCGGTCGCCCAGGGAACGGCCGCGAACGCGGCAGCGGCCCCGCCTGCTTTCAGCACTGTGCGTCTGGTCGGATTGGAACCGTCATCCTGTGAGTCGTTGCTCATGGTCTCCCCCCGTGTACCGCCACGACTGCCCCCCCGAAGTCGGCGCGATTCACTGGCGGTACAACGTCTGTATCACCGCACAGAGGAATATCAAGCTAGTGCCTGACAATCGAAACCGTTGATACGGTCGAGAAAACGGCCGGTCACTCGCTCGGAGGGCCGTTTCGCGTCCTGTACAGCCGAATCGCCTCGCCATCGCACACGTCGTAACAGCGCATACACGCCGTACACGACTCCATGTCCGCGCCCGCGTCGAACACTGAGATGTCTTCGGGACAGGTCTCCAGACATTGCGTACACCGAACGCAGGCCTCTTCGTCGACCTGGATGGGCTTCAGCGGGGCCACTCGATTGGCGACGGCACCGAGGTTCCCCACCGGACAGACGCGCTGCCAGTCGACGAAGAGCCCCAGGACGATCGGGTAGAACGCCAGCAGCAGGACGTCGCCGTGGACGGTCAGGTGGGTCCCGAGCGAGATGAGGTTCCGGGAGATGATCCCGATCGGACAGACGATGCAGTAAATCGGGTAGCCGGTGATGGCGGACACCGCGACCACCCCGACGAGCACGGCGACCCCGTCGCGCCAGGTGGCCCGAACCGGCAGGCCGGGCGTTGCCCGTCGAACCCGACCGAGCGGAGCGAGCGACTCGAGCCAGTGCTTGAACTTGTAGAACGGGCAGAGCCAGCCACAGGGAAACCGGCCGAACAGGAAGACGACGCCGATCGACAGGAGCGTGTACGGCAGCGCCGTCCACACGATCGATCGCGTTGCGAGCGAGATCTCGACGAACCCGACCGGACAGAAAAACCGGAGCATCGGCAACCCGAAGGCGGCGAAGGTCCCCGTCGCGTAATCGAGTATCGCCCCGCCGACGATCACGGCGACGACGCCGGCCAGGACCAGTTTCCGGAGCCGTTGCCAGGGCAGCGTCGGTCTCATCGTCGAGCCCTCCGGGTTCGATCAGTCGTCATGCATGGAGATCGGATAGTCGGGTCGGCTGTCGGGCGGGAACAGTTCGAGGGCCTTCCCCTCGACCGGGCAAACCTCGATGCATCGGCCACAGCCAGCACAGTCCTCGGTGGCGACGGCGAAGGTTTCCCGGCCCGCCGCCTTGTCGTGCTCCAGGACGGCGTCCGTCGGACAGACCGAATAGCAGTTTCCGCAGTTGATGCAGCGGTCCGCATCGACCTGCGCCCGTCCGATCGCCTCGTCCGTCGGAATCCCAGCCGAATTCGTGGCCACGGACCCGAGAGCGTCCGTGGGGCAGGCGTCGATGCAGTCGAGACACTCGGTTTCCCACGCGATGCACCCGGCCGATTCCGGGACGAGTTTCGGCGACCCGCTCCGCAACACCCCGTCACCGAACGAGGCGAAGGCGAGGGCGTCGGGCGGACACTCCTGAATACATCGGCCGCACTTGATGCAATTGCCGAGGTACTCGTCCTCGGGCGGTGCACCTGGCGGATGGATCAGGGGTTCGTCCTCGCCCCACAGGCCACTCGCTTTCACGCCGCCGACGCCGAGAGCCGTGACGCCCGCGATCTCTGCCCCGTACCGCAGTACTTCTCGTCGATTCATGGTAGACTAACACTGATTGGTTTCGTGAAACGGTTGCAGTAGCGACGCTGGAGATTCGACGCCCGATTCGATGGCCGACGCGTTTTCGCGACCGTCCTCGCGATCATCGACCTCGGTCCGAAGTCACGCGGGGTGACGGCCGGCGTCAATCCGAGGTGGACTCGGACCCTCGGTCGACCGCCGCCGACGCCTCGTCCGTCGACCGGATGCCGTGCGGATCCCGCCAGGCGTAGACGGCCAGTCCGACGACGATCCAGGCGGCGAGAATGATCCCGTAGTACTGCCCGGGCTGGGCCATGTTTTCGGCGTACGCACCCGTCATGAAGTCCCACCACGTGAGGATCCCGAGCACCCAGACGGCGCCCAGGACCGTGCCGACGACGCCGAGTTCGTCGAGTTTTTCGCGTCCCAGTTCCGCCATCGTTTTCCAGAAGCTTGCCATGTTGTGTCACCTTCGTTAGAGCGTCCCGAGTTCCGGATCCTGTGAAATGCCGTACGGCAGGTAACTCATGCCCGGTTCGTCCCACACGCCGGGGCTGAGATAGCTCTCGTAGCCGAACGCCTCCGACATGTCCGAGAGCGTCCCGTCCGCGGGACCGCCCGCGAGGTAGCGGATGAAGTCGTGCACCTTGCTCCGGCCCTGCGTGAACGGACAGACGTTCATACACTGGCTGTCGTTCGTCCCGTTCTCGCCCCAGAACCGCATGCAATGGGCGGAATTGCAGTACCACTTGTACACGCCCTCGTTCTTGCTGTAGCCCTCGCCCGGCCCCTCGTAGGTCCAGGTCCGCTCGCCGGTGCTGATCTGCCCGGCCGGACACTCGTTGGCACAGATCTTGCAGGCCTTGCAGAACTCCGTCGCCCCGAACTGGATGTACGAATCCGGCTCCAGGGGCATGTCCGTGTAAATCTTCGAGACCCGGATGTTGGAGCCGAACTGCGGGTGGATGCTCCGGCCGTGCCGCCCGTACTGGACCAGGCCGCCGTCGATGGCCGTCGGGACGCTGGGACCCATGTCGTTCCCGGACGGGATCGCCTCGTACCCCATGAGACGGATCCACCGCGAGAGCATGAGCAGCGCGATGGACTGGCGCATGTACCCCATGTCCGAACAGACGCCGCCACCGTACGAGTACCCCATTCGCCCCATCCGCCGGGGCATCTCGACCGCGATCGGGATCACCGTGTCGAGTTTGTCGGGGAAGTGGTACTCGGCGTCCTCGCCCTCGCCGACCGTGTGGAACTCGTCGTAATCCCCGATCTTGATCTCGGCACCCCACTCGCTTTTCGCGTAGATCCACCGGTCGTCCCGCTTCGCGACGCCCAGGTCCGCGACCCCGGCCAGTCGGGCGGCGCTGTTCAACTTCTTGCGGAGGTTGTCGGGATCGGTCACGTCCGGTTCGCGTTTCGCCAGCGGATGCCCCTTGACCCCGAGTGCCTCGTCGTGATCCATCCCCATCCGGTTGACGTGAACGCCCCAGCCGGGCGTGGGAACCGCCTGACTCAGGGCGATCAACGCCCGCGACTCGCCGCTGTTTTCCATCCGGATCGGCGGCGCGTTCCCCTGGGTCTGGCTCCCGGCACAGGCCAGCGCGTTGTCGATCAGGTAGTTCATGTCCGCGTGGCTGGTGTCCGGCGGGCCCAGGTTGCCGGCGTTCGCCCCGAAGGGATCCTCCTGGCGGAAGTCCATCTGCGTCGCGTCGAACCGCTCGTACATCTCGTCGTCCACCTTGTAGGGCGGGTCGTCCACCTTCTGTACGCCGAAGGGCACGTCGCTGGCCGTCCCGATGGCCTTTAGGCCCGATTCCAGGTCGTCGCCCATGAACTTCTTCTGGGCGAAAAGCGCGTTGAGCGTCGCGAGCCCGCCACCCCCGGCAAACGCCTTGAGGAGCGTTCGCCGCTCCATCGACGTCTCCTTCATCTCCTCGAACAGTTCGTCGTAGGTGTTTTCGAGTTCGTCCCGGTCGATGGCGTCCTCGTATTTCGACATCTCCTGCAGTCCTTCCGGCAGGTCTGATGATGACATGTGGCTCCGTGCTGGTGAAAAGCGACCGACGGCGGAGAAGGTGTCCACCATAATGCTGTAGACTCGCCTCGACGTGGCCCCCCGCCACGAACCGCTCCGTTCTAGTTATGTGGAACCCCGAGTCAAGTCGGTTGCCACAAAACGAGTTCGGGTTACGAGCGGTCGATCGCCCGTCGATACTGGTGTCCGAAGACGTCTTCCACCAGTTGCTGGAGGCCGGTCCGGAGGTGATACTGGACGGTCGAGGAGGTGATGTCGAGCATGTCCCCGAGGTCCTCGGTGGTACACTCCCGGGGCCACTCGAAGTAGCCCGCCAGCAGCGCGTTCTTCAGGATCTCGTATTGTCGATCCGTTAGCTCTCGCACGATTGCGTTCTCGATCGCCGTCTGTGGGTGCAGATCGACCTCCATCTCCCGTTTCGACTTCAGCGAAACGTCGGGGAAATCCGACTGGAGCGACTGGACGATCGGTCGGGTGTCCTCGCCCAGTGGCACCGTCCAGGTCATCGTCCCCGTTCCCCGATCGAGGTCGAGACCGTCGATCGAGGCCTTGTGCTCGAACAGCAGGTCGAGACACGTTTGCTGGTTCAGCGTGACCTTCATCTTGTATTCCCCGTCGTCGGTCTCGGCGATCAGCGACGCCCGATCGACGCCCGGGTAGTCGTTTGCACGCTGAACGAAGGCCTCGGCGGCCGTCCCGCCGACGAGGAGATACAGCGTGAGTCGTTCCTCCGAGAGCGCGACGACGCTCCCTTCCAGCCCGATCGAGCAGTCCAGGTCGGCGGCGATCTGTACGAGCGGGAGCGACGATCCCGTCACGTCGAATTCGAGTTCGGTCATCGTGTCCGTGGCCAGCACCTTCCGGTTCCGGATCGCCGCGATCGCAAATTCGACGATCTTTTGCAGGGTTTCGAGTCCGGCGATTTCCCGGCCGCCGAAGGCGTACTCCCGCGGCGAATACACGACCAGGACGGTCGATACCGAGCCCCGATCGGCGATCGGCAGGGCGGCGATCGACCGGATCGGTTCGTCCTCGAGCGGCCCGTCCGTCATCCAGAGATGGGGTTTCGTATCGACGTTCTGAACGACCTGGACGTCGCCCGTCCGCAGGGCTTCCGTCGCCGGCCCCGCGCCATCGAGGTGCGGGATCCCATCGCCGGAGACGCCGTCCTGGACCTGTGGGGAACACGACCGATACCGTAATTCCGTGGAATCCGGGAAATCCTCGCCGATCCAGGCGAATTCGTACAGGGTCGAACTGGCCAGTTCCCGGCAGACCGTCTCCTCGACGCCCTCCCGACTCTCCAGGGCCACCAGTTCCTGGATGACGTCCAGGATCAGTTCGTTGAGCCGATTCAGGGTCTGCAACTCGTTCCGTTGCCGGACCAGGGTGCGCTCGCGTTCCTTGCGCTCGGTGATGTCGGTGTAGATCCGGTAGTATTCGTCCTCGGACGCGTCGATGGGGACGGAACGGAAGAGGTAATCCCGGAGTCCGTCGGGCGTGCGCCGCTGAATCTCGCGACGGAAGCGGTCCCCCTTCCGGACGCGTCGATCGAGGTCCGCCAGTTCGAACGAACTGGACGGGGATTCGAAGAGTTCCCGGATCGATCGTCGAGAGAGGTCCTCCCCGTCGAAGCCGAACGTCGTCTCGAACGCCGGGTTGACCGCCTCGACGACCGGTTCGCCGTCCTCGAACGACGCGTGTGCGATCGGGTCCGAGGCGTTGTTGAACAGCACCTCGAACTTTCGCTCCGACGCCTTCCGGCGTGAAACGTCCCTCGCGATCGACAGAATGGCGGGACGGCCCTTGTACTGGATCTTTGCCGAATTGATCTCGACCGGGATCTCCTCGCCCGACTTGGTCTCGTGAACGGTCTCGAACACCACCGACCCCTTTTCTGTCACCGTTTCCCGGCGATCGGGGACTTTGTCCACCTCCTCCTGGCTGTCCAGTTCCATGGGCGACATGGCGCACAGCTCGTCCGCCGAGTACCCGTACCGGTCGACGGCCGTTTCGTTGACGAGTTCGAAGGGGCCGTCCGGCGGATGAACGAACACCGCGTCGTTCATCCCGTCGAAGACGCGTTCCAGTTCCCGCTCCCGTCGTTTGCGCTGGGTGACGTCGTTGAACGTGGCCACCACCCCGTTCGCCCGATGGGACTCCCCCGGGACCGGCGAAAACGTCACTTCGTACTCTCGGACCTCGCCGGTCGGGAACTCGCGCGTCGTTTCGAACTCGACCGTCTCGCCGTCCAGAGCGGTTTCGACGGACGGTCGTATCTTTGCCACGACGGACTCCCCGAGTACGTCCTCGATGGACTGCCCCCGTATTTCGAGCGGGCAGACCTCCAGCGGTTCACAGTACGCGGCGTTGGCGAAGAGATAGTCGAAATCGTCGTCGATCGCCGCGATCGGATTCGCCGCGGACTCGGCTGCCGTCCGGTACTGTTGGACGTACTCGTCCCCGGCGTTCTCGTCCGGAACGGTTCGAAAGACCGCTTTGAGTAGCTCCGGTTCTCCAGTGGAGCCCGAGACGGCGTGGATCTCGACGGGCACCCGGTCCCCGTCGGCCGTGGCGATCACGATGGGGGAGCCGTCGTCGAACCGGGACACCACGCCGGGTGCCGAGTCGAGGAGTTCGCGGTAAAGCGCCTCGTATTTGCGACGCTGGTCCGACGGGTGCAAGCACGCAAACGACTCCCCCGTCAGCGAGTCGGCGTCGACTCCAAATAGCCGGTCCGCACCGCCGGTCGAGTCGACGATCTCCAGGGAGGCTGGATCGAACGAAACGACTGCAACACGGGCCGCCCGTCCCTCCCCTGGAGACCTGACCGTCGCTGAGTACTCGGAGGCCATGTGACCACTATCGATTCGAAACGACGAGTAGTTTTTGCCAACGGTTTGGTAATACCTGGGTAGGCCTGCGAAGCTGAAGTGCCCACTGGAATTAGCAGTTTGTCGATACTACCGCGAGAACGACGAGCCCAGTCAGGAAACCGCGACGTACGTGCGATCCCGCGTCGTCCCTCTGGCCTCGAGCAGGTCGTATTCGACCAGTTTCGAGAGGTACGTCCGGACCGTCCGGTCGGTCCGGGGGTCCTCGACCCGGTCGGCGTAGCGCTCGTAGACCGCGCCGGGGGCGATCGGGCCGTGGTCGTCGACGATCTCGTAGAGTGCACGCTGGTGGGGCGGGAGCGATTCCAGGCTCTTCCGGCGGAGTTCGGCCCGCCCCTGCGGTTCGACCGCGTGGACCGTCTCGGGCGTGATCCGGTCGAGGTCGCGGTCCTCGGCGTAGCGGGCGGCGTTGCGCAGGAGGCCGATCGCCAGGCGAGCGTCCCCCGCCGCGGCGTCGGCCATCGTGGCGAGCGCATCGTCCGAAACGGCGTCTTCTTCGAGTCCCCAACGCGCCCGGTCCTCCAGGATCGCGACGAGTTCGTCGAGGTCGTACCGGTCGAACGCGACGCGATGGCTCCCGCGCAAGCGACTGCGGAGGCGGTCGTCGACGCGAGCGAACAGTTCCGCCTCGCGGTTGGCGATCAGGACCGGCGCAAAGCCCGTCAGCGAGTGGAGGTCGTAGACGAGGTCCATGTCCTCGAGCTGGTCGGCCTCGTCGAGGATCACGACGCAGGGCGGCCCGTCGTGGGCCTCCAGCCGGGCGACGAGTTCGTCCAGGGGGGTCGACTGACGGTGGATCTCGACCGCCTTCCCCAGGCCGTCGAGCACGCGATACGCGGCGCGGTAGCCGGTGTGGTTGCGCCAGCAGTTCACGTACTGGGCCTCGACGTCGAGGGTCTCCTCGCGGAGGCGGTCGACGACGTACCGCGAGACGCAGGTCTTGCCGGCCCCGGCCGGCCCGGTAATGACGACGGTGTCGACCGGTTCCCCCTGGGCGAGCGGCCGGAGGGCGTTCGCCAGGTCGTTCACCTCCCCGTCCCGGTGGCGCACCTCTCGCGGGACGAACCCCTCCCTGAGCACGCGGGCGTCGCGGATCACACTCCGGGTGTCCCGCGTGTGGAACCTTAGCCGTCAGCCAGGCGGACCGGAAGTGAAACTGGCGAGACTGGGGCCGACCCGACCCGGCACGTTACGCGATGGGGACGAACACGAGACTCGATTTATCGAGATACGAATCGAACTGTTCGAGCGCCCGTTCGGCCGTCGTGATCTCCCCACCCGTCAGCGAGAACACCGCGAGGGAGACGGCCGCAACCAGCACGACGACCAGGGCGACCATGAGGATCGTGCCGATTGCCGAGGAAACGCCGCGGTTCCCGCGGGGCGCGAAACCGGTACCGTCGTCGATCATGCCACCGTGTTTGGGAGAGACGGGAAAGGTGTTGGGAGTTCGACTCGCTTCGACCGACGGGACGTCACCGATGGGACGGTAGTCCCGTGTCACGTCGTCGAAAGGCCCGTTTTGGAGTCCGAACGGTCGGGTCGAATACGACCCACGCAAAGGACGCGTCCCTCGGAGCGAAACTGAAGAATCGCGGTTGCCGTCGTGGATTGCTCCGGAATCGTCTGCCATCGAATCGACTGCCATCGGTCGTCCTCGGGGACTCTGAAACCGGTCGAAAGCCGAGGGCGAGGGCCGTCGAATGCCGACCGTCACAGCGCGATCCGGAAGGAGTCCCCGAACTGCCACCACCGGTCGATGGTGACGTGCTATTCTGTGACAGGGGTGATAGAAAAACGTATCGGCCCCGTGGTTTCCGCCAGTGTTCGATGGTGGCCGCCGTGCAATCAGGCGTAGTCCTCGTGAATGCGATCCATGCGCGCGGCCATCACGAAATCGGTCTTGTGCAGGCCGTCGATCTTGTGCGTCCACATT
This sequence comes from Natrialbaceae archaeon, assembly GCA_035269625.1. GTDB lineage: Archaea > Halobacteriota > Halobacteria > Halobacteriales > Natrialbaceae > DATFIX01. Next base: position 10,621 of record DATFIX010000127.1, read on the forward strand.
TCGATCCGCACCTCGCCCCACGAGAGGTGGATGTCGGGGTGGTGCCACTCCGCCTCGGCGAGTTCGCCGACCTCGTACGTGAACTCCAGGGCGTCCCGGAAATCCTCGAAGGCGTACGTCCCGTCGAGATGATGTTCGTCGACGACCGTCCAGACCTCGTCGTCGAGTTCCGCGAGGTAGTCCGCGTACTCCGGTTCGGTCAGCGGTTCGTCCTCGGACGTGCAGGCCTCACACTCCTGATCGGCGAGCGAAGTCGACATACTTCCAGAAAGGTAAGCCATCGGCTTGTATCTTCGCTCCAGTATCGAGGCGTCGATTTTACCACTGTGCGGCCGGGTTACCGGCGGCCGAGCGTCGGAACGAGGGCGTTCACCTCGTCCCGGTAGGCCTCGTATTCGTCGCCGAATTCGGCTTCGAGCGTCGCCTCCTCTCGCGGCAGGAACTGGCTCGTGACGAAATACATCACCGGCGACGCCGAGAGGAGCAGTGGCAGGTCGAGGGTGAGTGCAGCACCGGGGAGGAGCAACCAGATCCAGGCCGCGTACAGCGGGTGTCTGACGAACCGGTAGGGGCCGTGGGTGCACAACTCGCCGCGGTCGAGAGCGTTCCTGACGGCCCGGTAGGAGGCGGCGATCGTTCCCACGCCACCGGCGACGCCGACGAGGCCGACCGCCGCCGTCGTCACCCGCGAACCGGGGAAACGGATCGACGACAGCACCCACCGGTTCAGCGCGGCGACCAGCAGGACGTACGGCGCCATGACGGCCGCGATTCGGTTTCCGGAGCCCCAGATGGTTCGGTCGTTTCCCATCGGTCCGACGGTGAACCGGTGGAAAAATAAACCCTCAGACGACCGCCGCGAGAGCGGATATTCACCGACTGATGGCACGGGAACGGCCTGTCGCCGACCGATATATTAGGGACAATTATTGCAATCGAGTAAGGTTTTTGGTTGTACAACGTTAACAAGTGTATTGGTATGCAAGACCACGATCCGGACGGCGCCAACGAAGAGGTTTTCGAGTGTTTCGATTGCGGTGCGATCGTCACCCGGGAGGATTGTCCGGGCGAGGACTGTCCGGAGACCTGTCCCGAGTGCGGCGGAGAGCTGCGGTCCCGATCGACCGAAATGCTCTAGCCGTTCCCGACGATCGATCGGAACAGGGCGATCGAATCGACGACGAACGGACGACACCGCCAGCCAGATTCGACCTCGTTTTCCCGGCGAAGAATTCTTCGAGTCGTTACGGGGAGCGACGCTACTCGGCGGGCGATTCGGACGCGGATTCGCCGTCCCCGCCCGATTCCCCGCCAGTACCGCGCTGGCCGAGTTCCTGGTCGAGCATCAGGAGACCGGGGCCGTCGTCG
>DATFIX010000128.1:0-2707 GCA_035269625.1 Natrialbaceae archaeon
GCCCGCGCTGGCGGCGATGGCGGAGAAGCCGAAGAAGGTGATGAACGCCACCGAGGAAATCTGGAGGATCGATATCGGATCCGTCGAATAGCTGCTCGTGAAGTCGGCGACGGTCTGCCCCGGCGGCTGGTACGCCAGGGCACCGCCGATGAACGCGAGGAGGACGGCGACCTTCGCGCCGGTCACGAGCACCTGGAACGACCCGCTTTCCTCGGTCCCTTTTGCGTTGAGCGCCCCGAGCAGGACCGCGGCCGCGATTCCCACGGTGCCGTGCGGGAGGTGCAGCCAGTGTGGGATGATGAACTGGCGGAACCACTCGTCCATCGTGGCCAGGTAGAACGCGGTCGTGCCGGTGTAGCCCAGAAACAGCAAGGCGCCGATGGTGTAGACGAACCGGTCCCGGCCCTCGAAGGTTCGCGAACTGAAGAGGTACCCGCCCCCGTTCTCCGAGTAGATCGAGGCGAACTCGGAGTAGGTAGCGGCGGTCAGTCCGGCGACCAGTGCGGCGATGACGAACGCGAGGACGGCGCTACTGCCGATCGCCGCGACGGCCGTCCCCGACAGCGAGAAGATGCCGGCCGCGATCATCGTTCCGAGCCCCATCGCGAAGGCGACTCGGAATCCCAGCGTCCGGGTGTGCTCGACCATGATTCCCCATTTTCCGGTAGCGAGGTTTATACGATGCGGAATATCCTGACGGTAAATTGGGGCTCTTCGAGACTCGAGAGACGCACCGGCTACCCGCTCACCGGATCAGTCGCTCCTCGAGTGGCACCGTGAGAATCGATTTCGCGATGGCCGCCCCGCCCGAGAGCGGATCGAGCGTCGTCTCGCCGGCGCGCTCGCGGTACTCGATCGGCATCTCGGTCACGCGATAGCCCCTGAGCAGGGGCCGCAGGAGGAGTTCCGCGGAGAGGCCGGTGTTCTCGGTCCACTCGATGGCCTCGATCACCTCGCGCCGGTAGGCCCGCATCCCGGTGGTCGTGTCGCGCACGCGCTCGCCGACGAGGAGGCTCGCCAGCAGGGCGAACGCGTGGTTGCCCAGGCGGTTGAACCGCGGCATCGCGTCGGCACCCCGGGTCAGGCGGTCGCCACTCACCACGTCGTACCCCGAATTGATCGCATCGAGAAAGCGAGGCAGGGCCGCCATCGGGTAGGTGTCGTCACAGTCGGTCGTGACGATCAGCGGGCGGTCGGCCGCCTGGAGGGCGCGATGGACGGCAACCCCGTACCCCTGCGGTTCCTGGCGGATCACGCGAGCGCCGCGATCCCGAGCGATTTCGGGGGTTCGGTCCGCGGAGCTATCGACGCAAACCACCGACGCCTTCCCGTCCGTGACGCGGTCGACGTCCTCCAGCACTCGACCGATCGCCTGCTCCTCGTCGTAGGTCCCCATGACGACGGTCACGTCGTCGAAGGTGTATCCCTCCCGCACCCGGCCCGTCCCGTCGGGTTCGCTTTCGACACTCATCGCCCCGACGTATCCCTCGACGTTACTTTAGGCTTGCCAAAAACGTTGCTGGCGTCGCTGGAAGCCCGCTCCAGCCGCCGGCGTCTCACGACGACCCGTCGGTCGGTGATACGTCGAACCGCTTCCGGAGTGCCCGAACGCCCTCGTCGGTCCCGACGAGCGTGAGGTGCTCGTCGCCGGTGAGCCGACGGTGGGGATCGACCGTGTCGCGGATCCCGGATTCGTCCTCGATCGCGATGACTCGGCACCCGGTCTTCTCGGAGATCCCCACGCCCGCGAGCGTTTCGCCGGCGAAGGGCCGCGCGGGGATCCGGAGCAGGCGTATCTGGGTGGCCGGAGCGATGACCTCCTCGCCGCGCAGTTCCCGCGCGACCATCCTCGCACTCACCCGAGGGACCGACAGCACGTAGTCCGCGCCGCCGCTCAGGGCCTTCCTCGTCGCGTCGGTCTCGTGTACCCGGACCAGGATTTCGAGGTCCGGATGCATCGACCGCGCGAGCACCGTCGCGAGCAGCGCCGTGGAGTCGTCGGGGACCCCCACGATCAGGGCATCGGCGTCCTCCAGATCCGCCCGTTCGAGGGTCTCCCTGGTCCCCGCGTCACCCACGACGTCGACGTCCGGTCGATCCTCGACGTCGATCGTGACGACCTCGATTCCCGCCGCCTCGACGACCGACGCGGCGGCCTGTCCCACCTCGCCCATGCCCGCCACGACGATGCGGTCGTGTTCGCGGAACGTGTGTGCCGGCCGGGTGAACTCGCTCAACTCCGTCAGCGCCTCGAGGTCCCCGGTCACCAGCAGGACGGTGTTCTGTTTGATGACGGCGTCCGGGTCGGGCGGGAGTTGCAACTCGCCGTCGATCCAGGCCCCGATGACGTTCGCTCCCGTCCGTTCCCTGATCTCCGTGTCGCGGATGCGAACCCCCTCCAACTCGCTTCCCTGGTGGACCGGAATCTCCGTCACCTGGATGTCGGCGCCGAGGTCGATGGTGTCGGTCAACTCGGTCCGGTAGGCGGCCACCGCCTTCTCGGCGAGTCGGTGGCCGAGGACGCCGTGGGGCGAGAGGACCGTGTCCGCCCCGGCGTTCCGCAGCACGTCACCCATTCCGCTGTCGTCGGTCAGGGCGATCACCTCGACGTCCTCGCGAAGCGACCGCACCGTCAGGATCGCGTTGACGTTGCCGTCGCCGGCGTCCACGACGACCGTCCTCGCCGCGTCGACGCCGGCCCGTTGCA
>DATFIX010000129.1:0-14929 GCA_035269625.1 Natrialbaceae archaeon
TCGGCGAGGATCTGGGGATCGAACCGGGGGAGTGAGAGGGCTCCGGGACGGCCGCCTTCGGTTACGCCCTACGGCGTCACGACGCCGCGCCCGTCCTCGATCGCGATGTCCGTGTCGTACGGTGCCGACAGGTCGGCGAGGCCTTTCAGGATCCGGCTCGCGGTTTCTCCTTCGGCGAGGGACGGTCGTCCACGGCGAGGCCGACCGTTCTCGAAGCCCAGATCGAGCGGGTGGAGTTCGATCCGCGCGAGGTCGCCGTCCTCGAAGGTGCAAACGGGCAATACCGACTCCCAGTAGCCCGAGTCCGAGAGGAAACCGATTCTCGCTGGGGATTCGTCCGCCTCGTCAGTATCGTCCGCGTCGGCACCCTCCTCGCTCTCGCCGGCCGTCTCGAACACCCGTTCGTCGAACAGGTCGGCGGGGACGGCGTCCAGGGGATCGAGACCGTACCGGTCGTAGATCTCCGCGGGCAGGCGGGTGACGGTCTCGTTCTGCATGAAGAAGTCGCCGAGGCTGTAGAAGATCGGCGCGCCGTCGTAGATCTCGATCCCCCGGAGGAGGTGCGGGCCGTGCCCGACGACGGCGTCCGCGCCGGCCTCGACGGCGTCGCGGGCCACGCCTTCGAGGAAGGGGGGCACCGACCGGTCGTTCTTGAACCCGTCGGCACCCTCGTGGGCGTGCACGCTGGCGACGACGAAATCGGCCTGGCGGTCGGCCGCCGCGACCTGGCGGCGGAAGGCCGCGAGGTCGTCCTCGGTCACCGTCCGGCGGACGGCGAACTCGTCGCCAGTCTCGAACTGGAGGTGGGTTTCGCCGCCCACGTTGACGAACGTGAACGCGTCGACGTTCTCGCCGGGGACGCGAAAGCCCCGGCGCTCCCGGCGGTCCTTGACCGCCTCAAGCCCGAGGTTCTCGCTCAACTCGACGACGGCCTCTTGGGTTTCCTCGGGGACGACGTACCGGGTTTCGAGGCGAAGCGGGGCGAGGCCGGGGCGACCGTGGAGGTCCGGGCGCTGCTCGCCGGCCTCGGTCCCGGGCGTGATCGTCGTGCAGGCCGACACGAGCGCGACCCGGCCTGCCGGCGTCTCGACGTAGGCCGGGGATCGGGCGTCAGCGAGGGTCCGCCCGAGGCCGGCGTACGCCAGGTCGCGGTCCTCGAGCGCCCGCATCGTCGCCTCCATCCCGCCGTGGGAGTAATCGCCGGCGTGGTTCGTCGCGGCGGCGAAGAGGTCGAACCCGGCCCACGACAGCTCGTCCGCGATCCGTGGCGGGGCGCGCATGTAGGTCCCCCCGCTGTTGGCGGCCGGGTAGCCCTCGTAATCGTGGAGCAGGACCTCCAGGTTCACCACCGACGCGTCCGCCGCCCGGACGCGGTCGATCACGTCCTGGAACCGGGGGTCCTCGTGGACGGCGAACGGTCGCGTCGCGATGGCGTCGCCGGCCGCCGCGAGCGTGAACGTCCCGTCGGACCCGGCGGTCGAGGTCATAGGTCCCGGATGGTCGCCGTCACCACCTCGACGCCGATTTCCAGCGAGTCCTCGTCGATGTCGAACCGGGGCGTGTGATGCCCGTCGACGTTGCTGGCACCGACGCCCACGTAGGTCCCGACGCCGCCGTTGTCCTGGACGCGCTCGATGATGAACGAGGCGTCCTCGCTGCCGCCGGCCTGCTCGCGCCCGAGGACCGTCGTCACCGAATCGAGCGATTCGGCCGTCTCCATCACGGCGTCGAGCATGGCCTCCGAGGCCTGGAACGTCGTCGTCTTGCCGTACAGCGAGGTCTCGTACTCGACGTCGTACATCCCGGCGGCGTGTTTCAGGACTCGCCGGGCCTCCTCGAGCATGTACTCGTTCAGGTCGGCCGTCCCGCCGCGGACCTCGACGCGCATGCTGGCGGCGTCCGAGATCACGTTCTGGGCGTTGGGCGAGTGCACCTGGCCGACGTTGATCCGGGTCGTCCCGCCCTCGTGGCGGGGGATCGAGAAGAGGTTCTGGATGGCCGCGCCCAGTGCCTGGGCGGCGTTGCGGCCCTCGTTCGGTGCCTTGCCGGCGTGGGCCGACTGCCCGTGGAAGTCCACGTCGAGTTTGGCGTTCGACAGCGGGCGCTCGTACCCGGCGACGACGGTTCCGGTCTCGTAGCCCAGGCCGAGGTGCAGCGCCAGGAAGTACTCGACGTCGTCGACGTGGCTCGTCCGACTCATCGGCAGGCCGCCGCGGCCGCCCTCCTCCGCTGGCTGGAAGAACAGCTTCAGCGTGCCGTCGAACCCGCCGTTGTCGTCCATCTCGCGGGCGATCCCGACCCCGATGGTCGTGTGGCCGTCGTGGCCGCAGGCGTGCATCTCGTTGGGGTGTTTGCTCGCGAAGCCCTCGCGTGCCGGGCGGTGGTCGTCGTCGGTCGCCTCGGTCCGTTCGAGCGCGTCCATGTCCACGCGCACCCCGACGACCGGGCCGCTCCCGTCGCCGTATGTCTTCTCCGCGACGAGGCCGGTTACGAGCCCCATCTCTTCGACGTAGGCTTCGGGTGCGCCTTCGTCGAGGGCTCGATCCCGCGCCCGTCGGAGTTCGTCCTCGGGCGGGACGCCGAGGCGCTCGTCGACGGCGACGGCGTCGTCGCCGAGATGCAGGGTGAAGCCGCGGTCGTCCAGTTCCTCGGCGACCAGCGCGGTCGTCCGGAACTCCTTCCAGCCCGCTTCCGGATGAGCGTGCAGGTCGCGTCGCAGTTCTGACAGCGTGAGCGTCTCCGTCGTGGCCATGTCGGCGGTATGGTCGGACGCCGAGTAAAGGAACCCCCACTAAACCGGGGGCGTTGATTGTGGACACGTTGCGGGCGTCGGTCGTGGAATCGTTCCCCGGCAACGGTGGCCGACTTCCGGGTTCCGAACCCCTAAGACCCGCCGCGCGGAATCAAACGCGCATGAACTACGTCACGTACGCCGTGATCGCCCTGGTCACGTACGGTCTCGTGGCCCCCGTCGTCAGTTTCGCGATGGAGGACATCCCCAGCGAGGTCGCCGTCGTGGTCACCAACTCCATTCTCGTCGCCATGGCGCTCGCCGTCGCCGTCACGCAGGACCACTCGATCACCGAGTACGTCGGTCACGACCGGTTCCCGTACCTGATCCTGGGCGGGATCCTGCTGGGCATCGGGATCATGGCCTACTACAAGGCGCTCGAACTCGGCCCGGTGAGCGTCGTCGTCCCGGTGTACGGCATGTTCATCGCGCTGAGTTCGATCATGGGCTTTCTCGTGTTCGAGGAGGTACTCACGGCACGCAAGGCGCTGGGCATCCTGTTCGGCCTGGTCGCGATCTACCTGACCGCCGGGTGAGGGCCCTCCCCTACCGACCGGCCCGGATTGCCCCTGCGCACACCTTCTTGCGTCCGGGGAACGATTGGCACGTCACACGAGGATCCGAAACCGTGCCAGACACCGACGCACTCAAAGAACGCGCCTGTGACGCGATCGAGGAGCACCGCGAGGCGATCATCTCGCTGGCGAAATCCATCGAGGACGAACCCGAACTGGGGTTCAAGGAGACCGAGACCACCCGGAAGGTCGTCGAGACGTTCGAGGGGATGGGTCTCGACGCCGAGGACCCCCTGGCCGTCACCGGTGCCCGCGCCCGGATCGGGTCGGGCGACCCGACCATCGCCGTCCTGGGCGAACTCGACGCGCTGGTCAACCCCGAGCACCCGAAGGCGAACCCCGAAACGGGGGCCTGTCACGCCTGCGGCCACCACGCGCAGATCGCGAACATGATCGGGACGGCCTTCGCGTTCGCGACGACCGACGTCCTCGACGACCTCGGCGGCCAGGTGGACGCCATCGCCGTTCCGGCCGAGGAGTACCTCGACCTGGGCTACCGCCGATCGCTCAAGGACGAGGGGAAACTCGAGTTCTTCGGCGGCAAGCAGGAACTGATCCGCCGGGGCTACCTCGACGAGGTGGACGCGGCGATGATGGTCCACGCGGCCGACGACACGCCCGAGCGCGAGGTCACGACCCGGAACTCCACCAACGGCTTCGTCGGCAAGTTCGTCACCTACGAGGGCAAAGCCTCGCACGCCGGGGGCGCACCGGACGAGGGGGTCAACGCCCTCAACGCCGCGATGATGGGGATGAACGGCATCCACGCCGCCCGCGAGCGCTTCCGCGACGAGGACGCGGTGCGCGTCCACCCGATCATCACGAAGGGCGGCGACGGCGTCAACGTCGTCCCGAGCGAGGTGACCATGGAGTCCTACACCCGGGCGAAGACCATCGAGGCCATCGACGAGGCCAACGACGACGTCAACGCCGCGCTGGAGGCCGGCGCGATGGCCGTCGGCGCGCGCGTCGAAATCGAGGACGAACCCGGCTACATGCCGCTCCGCCAGGACGACACGCTAACCGCCGCTTACGAGGCGAACGCCCAGGACCACCTCGGCGAGGACGCCCTCGTGACCGAGGCGTCCCACCTCACGGGATCGACCGACATGGGCGACCTCACCCAGGTCGTCCCCGGCATCCACCCGTGGGTCGGCGGGTTCGAGGGCAGCGTCCACCAGCAGGACTTCGCGGTGGCCGACGAGGAGATGGCCTACGTCCTCCCGGCGAAGATCACGGCCTGTACGATCGTGGACCTGCTCGCCGACCCCGACGCCATCGAGGCGATCCGGGCGGCGAAGGCGGGGAAGAAGACCCGCGAGGAGTACCTGGACGACGTCAGGCGGTTCCAGGGCCGGACCGTCGGCGACTACCTCGACTGAGGACTCCCGTTTCCGGCCTCGCGAGACGAAGGTAGAAACCTTGATGCACGGCTCCGCGAGTACTCCAAGGTACGGGTTATCACCGTGCAAGAGAGCGTCACCACGTACGTCGACGAACGGTTCGACGACTTCCTCGAGGACCTCCGGGCGCTGCTCGCCCAGCCGTCGATCAGCGCGACGGGCGAGGGCGTCGCCGAGTGTACCGACCTCGTCGAGGCCTATTGCGACGAGTACGGCTTCGATTCCGTCCGGACCGTCGAGACGGACGGTCAACCGGCAGTCATCGCCCACGCCGAGGCCGACGAAGCACCCGACGAGCGCCCGACGATCCTGCTGTACGGCCACTACGACGTCCAGCCCGTCGATCCCGACGAGTGGACGTCGCCGCCGTTCGAGCCCACGATCCGCGACGGGCCGGACGGCCGCCCGCGCCTCTACGCGCGCGGCGCGGGTGACAACAAGGGACAGTGGTTCGCCCACCTGTGTGCGATCCGGGCGCTCCGGGAGACGACCGGCCTCCCGGTGAACGTCACGATGCTGATCGAGGGCGAGGAGGAGAGCGGGAGCCCGAACCTCCTGGACGTCGTCGATGAGCACGCCGACGAACTCGCGGCCGACCTCGCGTACGTGTCGGACGGCCCGATCGACCCCTCGGGACGCCCGCACGTCCTGATGGGGGCCCGCGGCTTGCTCTACGTCCAGATCGACGCGACCGGGCCGAACCGCGACCTGCACTCGGGCAACTTCGGCGGGCCGACCCCGAACCCGGCCTGGGAACTCGTCCGCGTCCTCTCCTCGATGGTCGACGAGAACGGGCGGGTCGCCATCGACGGGTTCTACGACGACGTGCGACCGATCGGCGAGGTCGACCGCGAGGCGCTCGACGCGATGCCGTTCGACGCCGAGGCCGTCATGGACGACCTCGGCCTCGACGGGTTCGCCGAGGGGCCGGGCGACTCGTACCTCGAAAAGCTCCTCTACTACCCGACGCTCAACGTCGCGGGCTTCACCAGCGGGTACGGCGGGGAGGGTGCCAAGACGATCATTCCCTCGACCGCGCAGGTCAAGATGGACATGCGGCTGGTGCCAGACCAGGACCCCGACGACGTCTTCGAGAAGTTCCGGAGCCACGTCCGGACCCACGCGTCCGGGACCGTCGACCTCGACGTGCAGTACATGGACTCGATGGACCCCCAGCGGACGCCCCTGGACCACCCCGTTCGCGAACCGGTGATGGCGGCGGTGGCCGACGGCTGGGACGTCGATCCGATCCTCAAGCCGACCCTCGGCGGGTCGCTCCCGACGGCCGTCTTCGTCGAGGCGCTGGACACGCCCGCCGTCGTGGTCCCCTACGCGAACAGCGACGAGAACAACCACTCGCCGGACGAGAACCTGGCGATCGACTGCTTCGATCACGGGATCCGGACGACGGCGGCGCTGCTCTCGCGGCTGGTCGAGTACGAGGGCTGACGGTCGCCATTCCGATTATCGTGCCCAGTCCTCCCCTCAGTCGTCGGCAGCGGCCGGTCGTTCGGCCACCCGATCCACGTACGAGCAGAAGTTTTCGAAGACGACTTTCGCGCGCTTCGCGGCGGCGACGTTCTCGTCGGTGACGGTCGCCCGGGCAGCCTCGATCGTCTCGGCGGGCAGGTCCTTGTCGCCGATGAGGTCGACGGCCGTCTCGCGGTCGAACTCGGGGTGGAACTGGACGCCGAAGGCGTGGTCGCGGCGGTAGCCGTGGACCCCGTACTCGTTTTCGGCGGTGAGGGCCGCGCCCGGCGGGAGGTCGGTCACCACGTCGTGGTGGGTGGCGAAGGCCGTGAAGCGATCGTCGACCCCGTCGAAGAGCGGGCAGTCCTCGCGGCGCTCGATCCCGTGATAGCCGAGTTCGTACTCGCCCATGTCGGCGACGGTCCCGCCCAGCGCCTCGGCGAGGACCTGGTGGCCGAAACAGACGCCGAGCAGCGGGCGGCCGGCCTCGTCGGCGTCCCGCAACCACGCCCGGAGGTCGTCGATCCACGCCTCGTCCCAGTACGACGAGGCTCGCGATCCGGAGATCACGGCCCCGTCGACGTCGCTCGGGTCCGGTAACTCGCTCGCGGTCGCGTCGTAGGCGTCGAGGGCGACCGGAACCTCGCGGTCGAAGTTCTCGCGGCACGCTTCGCCGTCTTCGGTTGCGATCAGCAACGCCAGTCGCGTCATTCGTGTCGGACTTCGCCGATGAACACCTTGTAGCTACTGTCTCGCCGCAAAAGCTCGACGTCCGCTGACAGGAACGGCGGGTTCCGGGCCCCGAAGTCACGAAATCGGCAGGCTTCGGGCGATAACCAAATCGCTTTGGTCCTCCGTGGGCAACGTTCGGCCGTCAAGTCTATGACAACGCTACCCACGAAACTCGTTGGCGACGCGTACACCAGTTCCCGTCACTGGGAACTGCTCTGTGATCTGGTCGACATCGACAACCGGATGCCCGGGCAGGAGGGCGAGAAACTCGGGGCCGAACTGGTCCGGGACGCGTTCGAGGAACGTGAACTGCGAGACGTCGAGATTACCGAGTTCGAGATTCCCGGCTGGTGGCGGGAGTCGTCGTCGCTCGCCGTGGATCACGACCGAGCGCACACCTTCGAGGGACAGCACGAGGTCGTCGCGCTACCGGGCACGCCCAGCGGGACCATCGAGGCGGAACTGGTCGACCTCGGGGACGGCCTTCCCTCGGACTTCGAGGACGCCGACCTGGAGGGCAAGATCGCGATGGCTTCCTCCGCGACGCCGGAAACCTACGGCCGCTGGATCCACCGCGCCGAGAAGTACTACGCCGCCGCCAACCACGGCGCGGCGGGCTTCGTCTTCCGGAACCACGTCGAGGGCTGTCTCCCCCCGACTGGCTCGATCGGTCGGGAGGAGGAACCCGGCCCCATTCCGGCCATCGGCGTCTCGAAGGAGGTCGGCGACCGACTCGTCCGGTACTCCTCGGACCGCGCCCTCTCGGCCACGCTCGACGTGGACGCGCGCAACGAACCGGCGACCTCCCGGAACGTCGAGGGCGTCCTCGGTCCCGACACGGACGAGGAAGTGATCCTGACCGCGCACGTCGACGCCCACGACGTCGGCGAGGGGGCGAACGACAACGGCGTCGGGTCGGTCCTCGTCGCCGAGGTGGCCCGCTTGCTGGCCCAGGTCGAGGACGACCTCGAGACCGCGGTCCGGTTCCTGGTCTTCGGGTCCGAGGAGACCGGCCTGTTCGGTTCGTACCACTGGGTCGAGACGCACCCGAACGAGCAGGTGAAGGCGCTCGTCAACCTCGACAGCGCCGGGTACTCGCGCAACCTCAAGGTCTACACCCACCGGTTCCACGGCATCGGCGAGGCCTTCGAGGAGGCGTCCGCGGAACTCGACGTGCCCGTCGAGGTCTACGAGGCCATCAAGCCCCACAGCGACCACTGGCCGTTCGCCCAGGAGGGCATCCCGGCCGTGGAGGGTCAGGCCGTCAAGGAGGAGAGCGGCCGCGGCTGGGGTCACACCCACGCCGACACGCTCGACAAACTCGACGTTCGCGACCTCCGGGACCTCTCGGTCGCCCTTGCGACCGCGATGGTGAAACTGGCCGAGGCCGACCGGCCGGTCGAACACCGGTCCCGCGAGGAGATCCGGGAGGCGACCATCGAGGACGGCCACGACGAGGGAATGCGCAACGTCGGCAACTGGCCGTTCGAGGACCTGGACTGAGTATCGAGGACGAACGATCGACGCAACTGGAACACCAAACCGTTCGACACCATGACCGTTTCACTCGACTACGAGGACTACGACCTCGGAAGCATGACCTGGGAGGACGCCGAGGAAGCCATCCCCGACGCCGACTTCGTCGTCCTGCCCACCGGAAGCATCGAACAGCACTCGATCCACCTGCCCGTCACGGTGGACACCCTGCGGGCCGAGAACCTGACCCGCGAACTCGTGGAGGCCGCGCCGGAACACGACCTCTCGATGGTCAGGCTTCCGACGCTGCCCTACGGCTACTCGGAGCATCACATGCCCCTCGCGGGGACGATCACGCTCCAGCCGGACACCTACCGCGAAGTGCTCGAACAGATCGCGCGGTCGGTCCACGAACACGGCGCGAAGCGCCTGGTGATCGTGAACTGCCACGGCGGCAACCGCGAACCGATGAAACTCGCCGCCGACCGCGTCCAGCGCGACACCGGGCTGGAGGTCTCCCCGGTCCACTGGACGAACTTCGCCCGCGAGCAACTGGAGGAGCGCTTCGGCGATGACTGGGGCCACGCCGGCGACCACGAGACCAGCGTCACCGAACTGTTCCACCCCGACCTGGTCAAGGAAGGGAAGAAGGAGCCCCAGGTCCGCAAGGCCGAGTACGAGGCGCGCCAGTACACCTACTTCCCGGACATCACCGAGCAGGGCGGCCTCGGCGACCCGACGAACGCGGATCCCGAGTTCATGGCGGACGTCGTCGCGGACACGACCGAGTCGATCCTGGAGACGCTGAAGGCGGATATCGAGGAAGCGACGAAGGCGTAGTCGCTCGCCTTTCGTCGCACGTTTAACCCTGGCCCGAGAGGGATCGACCGATGAACCCGAACCTCCGCCGCCTGGCGGCGTTCGACGCGCTCGCCCTGACGTCGGGACTCTGGTTTCTGGCGAAGTTCTTCCGCTACGCGTTCCCGCCGCTGTACCCGACCTTCCAGGCCGACCTGGGCGTCTCGAACACGCTCCTGGGGACGGCCTTCTCGGTGATGATGCTGGTCTACGCCGCGATGCAGTTCCCGTCGGGTGCGCTCGCAGACCGGTTCGGGTCGGTCCGGGTCATCGCGGTTGGCGCGGCGATCACCGCGGGCGCGGGCTTCTTGCTGGCCGTCGAGGGGCCGCTCTCGGCCCTCCTCGACGGGACGGTGGGCGCGCTCGCGATTTTGCTGGTCGGCATGGGCCTGGTCGGTGCCGGCACCGGCGCTCACAAGACGGTCGCCATTCGCCTGCTCTCGACGGTCTACCCGCAGCGAACGGGGCGGGCGCTCGGCGTCTTCGACACGTTCGGCACCTTCGGCGGGGTCGCCGCGCCCGCCGTGGTCGTGGCCCTGACCGACGTCGCCGGCTGGCAGACGCTCTTTCTCGGGGGCGGGATATTTGGCCTTGCCCTCCTCGTCGGGTTCGTCCGCCGCGTCCCGAAACGGCTCCCGGACGACGACGCAACCCAGGACCGCGAGACGGGATCCGACGACGCGGCCGGTGGGATCGCTCGCTACGCACCGCTCTTCCGGGAACCGACGTTCCTCGTCTTCGTCGGCGTCAACGCGATGTTCGGGTTCGCCTACAACGGCGTGGCCGCGTTCCTTCCATTGTACCTCGTCGATGCGGCCGGCCTCGGGTCAGCGGTCGCCAACCTGCTGTACAGCGCCCTTTTCGTCGTGAGCCTCGTCCAGGTGGTCACCGGCGACCTGAGCGACCGCCTCGGCGAACGCGTCGTCATGGTGGCGACGCTGGCGATCGCTGCCCTGGGGCTCGGCGGCCTCCTGGTCGCGTCGGGACCGCTCCTCGCCGGCGCGGCCGTCGTCGCGTTCGGGGTCGGCAGTCACGGCTTCCGCCCGGTCCGGGGTGCCTACCTCGTCCAACTGGTCCCCGAGTCGGTCGCCGGCGGGAGCATGGGTATCGTCCGGACGATCCTGATGGGGTCGGGCGCGGTTTCGCCGGCAGTCGTCGGCTATCTCTCCGATGCGGTCGGGTTCGTGCCCGCGTTCGCCCTGCTGGCCGCCGCGATGGCCGCCGGCGTCGGGGCGGCGGGGCTGTTGTCGCGGCTGGAATGAGGTCCCGTCGCCCCCGGCGACCAGCCGATTCCGGCCAGTTCGTGGCCGAGGACAAGTGTTTACTCCCCGCGCACCCCTCTTTCGGACGGTAACCATGCGCGCACCTTCGGTCCCGATCCACGGTTCTCGGGAGGGACGATGAAACGACGGCTCGCCAGGTGGGGGCTGCTGTTCGTCGTCGCGGTCCTGCTGGGTACGGCGGTCGGTGGCCTCCTGTCGCACACGCTCCTGTACAAGTACGCCTCGCTCCCGTTCCGGTGGCTGGTGCTCGCGAGTCCGGCCGTCGGCGTCCTCCTGTACTGGTGGGTGGATTCACTGGAGGAACTCCTCGGGACGATTTCGGTGCTGATCGTCGTCGCCGGGATCACGACGCTTCTCGCGTACGCGACGCCCCTGTTCCTCCTCCCCTCGCCGACGGTGGCGGAACAGAACGTCCTGTTGCTCGACGCACTCAACCGGACGTTCATGCACCTCGGTCTCGCGGCCGTCCTCGTCGTCCTCGGCGTCCTCGTCGCGGCGGTCGGGTATCGCGAACGACTCGTTCCGGATCGCTGGTACGAGACCCGGGGGCAACCGAACGCGATCCTGGTCATGCTCACGGTGACGATCCTCGTGATCGCCGGGGTCTTCGCCCTGCCGCTGGTGCGAAACTACGGATCGGCCGTCGATCAACGTGACGCCGAACCCACCGTCGATCGGGCCTGTTACTTCCCCGAGGAGGAGACCGTCTACGTCTCGATCGCGGTGCCGAACCGCCTGGCCGATCAACTGTGGATCGATTCCTACCTCCTCCAAATCCAGGGACCCTGGGAGAAACCGGTCGCGTTGCGGGGGTTCCCGCACGACCCGATTCCGCCAGACGAAACCGGGTACGTCGAGGCCTGGGTCGAAGTCGACGGGAACGTTTCCAGCGCGATGGAGACGCCGGTCCAGGTCGAACTATCAGGGTACATCTATACGAAGGCGTTCAACGAGTATTCGACCCGACTGGACGTCCAGCCCACCGAGGTGACGGTCCGGCAGTGTGGCAACGAGAGCATTGGTACTGCGTCACACGAGGCATAAAATAATACTGAGAGAACCAACACTTGCTCCGAATATAATCACAATAATATCCATTCTGTCTCGTTTTTGTTCAAAAAGCCCCCTGTATGCGGGGACCCTTTTTAATGTCCTTCCCGAATGTTGATGTGGTATGGCAGACCAGCCGTTAGATTCTGGTGCCAGTGAGTCGATCGATCGACGCGATTTCCTCAAGTTGACGGGCGCGTCCGCAGGAATATTCGGTACCACCGCACTCGCAGGGTGTGGTGGCGGTGGTGACGGCGACGGCGACGGCGGTGGCGGCGACGGCGGTGGCGGCGACGGTGGCTCCGGTGGCGACGGCGGTTCGGGAATGGGCGACAAACTCCCGCAGTACGTCTACCTCAACAACCCCCCGAACTACAACCCCGCGCGGAACGACGCGATCAACCTGATCGCGGAGCAGTTCAAGAAACTCGGGCTCGACATGAAGGTCGAAGTGCTCGAGTGGGGGACCCTGTACAACCGGATCATGAACGAGCAGGATTACAGCTTCGCGACGTGGAACCGCGGCCTGGGCATCGACCCCGGGCGGCGGATGCCCGAGCAGTTCCACTCGCGCAACGCTGAAAAGGGGATGGGCAACTTCACGGGGTACATCAACGAGGACCTCGACCCGACCCTGGACAAGCAGATGCAGGTGACGGACACCGATGAGCGGATCGACATGCTGTACGATATCCAGGAGTCCCTCACCCGCGACTGTGCGATGAACCCCATCGTGCAGATGCCGCTCATCATGCCGCACCACAGTGACGTGTCGGGCTGGATCGACACGCTCACCGGGTACAACAAGTACTACAACATGGTGAACATCGAGGTGGACAACGGCAAAAACGAGCTTCGCGGCTCGTGGTCCGAGACGATGGGCACCCTCAACGTGGTCGGCTATCACAACGAGACCAAGCTGATCTACCAGTTCGACGTTCTCTACGACAAACTCATCCGGTTCAACCCCGAACTGAAGCCGGATCCCGAGTACAGCCTGGCCAAGGACTGGGAACGGCCGAGCAAGGAGAAGATCCGGTACACGATTCGTGACCACAAGTGGCACGACGGCGAGGACCTCGACGCCGAGGACGTCGCGTTCACCTTCAACTACCTCAAGGAGCACAAGGCACCGCTGTACCGCGCACAGTGGGAGCGGGTCAAGGAGGCGAAGGCCGTCGACAGCCAGACGGCCGAGATCACGTTCTACGAGGAAAAGGCCCCCGGCCCGGTCCACACCCTGTTCTCGAACCAGGTGCCGATCATCCCCAAGCACATCTGGTCCAAGCGCGACAAGCCCCTCGAGATGCAGGTCAAGGAGCCGGTGGGTAGCGGTCCGCTCCAGTTCGACTACTGGGACGAGGGCAGCGAACTCAGCCTGAAGCGCAACCCCGACCACTGGAAGCCGACGAACTTCGAGAAGCGCATCTGGCGCATCATCCCGAACGTCTCGACCACGTGGGAACTGATGAAAAGCGGCGAGCTGAACTACAACCCGTTCGGCCGGATCAGCAAGCAGCTCAAGGAGAACCACGAGAACCTGGACCAGATCAAGGTCAAGACGATGCCCGGCGACGGCTGGTGGCACTGCAGCATGAACCTCCGCCAGCCCGGTCTCGGACCGCGCGAGGAGGGTCGGCCGGTGCGACAGGCCGCCGTTCACTCGATCCCGAAGACGGCGATCAACGACCAGCTCCTCTACGGCTACACCAAGCCGGGCTGGAACCTCGTCGGCAAGGGCTTCGGCCAGTACTGCAACGAGGACGTCAAGCGCTACGAGGAGGGCGTCGAGAACGGCAAGCAGGTCCTGAAGGACGCCGGCTACAAGTGGGACGACGACGGGAAGCTCCACTTCCCGGCCGAGTAGGCAACCGACGGCTTTCGACTTTCACGTGATCGAGGACAACCGAATTATCGGCACTGCAACGAGGACCAATGACAATCGAACCAGATCGAGACGACAGGTGACCGCACGATAGGAGGCACACATGGGAAAAGTAAACTTCGTCATACGGCGCACGTTTCAGATGTTCGTCACCCTGTGGGCCGTCGGGACGGTGCTGTTCTTCCTCTTCCGGCTCATGCCGGGGGACCCGACGGCGTACATCATCTCTCCGGAGATGGACGCCGCGACGCGGCAACAGATCATCGCGAACTACGGCTTGAACCAGCCGCTCCACATCCAGTACGTCAAGTATCTACAGAACGCGTTGACCCTCGACTTCGGGCGGTCGTTCCACTCGAACCAGGCCGTCTCGGGGATCATCCTGAACTACCTCCCGAACACGCTCATCCTGATGTTGACGGCGTACATTCTCGCGTACACCGTCGGTATCACGACGGGCGTCTTCGCGGGGTGGAACCGGGGCTCGAACTTCGAGCGGACGAGCGTCTTCGTCGGCCTGATGGGTCGGTCGATCCCCCGATTCTGGGTCGGCATCATCGTGCTGTGGGTCTTCGGTGCCTGGCTGGAACTCATCCCGATGAGCGGGATGCGATCGATGGGGACGGCTCCGGGAAGTTTCCTGAGCACGATCATGTCGCTGGACTTCCTCTGGCACATGATCGGCCCGGTCCTCACGCTCGGGTTCTACTTCACGGGGTATCCACTCCTGATCATGCGCAATAGCATGCTCGAGACGCTCTCGCAGGACTTCATCGACCTCGCCCGCGCCAAGGGGCTCACCGAGCGACAGGTGATGTTCCGCCACGGGGCGCGAAACGCGATGCTGCCCGTGATCACGGCCGCGGCCATCGCGTTCGGGTTCGCGGTCGGCGGACAGGTCCTCGTCGAGGAGGTCTTCGGCTGGCCGGGGCTCGGCAGGGAAATGATTCGCGCCGTGCTCAGACGTGACTATCCCGTCGCCCAGGCGACGTTCCTCGTGCTGGCGGCGTCGGTGATCTTCATGAACTTCGTCGCCGACCTGCTGTACGGGTTCTTCGACCCGCGGGTGACCTACGAATAGGAGAAACGATGGCATACGAATCAGATCAAACCACGGTACAAGAGCGGTCCTCGCTCTTCGCGGAACTCGAAGAGTACGAGGAAATGGAGGAGTTGACCGGGTGGCGACGCAACCTGCAACTCTGGCGGGGACGACTCGCCGAGCAGTGGTCGATCCTCACCGAGGATCGGCTGGTCGTCACGGCCATGGGCGTCTTCGGCTTCTTCGCCTTCCTGGCGGTCTTCGCGCCCTATTTGGCACCGTTCGGGCCGACCGAACGGCTTTACCAGTCCGATGGGGTCCTGATCGCCAAGTGGATGGACCCGGCCATTCTCGGTGGGCAGAG
>DATFIX010000130.1:0-20731 GCA_035269625.1 Natrialbaceae archaeon
GACGCGCTGTTCGTCGGCCCGGCCGATCTCTCGACCGCCATGGGTCACTTCGGCGCACCGGATCACAAGGACGTCGACGACGCCATCAGCCGGGTGGTCGACGCTGCCCACGACGCCGGAACGGCCGTCGGGACGATCGCCTCGAACCCGGACGACATCCCGCGGTGGATCGACCGCGGCATGGACTTCCTCGTCGTCGGTCTCGACGTGGGCTACATCGCAGACGGGGCAGTCGGGGCGCTGGAAGCCTACGAGCGCGCGCTGAACCGATAGCTGAAGACCGTTCGTCTCTCGGCCGCAGCTACAGCCACCCTTTGTCGGCCGCGTCGACGAGTTCAGACCCCGCCGACCGCCAGTCGTCTGCGGCCTCGCGGAAGACCGTCTCGGCCCGTTCCTGGGCCTCTTCGACCACGCTTTCCTCGTCGAGGCCCTGCACCTCGCCGTCCTCGACGACCCGTTTGCCGGCCACGAACACATCCCTGACTGCGCCCCGATTCGCCGAGTAGACGAGGTTCGGAACGGCAGTGTGGAACGGCTCCGAGACTACCGGCGCGATCGACGAGTGGGAGGCGTCGATCGTGATCACGTCCGCCGCTTTCCCTTCCTCCAGCGTGCCGATCCGATCCGCCAGGCCGAGCGCCCGGGCACCGCCGGCAGTCCCGACGTCCAGACCCCGCCACGCCGGAAGCGCCGTGGGATCGCCGGCGTCGGTCTTGGCCAGCATCGCGGCAGTTCGAAGTTCGCGAAGGAAATCGTGCCCGCCGGGACCGGGTGCCTGGTCGGTGCCGAGGGCGGTCGGTGCGCCGCGGTCGAGGAACTCGGCCACCGGCGGAACGACCCCGTCGATCGCCCCGATCGAGGACGGACACCCCACGAACCGGGCTCCCGAGTCGGCGATCCGCGCCCGTTCTTCGTCGGTCGCGTCGTGGCAGTGGACGGCCACCAGTCGGTCCGAGAGGAGGCCGATCTCGTCGAGGACGTCCACCGTCGAGGCGTCCTCGCCGTATCTGGCTTGCACCTGCAAGCGCTCGCGCCGGCCCTGCGCGACGTGAACGTGGACGTCCCGGTCGTATTCGTGGGCCCGCTCTTCGACGGTTTCGAGGAGGTCACGCGGCACCATGTCCAGCGCCTGGGGGCCGTACGCCGGCGTCACGAGCGGTTCGTCGTCGTACCGGTCGAACAGCGACTCGGCGCGCTCCAGGGCCGCCTCCCCCTTCTCCCGATCGAAGGCGTAGGGTTCCCGCGGACCCCGCTCCTCCCGGTCGTCGACGACGGCGTTGATCGTCTCGGTCGCCACGACCCGGACACCGAGGGGACGGTAGACCGATTCGACGAGGTTGCCGACGTCGCCCGCGTACTCGCAGACGGTGGTGACCCCGGATAGCAGTCCTTCGATCCCGCCGAGACGCGCACCGACGATCCGGTCCGCCTCGTCGGCGTGACGGGAGATCGGCCCGAGGCCGTCGGTCATCCACTCGATTTCGGGGAGGTCCTGGGCCCCGCCGCGCAGGAGCGTGTGGGTCGTGTGTCGGTGGGCGTCCACGAGCCCCGGCATCGTCACGAGGTCGCCCCCGTCGATCCGGCGGTCGGGTTCGCCGTCGAAATCGTCGGCCGGGCCCACGTAGGCAATCTCGCTCCCGTCGAACGCGATCGTTCCGTCGTCGACGATTCCCAGGCCGTCGCCCGCCATCGTGAGCAGCGTGGTGTTCTGGATCGCGAGATCCATTCAGGGTCGCCTCCGGAGAGGGCGGTCGTCCATGTGGTGAGATCCCGTCCCGCAGAGTAATAGCTTGGCCCGTCGGTCGGGTCGGCCGGTACCGGGTGGCCGAAAATCGTCCCTACGCCCCTTCGATCACGTCGGCGATGGACTCGGCGAAGTCCTCGACGTCCTCCCAGTCGGTGTACTCGTGATCCCGCGAGGTATCGGTGTCCTTCCCGGCCCGCTTGCTGATTCGCTTCATCACGAACCGCTTGATCAGCCCGTACTTCGAGTACTGGACCGCCCCCGGCACGGCCGCGGTCAGGTTCGGGTGCCAGCCGGTGTCGACCAGGAACGCCTCGACGACGTCCTCGGCCACTTCGCGCTCCGCCTCGTCCTCGACGGACGCCGTGAGACTCACAGAGAAGAACGCCGAGGGGAGTTCGGCGAGCGCGCTCCGGTGCCGGTTGACGAACTCGACGACGTAGTCCTGGTGTTTCCCGACGTGGACCGACGCGCCGACGACCGTGCCGTCGTACCCCTCCAGCGTGAAGCCGTCGGGGACATCCTTGCCGTGCAGCAGATCGACCTCGAACTCCCGACCGCGGAGCACGTCCGCGATCCGGGTCGCGACTTTCTCGGTCTGGCCTTCGGTCGTCCCGTAGTACACGAGGACGCGACTCATGGCGCCCCCGCCGACGACGGGTCGTCAGTCTCCACCGGGACGTCGGTCGTCCGGGCAGCGCGCTCCGCGTCCGATTTGATCCGGCGAAGCGCTTGCTTCATCACGTACCCGGCGAAGGGACCGATGAGCGTCCAGTACCGCCGGAACTTCCGTCGGGACCCGGCGTCGGTCGTCAGCGTACGGGCCTCGTAGGTCGCCAGCGTTCGTCCCTCGCCGTAGGGTCGGAGCGAGATACTCGCGGCCAGTTTGCCCCATCCTGGCTCGTCGAAGGCATCGAAGTCGTCCGGATCGATCTCGCGCCACTCGATGACCGGTTGCCAGAATTTGCCGATCGCCCCGAACACGACTTCCGAACCCTCGCGGTCCTCGAGGAGGAACCACTCCGTGTCCACGATGTCTTCGAGGGTCATGGACTCCATCTCGACGGGTTCCGACGGTCGGTCCCGACCGAAGGCTTTCGCGGCGAATTCGGGCAGGACCCGGAGTTGGCTCAGTCCCGTGACCACCGGACCAGTGTCGAGCATGTCGGCGGTCCAGACGGCCTCGTGGACCGTCTTCGGGTCGGCGTCGATCACGACGTGACGTCGAACCGTCTCGTCGAAGGTCGGAAGGTGGCGGTCGAGGACGAGGTCCGCGTCGCTTGCCGGCAGGCGCCGCACGGCGCTTTTGAACGTTGTGAGCATCGAAATTCCCCGAAACGTGTACGCTGGGAAACACCATAAATCGAGCGTGTGCTCCCCGCCGATTCCCCTCGCGCGGACGTCGATACACCTGGACGAGGATCGCTCGTCCAATTCAGCCGCTCGACTGACGTCGTGGGGGTCGGCCGTCTGCGAAAGGAACTTGGTCCTCTCCGTCCGACGTTGAGGGGACATGCTAATCGGTCGCTCGACGGAGGCGAGTGTAGCGTGACGGTCGATCTTTTGCTACGGGGGACGCTCGTGAACGTCCACACCGGACAGCTGGAGGAGGACGCGGCAGTCGCGATCGACGACGGCGAGATCGTCGCTCTGGCAGAACGGGACGCCGACCGCGAAATCGAGACCGGCTACGTCGCCCCGGGGCTGATCGACGCTCACGTGCACGTCGAGTCGAGCATGGTGACGCCGCCCCGGTACGGTCAGGCCGTGGTTCCGAAGGGCGTGGTGGGCGTGATCCACGACCCACACGAGATCGCGAACGTCCTGGGCGAGGACGGCGTCCGGTCGGTCATCGAGGACGCCAGGAACACGCCGCTCAAGGTTCGCTTCACGGTCCCGTCCTCGGTTCCGGCCTCGCCGTTGCAGGACGCCGGCGCGACGGTCGGTCCGGACGCAGTCGAGCGCCTCCTCGACGAGGAGTCGGTCGTTGCCCTCGGCGAAGTGATGAACGTCCCCGGCGTCGTCGCGGGCGACGGGACGGTCCACGCCAAGATCCGAGCGGCCCGAGAGCGAGGGCTGACCGTGGACGGCCACATGCCGCAGGTCCGTGGCGACGACCTCCAGGAGGCCGCCCGATTCCTCGACAACGATCACGAGAGCATCACTCTCGAGGAGGCCCGGGCAAAGGCCGACGCCGGGTTGCGCGTGTACCTCCGGGAAGGATCCTCGAGCAAGAACCTCGCCGATCTCGTCCCCCTCGTCGATCGGGTCGACTCGCGATACCTGTCGCTGTGTACCGACGATCGCGACGTGGTGGACGTCGTGGAGGAAGGCGGCGTCGACTTCGCGCTCCGAAAGGCGATCGACGGGGGCGTCGATCCCGCGACGGCGGTCCAGATGGGCTCGCTCAACACCGCCGAGAGCTACGGTCTTCCGTTCGGCCGAGTGCGACCCGGATCGCCGGCCGACCTCGTGCTCCTCTCGGATCTGGAAACCTGGGACGTCGAGCACGTGCTGATCGACGGCGAGATCGACCCGACCGAGGGGCAGGGCGAACCGCCCGCGACGGCGCTCGACACCGATACCGTCCGCGTCCCGCCGCTCGATCCGGACGACTTCACCATCGAAGCGCCCGCCGACGCCGACGGTCCGGTGACGGTCCGCGTCATCGACTCCCTGGGTGGCCTGCAGACGGCGGCCATGGAGGCGACGGTCCCCGTCGAGGACGGCACTCTCCGCGCGGACCTCGACGCCGACGTCCTCCCGATCGCGGTCGCCGAACGGCACTCCGGGACGAAGGACGTGGGCAACGGCTTCGTCCACGGCCTCGGCCTGGACCGGGGCGCCATCGCCAGCACCATCGCTCACGACGCCCACAACCTCGTCGTCGCCGGCACGACCCACGACGCGATGGCGACCGTGGCGAACCACCTCCGGGAGATCGACGGCGGGGTGGCGGCCTACGATCCCATCGACGACGCCGTGACCTCGCTCTCCCTGCCGGCCGCGGGCCTCATCGCCGACCGACCCCTGGACGACGTGGCCGAGGCGTTCCGGGCGGTCGAGAAAGCGGCAGCGGCCATCGGCGTCGAGGGCGAAGCGGGTCTCATGGAACTGTCCTTCCTCCCGCTGGAGGTCATCCCCGAGTACCGGATCACGAACAACGGCCTCGTCGACGTACGAACGATGGAGTACGTCGACGTGATCGCCTGACGGGAAAATAGGGCCGACTGAGGCCTACACCGTCGCTTCCAGCACGCCGCCCGTCCGGACGACGAAGTACACGACGAAGGCTGCGGCGAGGAGCCACTGTCCGATCGTCACCTTGTCGAACTCGCCCTGGGCCGCTCGAACGAGCGGGTACGTGAGGATGCCGGCGGCGATCCCGTACGCGATGGAGAACGTCAGCGGCATGATGAGGATGGTCATGCCGGCCGGAATGGCGTGGGCGCGGTCGCTCCAGTCGATGTCGGTCACGTTGGTCAACATGATCAGCCCCACGACCACCAGCGCGATGTGGGAGGCGTACAGCGGGATCGCGGCCGCCAGCGGAACGACGACCAGCGAGGCCAGGAACAGGACGCCGACGACCAGCGCGGTCATCCCGGTCCGGCCGCCCTCCTCCACGCCGGTCGAGGATTCGATGTAGGTCGTCACCGTCGAGGTGCCGAGCATGCCGCCCACGGTCGTCCCGATGGCGTCGGCCATGAGCGGTTTCTCGATCTCGGGCAGGTCACCGTTCTCGTCGAGGAAGCCGGCGATCTGTGAGACGCCCGTCAGCGTCCCCGCCGTGTCGAAGAAGTCCACGAAGAAGAACGTGAACACGACAAGGGCGAACGAGAACGCTTCGACGTTCTGGAAGCCCTCGACGAACGCGCCCGCGAGGGGCGTGATGTCGTACTGGGCTTTCGGCAGTTGCTCGGCGAAGAGGACGCCGGGCTCGGTGACGTTACCGGCCGTCAACGCCCACCCGACGATAGTGGTGGCGAGGATGCCGACGATGATCGACCCCCGGACGTCCCGGACGTAGAGCATCAGGGTGAAAAACAGGCCGACGACGGAGAGTATCGCGACCGGGTTGGAGGCGACCGCGCCGATCGTCACGAGCGTCTCCGGGTCGGCGACGATGATCCGCATTTCCTGGAAGCCGATTACCGCCAGGAAGAGCCCGATCCCCGTCCCGACCGAGAACTTCACCGGTTCCGGGAACAGTTCGATGATGTAACTCCGGGCGCCCACGGCGGTCAGGGCGATGAAGATGAGCCCCTCGACGACGACCGCGGCGAGCGCCGTCTGCCACGGGATTCCCAGTGCCCCGACGACCGTGAACGCGAAGAACGCGTTGAGGCCCAGTCCCGGTGCCTGCGCGAACGGTCTGTTCGCGTAGAAGGCCATGATGAAGATAGCCACGGCCGCCGAGATGATCGTCACGACGGCGAGCATCTGCTGGACTTCGCCAGGCGTGTATCCCTGGATTGCGATCCCGTCCGAGAACCCCAACTGGGTGGTGCCCTCCTCGTATTGGTCGGTCATGATCGCGGGGTTGACCACCACGATGTACGACATCGTGAGGAACGTGGTTATCCCCGCGAGGACCTCCGTTCGCAGGTCGGTGTCGTGTTCGTCGAACCCGAAGAAGTCGGCGAACCACCCGCCACGTTGTCCTGTACCCTCGTCCGGATCGGTTGCGGACATGGATCGCTTTTCCCATATGTCTCATTTATAGATTCGGATTCGATCACTACTCCCGGACAGGACCGACTCGTGCGAACACGTGTTTACAAAGCTATAATTCCTCGCGACGCCTCTCTCCGCTCATGAGTACCGCTTCCACTCGGTCGACTGCCTCCGGTTCGAAAACGGGCGGGAGACTTCGTCCGAAGGTCTTCACCTATGCCCTCGGCGTCTGGGTCCTGACGGTTGTGCTCGCCATCGCGAACGCTGGCTTCCGCGAGACGATCATCGCTCCCTCGACGTCCGAACTCCTCGCCCACCAGCTCAGCACGGTCACCCTGATCGTCCTGATCGCCCTGCTCTCGTACGCCTACTTCACGCGCTGGGCGTTCGAACACACCCGGGCAGAACTGGTCGGCGTCGGCGTCCTCTGGCTCGGCCTGACCGTCGCCTTCGAGTTCCTGTTCGGACACTACGTCGCGGGCAATAGCTGGTCGAGCATCCTCGAACAGTACGACCTCCTCGCCGGATACGTGTGGATCTTCATTCCCCTGACGGTGCTGGTCGCCCCGCTCGTCTTCGGGTACTACCTCCGGGGGTAGGCGGTTCAAC
Source organism: Natrialbaceae archaeon (assembly GCA_035269625.1). Lineage (GTDB taxonomy): Archaea > Halobacteriota > Halobacteria > Halobacteriales > Natrialbaceae > DATFIX01. The sequence goes on from DATFIX010000130.1 coordinate 7,031, forward strand.
TGGGTCGATTTCGCGTTAGTCGAGCGACCAGAGCCCCCGGTGCATTCCGTTCTGGGGGCCGAACTGCGGCGGGTTCTCGAAGGGACCGGACGCGTTCATACCGATGTACGAGGGTTCGAACCCGTCTTCGAGGGGGAACGCCAGGATCGTGTGCTCGATCGATTCGCCGATCCCGAGGCGGTCGAGCGTCGGGCGGTCCAGATCCAGGGCGTCCTGATAACTGCCACCCCAGGCGAACTCGTAACCCGCTCCGTCCACGACGCCGAAGGACCACTGCTGGCCGATGGTGACGTCGCTGGTTCGGGTCGCCGAGAGATCGAGGCGGAGATACCGGAACCCGTCCCGGGCCCCGTACAGGTCCTGGTAGGGACTGTCCGCGATGCTGTCGACGAACTCGACAGAGTGGAGCGTCACCTCGAAATCTCCCACAGTGATCGTCTCGCCGAGGGGCGCGGCCGCCGGACCCTGCGGGAGGTCGACGGTCGCCGCCGAACCGGCACCCAGGTCGACGTCGAACCGCTCCCGCGCCGTCCCGTCGACGGAGTACGGTTCGAACCTGAACGCGTAGTTCTCCGGTTCCTGCGGGAGCGCGAACACCAGTTCCCCGCGTCGGAGTTCGCCGGGGGCCAGCGTATCGCCGGCCTGGCGATCGTCGAAGACCGTCGCGAGGCGCTGGGACTCCGACGGGAAGAAGCCGAACGTGACGATGTCGTCCCCCTCCTGGAGGAACGCTGTGAGGACGTCGATCGGGCGGTCGTAGGTGTTTCGCATCGCTACCCCCACGGCGTAAAACGAGTCCTCGTCCGATGCCAGGCCGACGCCGCGATAGTAGTCGATCATCCGTCGTTCGCCGTACCGTTTGGCCTCCGTCGCCCGGGGAACGGACTGATAGTCCACGACCGACTCCAGGGGACGAACGTACTCGATGCCCCAGGCAATCGTCTCGCCGGTCAGTACTCTCCCGATCCGACCAGTAGCATCGCCGGATCCGACGTCGTTGCCACCCCCGTCGCCACCACCGCCACCGTCCCCGCCCCCACCGTTTCCGCCTCCGCCATTCCCACCACCATCGCCACCGTCGCCGTTTCCGCCGTCGCCACCGTCACCGTCGCCGCCACCTCCATCGTCACTGCACCCCGCGAGCAGGGCGAGTCCCACGGCACCACTGCCGGCGAGGATCCGGCGGCGGGTCCACGGTCGGTCATCCATCGTCGCTGCGTCGTCGCTGTTCTCTCCCGCGATGGCCGAGTGTTTCATCGGGTCCCGTAAGACACATAAATACTTAAATATGTAGTGCAAGGAAATAAAATCCGGCTGTCATCTCTGTCACTTCTCCGTCTCCGCCCCTCGCGTGCTCGCTCGGAGCAAAAGCGGTGGGGCTGGGATTCGAACTCGCCGAGACGGTCGCCCTCTCTCCGCTCACGGTTTCACCGTTCGCACCGTTCGAGCGCTGCGACTCGTCTGCTCGAATCCCGGCGTATACCCGTCGCTCCTCACGAAAGTGTTCAGAGCGACGGTGGGGCTGGGATTCGAACCACGCGAAGACGGTCCTGCTCGTTCGCCTCGCTCACTGCGCTGGCTGCGACTTCTCTCATTCGAGTCCCAGCAGAAAGCCGTCGCTCCTCACGAAAGTGTTCGGAGCGACGGTGGGGCTGGGATTCGAACCCAGGAGGCCTCAAGGGCCACCTGCTCTCAAGGCAGGCGCGATAGTCCGCTCCGCCACCCCACCTCGATTTTCCCTTCTCGGTCCGTATTTTAAGAGTTGTCGATCACTCGCGAACGAGTTCGGGGCCGTCCTCGCCGGCCACCGTCCGGAGGTCCAGATCCTGGATCGCTGCCGTCGTGTATTCCGGCACCATCCGGTCGGCCAGTTGCCGAGCCTCGAGAATCGCGACGAGTTCGCGGAGGTCCGCCCCGGTTTCGACCAGCGGAAGGGTTTCCAGGAAGTCGACGTCGTGGCCCGCGTCACGCGCTCGTCGGGTCAGCGTGAGGATTTCGGGCGGCTCGTAAGCGTCCTCGAAGTCGATCGGCTCCGAGAATCCGGCGTAGTAAACCCGACCGTCGCCGGCAGCACCGAGGACGACGTCGCTACTCCGGAGTTTCATCGCGGCGCTGTCGACGATGGCCCGCCCGAGCATCGGCGCGGTCCCCGGCAGGGCAGCGGCCGTTTGCACCTCGTCCTCCTCGCGGAGCAGGTGGGTGATCGTGTTGCCGACCCGCGCCGAGACCGTCGAGCCCACCTGTCGCTCGAATCGTGTCGACGCTGGATCGTCGAGTGCGTCGGCGACGACCTTGCGGAGTTCGGTCTCGGAGCTTTCGACCCCCGCGTCGTCCGGGAGGTCTGCCGCAGTGCGGTAGTTCACCAGGAGGTCGCCCCCGCTCGCCTCGATGGCCCGGAACGTGTCCTTCAGGAACGCCTCGTAGAGCGTGGCGGCCTCGCCGGCGGACACGGGCGCGGTCTCCGGCAGGTCTTCGAGCACGATCCCTTCCCGTGGCGGCGTCGCCAGTACGGCCAGGACGGTCATGGAACGCCCTCGGGCAGCGACGCCCTTGAAGCCGCCGTTTTTTATGCACCCCGACCGTCACCTCGCGTATGGACTGGCTGCGACCCCTGGGATGGCTTGCGGCACTGCTGGTCGCCCTCGTCACGCTCGGCGGCCTGGTGACGATGGCGACGCGAACGCTCGACGGGGCGAGTCCGATCCTCGTCCTGGCGCTGTCGGCCGGGTTCGTCGTCGTCGCGATTCTCGCCGGAACGCGCTGGTCGGGCGGCCTGTCGACGTCCTACTGGTGAGTCAGGCGGGACAGTACCCGGCACGGCCTTTTCTCTCTCGGGGACCTATGCGATGCCATGACAAACACCGATTCGCCGGAAGGCGGACCGTCCGACAGCGCGCCGACCATCACGGAGGCGCTACACACCACGCTCGACGTGCCCTTCGAGGACGCCGTTCCGCACGTCCAGCTCGAACACGAACTCGCGGGCTTCGAGACGGTGACCGTCTCCCGAGTCGACCGGATGATCGAAGGCGTCCTTGGGGAAGAAGTTCCCCGGACGGCACTGCTCGTCGTCTGTCACGCCGAAATCGCAAAGCAGGCAATCGAGATCGACCAGACGCTGGCGGCGATGCTCCCCTGCGTCACCGGGGTGTACGAAGACGAAGCGGGCACGGTTCACGTCCACCACCTTTCGACGACGAAGGCCATCCGAGACCTGGGGGCCGCACCTGGCGACCCGGTCGCCGTCGAGGCGCTTGTCGAGATGACGGGAGAACTGATGACGGACGTCTGGGAAAACGTCGAACGCTACGCGCCGGACGGCGGGAACGACGAGTGACGGTTTGGGTTACCCGCCGCCGTCGCGGTCGCTCAATCCACCTCGGGCTTTGACGTTCATGATGTTCCGGACGGCGAGGTAGATCTCCTCGGGACTGGTTTCCTCGTCCTCGTCGTAGAGGTCGCTGACGCGGTAAAGGACGTTCGCGAGTTGCTTGCTCTCGGAACTCTCGCCGCGGACGTCGTCGGCGATTTCCCTGAGTGCGGCGACTCGCTCCGCGTCCGGTTCGAACCGCGACATGCCTACTTTTGGGACTGTCGCCGCCGGTTGATGATCCCGACGTTGTTGGCGACGTTGTCGGTCAGTTCCCGGAAGGCGGCCCCGGTCTCCGAATCCCCGTCGAGGACGATCGGGGTCCCCTCGTCGCCGCCCGTCCGGACCGCGGGATCGAGCGGGATCGACCCGAGGAACGGCATCTCGTGTTCCTTCGCGAAGCGCTGTCCACCGCCCTCGCTGAAGATGGCGTGTTCCGCACCGCAGTCGGGACAGACGAAGGTACCCATGTTCTCCGCGATGCCGATGACCGGCGTCTCGTGGCTGCCGAACATCTCCAGTCCCTTCCGGGCGTCGTGCAGCGCGACGTCCTGGGGCGTCGTGACGATGACGGCACCCGTGACGGGGACGCTCTGCAGGAGCGAAAGCTGGGTGTCGCCCGTGCCCGGCGGGAGGTCGACGATCATGTAGTCGAGTTCGCCCCACTCGACGATGTCCCAGAACTGGGTGAGCATCTTGTCGACCATCGGCCCGCGCCAGATGACCGGGTCCTCCTCGCCGATCAGGAACGCCATGCTCATCAGTTTCATGCCGTACTTCTCCGGCGGAATGAGGGTCTCGTCGGGCGTCGCCTCCGGCGGTTCGTCGGCCCCGACCATCGTCGGGACGTTGGGGCCGTAGATGTCGGCGTCGAACAGTGCCACCTTCGCGCCCCTGTCGGCGAGGCCGGCGGCGATGTTGACGGCGATCGTACTCTTGCCGACGCCACCCTTGCCCGACGCGACCGCGATGATGTTCGTCACGTCCGGGAGCACGTCCTCGGCCCGGGACACGTCGCGCTCGATGCTGGCGGAGAGTTCCGGTTCGAAGCCCGCGTCTTCCAGAACGTCCCGGACCTGGTCGGCGATCTCGGTCTCGTGGGGCGCGAACGGGGCCCCGAGCGCCAGATCGACGTGGACCCGGTCACCGTCGACCTCGATCTCGTTGACCAGGTTCAGGGAAACGATGTCGTCCCCGAGGTCGGGGTCCTCGACGTCCCGGAGCATGTCACGAATGTCATCAGCGTCCATACGAACCGTTGGAAGTTACCTGACGAAAAGGGTTGTGAACGCGGTGGGTTTCGAAACACCCGATACCGATCTGGTGGCGTAGAGCGAACCGCGCCCCGGTGGGCCGGAACCCCGGATGAAACCGCACCTGGTTACTTGCAAGAACGGAGAACCGAAATAGACCAATTTCCTTCGGGTAATCTAGGCCCAGCGCGGCTCATCTCTCGAGAGGAGAAACCGTAAACAGTTACATCTGTCGGGATTCTGTCCGAGGCTTTAAGAACTCGCGGCCGTCAGGGACGGGTATGTTGAGTGATGGGTTCGGGCGGGAGGTAACTGGGGTCCGGATCTCGTTGACGGATCGCTGTAACTTCGACTGCGTTTACTGTCACAACGAGGGGTTGGGGGACACGCGGGGCCCCATGGACGCCCGAGACCACGAGATGAACACCGACGACGTGGTGCGGTTCCTCGAGGTCGCCGAGGAGTTCGACGTCGAGGCGGTGAAGTTCACCGGCGGCGAACCGATGCTTCGTGACGACCTGGAGGAGATCGTCCGCCGGACCCCGGACTCGATGGAGACGTCACTTACCACGAACGGGACCTTCCTTCCCGACCGCGCGGAGGCCCTGAAGGAGGCCGGACTCGAGCGCGTCAACATCTCCCAGGACGCGCTCGACCGGGACGCCTTCGCCGAGTTGACCAAAAGCGGCGCGTACGACCGCGTCCTGGAGGGGGTCCAGGCAGCCGTGGACGCCGGGCTCACGCCGGTCAAGTTGAACATGGTCGTCTTCGAGAAGACCGCCGGCTACGTCCCCGAGATGGTCGACCACGTGGCCGAGAACGACGGCCTCCGCCTCCAGCTCATCGAGTACATGCCCGAACTGACCGGCCATCCCGAGTGGAACGTGGACATCCAGCGCGTCCACGACTGGCTGGCCGAGCAGGCCGACGAGATCGAACACCGCGAGATGCACGACCGCCGCCGGTACTGGGTAAAGGGCGGGATGGTCGAAATCGTCGATCCCGTCGAGAACGACGAGTTCTGCTCGAACTGCCACCGCGTCCGGGTCACTCACGAGGGATACCTCAAGGGGTGTCTCAACCGCAACGACGACCTCCGGTCGATGGGGGAGATGACCAAAGACGAGATCCGCGAGACGTTCCGTGAGACCGTCCGCAACCGCGTCCCCTACTACGGCGAATACATGATCAAAAACGAGGACGGCGAGTGGGAGGTCAACGAGAAGTACATCGGGACCGAGTCGCCATTGCAACCCGCGGCCGCCGACGACTGATCCGGACACTCTCGCGCCGTTTCTTCAACCTTCATTTGCCTCGCCGAACGAATGGAACGCATGGTCGAGGATTCCGGGTCGGTGACGACGCTCGCCGACCTCGGGAACGCCAACAGCGAGCGGGAGTATCGAATCCTCGTTTCGATCGCCAACCCCGCCACCTGCGAAACGCTGATTCGGACGGGGCGAGCCCTCGCCGCGGCGCACGACGGCGAACTGCTCGCCCTGAGCGTCGTCGTTTCGGACGATCCCCGGAGCGTCGACGCCGGCGATCCGGACGCCGAATCGCGGCGGGAAGTGCTCGATCGTGCACTGGCCGTGGCCGAAGACGGCGAGGACGAGATCCCGGTGAGAGGGTTACTCCGCGCCGCCGAATCGCCCGCGACCGGGATTCACGAGACCGCCGAGGAGTGCGACGTCGACTGTCTCCTGCTGGGGTGGCACGGCGGTCGATCGAGTGAGACGGACGTCATCATCGGAAACGTGGTAGACGACGTGAGCGAGCGGACCGATCGTGACCTGCTGGTCGAGCGAGTCGGCGGCGGCATTACGCCCGTCGATTCGATTCTGGTTCCCATCGCGGGTGGCGTCCATTCGAGTCTGGCGGTCTCGACGGCCCGCGACCTGGCACTCGCCGCGGATGCCACCCTCACCGTCGGGACCGTCGTCGGTCCCGGAGCGACGCCCGACGAGCGAGACTCGTACGCCGAGATGCTCGAGGAGGCCACGGCAGACGTCGACGACGTCCCGGTCGAGGCGAGACTGCTGGATGGCGAGAGCATCGCCGAAACCATCGTCGTCGAGTCCAGGAACTACGACCTGACCGTGATGGGGGCCACCGGAACGGGATCACTGGAGGACCTCCTCTTCGACTCGGTGACGGCAAAGGTGGCGCGCGGCGCGTCGGGGCACTTCATCATCGCACGCCGTTCGGGCGGCGGGTCCGCCGGTTCAGGCGTTCGTCGGTTGCTCTCCGGACTCTTCGACGGGAGCACGCGCCGGTGAAGGCTGCTGAACGACTGGCGCGCATCTAGTCAGCGAAATAGAACAATTTGACCGCACTGCAAACCGTTTTAAGCCGGAGGGCGAATCGTACGGACATGCAATCGAGCTCCCCGGAGCCGTCCCGGGACCTGCTTGGGCACGTGCTCGTGCCAGTGGCGGACGACGAGGACGCGAGGGTTACGGCGGACGCGCTCGTTCCGTACGGGCCCGAGCGCATCACGGTCGTCTACGTCGTCGAAAAGGGCGAGGGAGTGCCGGACAAAACGCCCGTCGAACAGTCCGAGGACATCGCGACGGAAGCGTTCGATACTTTCCGAGAAACGTTCCCGGCGGCCGAGGACGAGACGGCCTACCGGCGAGACGTCGTGGACGCCGTCATCGACGTCGCCGCGGACGTCGAGGCCAGCGCCATCGCCTTCCGGCCCCGCGGCGGTGGCCGGATCCGCCAGTTGCTCGCCGGCGATCGCTCGCTCCGACTGATCATCGAGGCGGATCGACCAGTGATTGCCCTGCCGGGTGAGATCGACGAATGAGCGGCGACGACGAGGAACTCGCGAAGGACCTTTCGCTCCTCGCGGCGCTCACGATCGGGATCGGGACGATGATCGGGGCCGGCATCTTCGTGCTGCCGGGGCAGGCCGCGGCGGCCGCCGGACCGGCGGTCGCGCTCTCGTTCGTGGTCGGCGGCGTCATCTCGCTGTTCACCGCGCTGTCGGCCTCGGAACTCGGGACGGCCATGCCCAAGGCCGGCGGGAGCTACTACTACGTCAACCACGCGCTCGGCCCGCTCTTCGGGTCGATCGCCGGGTGGGGGAACTGGATGGGGCTGGCGTTCGCGAGCGCGTTCTACACGCTCGGGTTCGGCGAGTATCTCGCGACGTTCGTGCCGATCCCGGCCATCGCGCTGGGCCCGGTGGGCCTGTCGGCGTTCCAGGTCGGGGCCCTGATCGCGGGCCTCGCCTTCATCGCGATCAATTACGTCGGGGCGAAAGAGACGGGTGGCGTGCAGATCGTCATCGTCGTCACGCTCGTCGGTATCCTGACCGTTTTCTCCATTCTGGGACTGCTACAGGCCGACGTCTCGACGATCCGTCCCTTCTTCCCGGAGGATGCCGGGGGCGTCTCTGCCGTCCTTCCGGCAACCGGTCTCGTCTTCGTCTCGTTCCTGGGGTTCGCCAAGATCACGACCGTTGCGGAGGAACTCAAGAACCCCGGCCGCAACCTGCCGCGGGCAGTGGTCGGGAGCGTCGTCATCGTGACCGCGATGTACGCCGTCATCATGGTCGTCCTGATGGGCGTGATCAACTGGCGGCAACTCGGTCCGGAGTTCACCAAAACCCCCGTTCTGGACGTCGCGGAGGTATCCTTCGGCGCGATCGGCATCGCGGGTATCGGCGTCGGTCTGTTGACCTTCGCCGGATTGCTCGCCACGGCCTCCAGCGCGAACGCGAGCATCCTCGCGTCTTCCCGCATCAACTTCGCCATGGGTCGGGACAAACTCATCAGCGCCAAACTCAACGACATTCACCCGACGTTCGCGACGCCGTACCGGAGCATCGCGGTGACGGGCGGTCTCATCCTCCTGTTCATCGTCGTCGGCAACGTCAAACCCCTGGCAAAGGCCGGAAGCGTCCTGCACCTCGTCGTCTACGGACTGTTGAACGTCTCCCTGATCGTCATGCGAGAGGCCGACGTGGCCGAGTACCAGCCGGAATGGAAAACGCCACTGTACCCCGCAGTCCCGGTGGTGGGGGCCTTCTCGTCGTTCGGGCTGATATTCTTCATGAAGCCCCTGTATATCGGACTGGCAATCCTGTTCGTCGCGGGGGGCATCCTCTGGTACTTCGTGTACGCCCGAGGCGTTACCGAGAAACAGGGTATCCTGAGCGAGTTCGTGCTCAACCGGTCCGAGGAGATGCCCGATTTCGCGGTGTCGGCCGCGGGAGCGGCCAAACCCGACGGCGGGGAATACACGGTGATGGTCCCGCTCGCGAACCCCGAACACGAGAAGGACCTGATCACGCTCGCGAGCGCCATCGCGAAACAGCGGGGCGGGACCGTCGACGCGGTCCACATCGTCACGGTTCCGGACCAGACGTCGCTCAGCTATGCCGCCGACCACGTGGAGGAACTCGAAGCGGACTACCACGGCGTCCTCGACGCCGCCGAACGGGACGCCGAGACCTTCGGCGTCGACGTCGAGACGCACACGATCCTCTCGCACCGGTCGTTCGAGGAGATCTTCGACGCTGCACGAACCCACGAGGCCGACCTCGTCGTCATGGGCTGGGGTCCGCACTCCCACGGGCGGGCGGAAAGCCGGATCGACGAACTCACCGAGGACATCCCCTGTGACTTCCTCGTACTGAAGGGTCGCGATGCCAAACCTGAACGCCTCCTGTTGCCGACGTCCGGTGGGCCGAACGCCGAACTCGGGGCGGCCATGGTTCGGAACCTCAAAGACGAGTACGACTCCGAGGTGACCCTGCTGCACGTCGCCGACGAGGGCGACGAAGCAGGCGGACGGGAGTTCCTGGCGTCCTGGGCAGAGGACCAGGGCCTCGAGGACGCCGAACTGCTGGTCGAAACCGGCGACATCGAGGCGGCAATCGAATCCGCCGCGGAATCCTGTTCGATGATGGTCATCGGGGCCACCCAGAAGGGCCTCCTCGGCCGCCTCTTGCGCGACTCGCTGGTGCACGAAGTGATCAACGACGTCGAGTGTCCGGTGTTGCTCGCCGAGAAGGCCCGTGACCGAACCTTGCGGGAACGACTGTTGGGTAGCAAACGTCCGTAACGGGAACTGGCCGCTGTTCACGGCCACAGGAGCCGGGTCTGCCTTCGATGGGACTCGCCGAAACCGCTGAAATCGTTGGTGAGGTTCCCTCGCACGGTGTTGCTGGAGACGAATGGCTCGATTTTCCGGGCCACCTGGTACCATACCTTTAGGACGAACGCCGACGGAGTTTGAAACGATGACGGGACCTTCAAATGCGTCGAAGTCGCCCGGTTCCGGGCCGGGCGAGGTCGAAACTGAACTCTCGCGCGATATGAGCCTCTTCGACATCACGTTCATCGGCGTCGGGGCGATGATTGGCGCCGGCGTCTTCGCCCTGACGGGGTTCGCCGCCGGACTGGCCGGACCGGCTCTCACCCTGGCGTTTTTCCTGAACGGAATCGTCGCGCTGTTCACAGCCGTCTCCTATGCCGAACTCGGGGCGGCATTCCCCGAGGCCGGTGGCGGGTATCTCTGGGTCAAGGAGGCGCTCGTGGACCCCAACGGGTTCTACGCCGGGTGGATGAGCTGGTTCGCCCACGCCGTGGCCTGTTCCCTGTACGCCGTCACCTTCGGCGTGTTCCTCACCGAGTTTCTCGTTTTCGGCGGCGTTCTTTCCGGCGAATTCGCCCTGTTCGGCGTGATCGACCGACTGCTCCTCGATAAGATTCTGGCCGTCCTGATGGTCTCGCTGTTCGCGTACATCAACTACCGCGGGGCCGAGGAGACCGGGAAGGCGGGCGTCGTCGTCACCGGGATCAAGGTGATCATTCTCGGCGTCTTTGTCGTCTTCGGGATTCTCGCGACGATCAACACCCCGAACTGGCCCCAGAAGTTCGTGGGGAGTCCCCGCTTCGCCCCGAACGGCATCATCGGCGTCATCGGGGCGATGGGGTTCACCTACATCGCGTTCGAGGGCTACGAGATCATCGTCCAGTCCGGTGAAGAAGTGGTCAACCCCGGCGAGAACATCCCGAAGGCGGTGTTCTACTCGCTGGCCATCGTCGTCCCCATCTACATCCTGGTCGCGTTCGCCTCCATCGGCGGGATCGAGGTGACACAGCACCTCATCGATCGCCCGGGCGGGATTCCCGACACGGCAACGCCGGGCGGGGTCCCGACCTGGGAGGCCCTCGGCAACCTCGGCGAACTCGGGATCATCGAGGCCGCCGGACAGTTCGTCCCGTACGGCGTCCCGCTCCTGCTTATTGCGGGCCTGACGGCCACGATGAGTGCGCTCAACGCGACGATCTATTCCTCCAGTCGCGTCTCGTTCGCGATGGGCCGCGACCGATCCCTGCCGCCCATTTTCAGTCGGGTCCACACCGACAAGCGGACGCCCCACGTCGCCATCTTCCTCTCGGCCATCCTCATCGCCGCGATGGCCGTCATCCTCCCCATCGAGGCCGTCGCCGCCTCGGCGGACATCATGTTCATCCTGCTGTTCGTCCAGGTCAACTGGACGCTCGTCAGGATGCGCAAGACCCACCCGGACCTCCCGCGGACCTACGAGGTCCCCTACATGCCCTGGCCGCCGCTGATCGGCATCGTCCTGCAGTTCATGCTCACGCCGTTCCTGCTGTCGGCGCTGGGCCTCGAAATCGGTCTCGGCCCCGATTCGCACGGGTTCATCGCGCTGATCACGACGGCCATCTGGATGGGCCTGGGCATCCTCCTCTACTACGGCTACTCCGCGCCGAAGGAGGAGGAAAAGATCGAGGAGGAGACGCCGACCGTGGCGACCGAGCAGGCACCCGCACCGGAGCGCGCCGAGCGCGAGGGACGGGTCCTGGTTCCCATCGCGAACCCGGAGAGCGTCGAACAGTTGATGCACACGGCGCTCGACGTCGCCGCGGACCGGAACGCCGACGTCGAGGTCATGAGCGTCGTGGCCGTCCCTCAGCAGACGCCCCTCTCAGAAGGCCGGCGGTTCGTCGACCAGCAACGGGCGGTCCTCGACGAGGCCATCGAGGTCGCGAACGAGGAGAACCCCGACGTCCCGGTCAGCGGCAAGATCCGGATCGGGCACGACGTCTCCCAGGCCATCCTGAACACGATCGAACAGGACGATGCCGACCTCGTGTTGATGGGCTGGCGCGGGCGCGGTCGCCGCCGCGATTACGTCCTCGGCAGCAACGTCGACGAGGTGGTCACGAAGGCCCGCTGTGACGTCCTCGTCGAACGGATTGGCCCGACCAGGAACGTGGAATCGATCCTGGTGCCGACCGCGGGCGGGCCACACGCCGAGTTCGCCGCCGAAATCGCGCGGGCGATCGCCCGCCCGAACGACGCCCACGTCGAGGTGATATACGTGCAGACGCCGGGGGCAGAAAACGGCGAGAGAGCGGCCGAGATCCTCGACAGGACCGTCGGCCTCATCGACGACGACGTCGACGCATCGTCCGAAGTCGTCGAGGGCGACGACGTCGCCGACGCGATCGTCGAGCGCACGGCCGATCACGACATCACGATCATCGGGTCCTCACGGGAGGGCCTCCTCAAGCAACTCGTCTTCGGGGCCATCCCCGAAGAAGTTGGCCGACGAGCCGCGAGCACGGTCATCATGGCCAAGCGCCATCTCGGGATCAGGTCGCGGTTGTCGCGCTGGTTCCGGAACCAGCGGTCGTAACCCGCCACGGCGCTCGCGTCGTTCGAATTAGTTAAGGGGACGCTGATCGACGCCTCGGACATGGACAGTGGAATCGCCCAGGCACCGCCTCCGGAACTGCCCCATCGATCCGTTCGATCATCGAGGTCGGCTGACCCGATCGAACGGGTGGTGAACGCAGAATGAGCGAGGCCGACCAGGAACTGGCGCGCGACCTCGGCTTTCTCGAGGCCTACACGATCGGCCTCGGAACGATGATCGGTGCAGGTATCTTCGTCCTGCCGAGCATCGCCGCCGAGCAGGCCGGGCCAGCGAGCATGGTATCGTTCGCCCTCGGCGGGGTCGTCTCCTTGCTCGCCGCGCTGTCGCTGTCGGAACTCGCGACGGGGATGCCCCGTGCCGGCGGCAGTTACTACTACGTCAACCGCGCTCTCGGTCCGTTCTTCGGCAGCATCGTCGGGTGGGGGATGTGGGCCGGATTGACCTTCGCCAGCGCGTTCTACATGATCGGGTTCGGCCAGTACCTCCTCCCGGGGCTCGGGAGTTACGTCGGCTTTCTGGCGGGCTGGGGCGAACTCGGAATCACCGTCGCGGCACTGGCGATGGCGGTCCTGTTGACGGGCGTCAACTACTACGGCGTGAAGGAGACCGGGGCGCTCCAGAACGTCATCGTCCTCTCGCTGGTTGCGCTCATCGTCGCGTTCCTCGGCCTGGGAATCGTGAGCGGACCGGGGATCGGCGAGTTCAACCCCTACGGCTGGCCCAGCGTCGCGGCCACGGTCGGTACGGTGTACGTGTCGTTCATCGGCTTCGAGGTCATCGCCACCAGCGCGGAGGAAATCAAGAACCCGAGCCGGAACCTCCCGCTGTCGATGATCGCCGCCGTCGTCACGCCGACGCTGATGTACGTCGGCGTAATGTTCGTCTCGACGGGCACGCTCTCGATCGACGCGCTGGCCACCTCGAAGATCCCCGTCGCCGACGTGGCCTCGGAGTTCGTCGGATCGCTCGGTGCGCTGATGATGATCCTCGGGGCCGTTTTCGCCACGATATCGAGCGCGAACGCGAGCATCCTCTCGGCGGCCCGAGTGAACTTCGCGATGGGCCGAGACCGGATCCTCGTCAACTGGCTCAACGAGGTCCACGACCGCTTCCGGACGCCCTACCGGTCGATCACCGTCACCGGGATCATCACGTTGGTGCTCATCGCAGTCGGCGTCGGGATCGGGACGCTCGCCGAAGTGGCGAGTTTCATGTACCTGGTCACCTACGCGCTGGTCCACGTGGCGGTCGTCGTCCTCCGGCGGGCAGACCCCGCCGACTACGAGCCGTCGTTTCGAATCCCGGGCGTGCTCTACCCGGTCGCTCCGGTGGCCGGATTCCTCGCGACGCTGGGCGTTCTCATCAGTATGAAC
>DATFIX010000131.1:0-2916 GCA_035269625.1 Natrialbaceae archaeon
CGCCCCAGGAGGCGATCACCTCGACCACGCCCTACGGGAACTTCGAGCGGACGTTCAACCTGCCCCTGCTCGCCGCCAGCCTCGGCGCGCCATTCGTCGCCCGGTGGACGACACTCCACCCGCGCCGACTCTCGGACGCGATCGAGCGGGCGATGAAGACCGACGGCCTGGGCTTCGTCGAGGTGCTCTCGCCGTGTCCCGAGGGGTTCGGCAAGCCAAACGGCTTCCCCGAGGGGCTGGACATGATGGAGTACTTCGAGGAGCACTGCGTCGTGGACTCGACGGCGGACGTCCGGGACGTCGGCGTCGAACTCGACGACGAACCGATCGTCCTCGGGAACTTCGTCGAGGACGAGGAGAGCCGGTCGTACATGACCGCGAAGACGGAATACCTGGAGAGCGCCGGCGTCACGGGAGGTGACGAGGAATGAGTCGCACCGAGTTCCGGTTCTCCGGGTTCGGCGGCCAGGGCGTGATCACGATGGCGCACATCGTCGGCCACGCCGCGAGCATCCAGGGCGGCATGGACGCCACGATGACCGAGGCCTACGGCCCGGAGAAGACGGGCGGGTTCTCCCGGGGCGACGTCGTCGTGGCCGACGACGAGATCGACTACCCCGGCGTGATCGAACCGGACGTCGTGGTCGCGTTCGCCCAGGACGCTTTCGAGCGCGACGCCGATTCCGTCCGGGACGGTGGCCTGGTCGTCGTGGAAACGAACCTCGTCGACCCGAGCGATCTGGAGGAGCGACGCCCCGACGTCCAGGTGCTTCGCGTCCCGGCGGTCGACGTCGCCGAGGCGGTCGGCCGGAAGGTCGTCGCGAACATCGTCATGCTCGGTGCGGTGATCGATGCGATCGGTGACCCGCCGGCAGACGCGGTCCGCGAGGCCGTCCGGGACGTCGTTCCCGAAGGCACCGAGGACCTGAACGAGGAGGCCTTCGAGCGCGGTCTCGCGCTCTCCGAGCAGGAGGTGGCACCATGAGCACGGAATCAGAACGCGAAAGCCTGACGGATACCGGACCGGTAACGCACGAAACGATCGACGGCGACGTGCTCATCGTCGGCGCGGGCATCGCCGGGATCCAGTCGGCCCTGGACCTCGCCGACGGCGGGGTCGAGGTCGTCCTGGTGGAGAAGGAACCCGGCATCGGCGGCAAGATGGCGGCGCTGGACAAGAACTTCCCCACGCTCGACTGCTCGATCTGCATCGAGGCCCCGAAGATGTCGGACGTGATCCAGCACGACAACATCCAGGTCCTGACGCTGGCGAACGTCACGGACCTCCACGGGGACGTCGGGAACTTCACGGCCGAGGTGTACCAGCACCCGCGCTTCGTCGGCGACGAGTGCACCCGGTGTGACGACTGCGTCGAGGCCTGCCCGGAGACGACGGCCAACGAGTTCGACGAGGGCATGGCCACCCGGACGGCCATCTACACCCCCTTCGAGCAAGCCGAACCCGGCCCGTACGTGCTGGATCTCGAGACCTGCATGAACGAGCCGCCGAACTACATGCCCTGCGACCGGTGTCAGGAGGCCTGCAAGCCCGACTGCATCGACTTCTCGATGACGCCGACCCGGTACGACGTGAACGTCTCGTCGGTGATCACGGCCACCGGGTTCGACGTACTCAACCCCCAGGTAGTCGACGAATACGGGTACAACGACCACCCGGACGTCGTGACGAGCATGGAGTACGAGCGCCTGCTCGACGCCGCCGGACCGACCGAGGGGCACATCGTCAGGCCCTCCGACGGCGAGGAACCGGATAACATCCTGTTCGTGCTCTGTGTCGGTTCGCGCGACGAGCGCCACTGCGAGTACTGCTCGCGGGTCTGTTGCATGTACAGCACGAAGGAGGCCATCCAGACGGTCGACCACGGCGTTCCGGACGTGACGACGCTGTACATGGACATGCGGGCCTACGGCAAGAACTTCGACGCGTTCTACGACCGCGCCCGCGAGGAGGGCATCGAGTACCGCCGGGGTCGTCCCGCCGAGGTCCGGACCGAGGGCGACAGCCCGGTCGTGCGCTACGAGGACACTCTCAACGACGAGATCGTCGAGGAAGCGTACGACATGGTCGTGCTCTCGCCGGCACTCATCCCCAGCGATGGCACGGAAGCGCTGGCGGACGCCCTGAACGTCGACCTCGACGACGACGGGTTCTTCGCGGCCACCGAGGTCGACGGCGACATGATCGAGACCACCCGAGACGGCGTCTACGCCGCGGGCTGTGCGACCGGGCCGAAGGACATCCCGGACTCGGTCGCCGAGGCATCCGGCGCGGCCTCGAAAGCCATGGAGCACGTCGACGAGCGCTCCTGGCCCGAACCGATCGAGGCCGAACCGATCGACGTCTCGGGCAAGGAGCGCGTCGGCGTGTTCGTCTGTGACTGTGGCTCGAACATCGCCGGCACGGTCGACGTGCCCGAGGTCGTCGAGTGGGCCGAGGAACTGCCCTCGGTCGAACACAGCGAGGAGATGCTATTCGCGTGCGCGGGCGTGGGCACCGACCGGATCACCGAGGTCGTCGACGAGAAGGAACTCAACCGGGTCGTCGTCGCCTCGTGCTCGCCCAAGACCCACGCGCCGACCTTCGAGCGGGCGGTCGCCAAAGCCGGCCTGAACGAGTACCTGCTCGAGATGGCCAACGTCCGCAACCTCGACTCGTGGGTCCACAGCGACACCGAAGCCGCGACCGAGAAGGCCAAGGACATGGTGAAGATGGCGGTCGACAAGGCCGCCTTCCTCACGCCCCTGGAGGAGATCGAACAGCCCATCGAGCAGCGCGCGCTCGTGGTGGGCGGCGGCATCGCCGGGATCTCGTCGGCCATCAGCCTCGCCCGCCAGGGCCACGACACCCACCTCGTCGAGCGCGAGGACGAACTCGGCGGCATGCTGCGGGACCTC
>DATFIX010000132.1:0-10884 GCA_035269625.1 Natrialbaceae archaeon
ACGATCACCCGGAGGGTGAAGAACCCCAGTCCGATCCCCGAGAGCTGCATGAAGATCACGAAGGCGTTCATCACCGTCGATCCCCAGGGCGAATCCGCGCCGTAGCCGGTGGTGGTCATCGTCTCGACGACGATCCCGAACGAGTGGATGAGCGACTGATCGTCGCCCTCGAACGTCGCCATCCCGACGTTGTAGAGGACCGCATACAGCGTCACGAGGGCCGCGATCCCGACCACGTAGTAGACGATGAGGCGGTTTCGCCGCGAGAGGTCCACGGTCGACGGCAACCAGCGATCGGGGGACATCGAACCCTCCGGAATTGCGCGGGCGCGGGAAAAAAGGGTTGTGTCGGATCGCTCGCGACGATCCCCGTCAGGTCAGTGCACTTTCGGCGGACTGTCCCCACACGGATCGTCGACGGAATGCAGGAACGTCTGGAACTCCATGGTCCGTCCGTCGGGGTCGTCGGCGAAGAACTGGTAGATGTCGTACGCCTCGTTCTCGACCGGTTCGTCGCGCGCCCGGTCCGCGAGGTGCTCGTACATCTGGTCCACCTGGTCCCTGGTTTCGTAGTAGAAGGTGACGACGCCGCAGTCCTCGGTGTCCTCGTTCTCGCAGAACCCGAACAGGAAGTTCCCGTGCTGGAGGATCGTACAGCCGGTCTGCTCGAGCCACACTTCCGCGCCGACGGCGTCGGTGTAGAACTCGACGATTTCCTCGCGCTGCTCCGTGCCGAAGAAGACGATGCCGGCCATGGTGGCGACACGCAGGGTGGCGTGAAAACGCTTCCCAAAGCGGCAGCGTCGAACCCGGTTTCCTCAGTCCCCCTCCGGGACGACCGACGCGGTCAGTTCGTTGATCGCCGCGTCCGGGCCGGCGACCACGAGTTCGTCACCCGACCGGACGACGAAGTCGCCGTCCACGTCGGTGATCACGTCGCCGTCTCGCTCGACGGCGATGACGGTACAGCCCGTCCGGGTCCGGAGATCGACCTCGCTGAGACTCTGCCCGGCGATGGGTTCGGCCGGGGTCCGGACGATCTCGACCTGGGTGCCGAAGGTGACGACTTCCTCGTCGAGGACCGAGGCCGCGAGCATGCGACCGCTGACGTGCGCGAGCGCGAGGACGTAGTCGGCCCCGGCGCGGTAGAGCTTCCGGACGCTCTCGGTGTCGTTGGCCCGGGCGACGATCTCGACGTCCGCGTTGAGTTCCCGGACGACCAGCGTCGAGAAGATCGCCCGCACGTCGCTATCCAGGGCGAGAACGATCGTCCGGGCGGACTCGATGCCCGCCTCGGTCAGGGTCCACTCGTCGGACGCGTCGCCAATGACGTCCACGCCCGGGGCCTCCTCGCGGTCGATCACGGTCGTCTGGACGTCCGAGGCGGCCAGGACGTCGGTGAGTCGCGACCCGACCCCGCCGTGTCCCGCCACGAGGACCGGTCCGCGGCGATGACGGCGTCCCTCGGAGTGGGTCAACTCCTGCAAGTTCGAGAGCTGTTCGTCCGTGCCGGCCACCAGCAGGACGCTCCGCTCGTCGAGTCGAAGGTCCGGCGGTGGCGGTGCGACGAACTCGCCCTGGTCCCAGACGCCGATGACGTTCGCGCCGGTCGCCTCCCGGATGCGGCTGTCGGCCAGCCGGCGATAGCAGACCGCGCTCCCGGGCTGGACGGTCATCTCGACGATCTCGAAGTCGCCGCCGATCTCGACGCTGTCGCCCAGCGCCGTCGTCACCCTGGTCGTCACCTTGTTCGCCAGCGCCTCGCCCAGCGCCTCCTCCGGCGAGATGACCTGGTCCGCCCCGGCGTAGCGGTGGTACTGGGCGTTGTCGGGCTCCTCGACCAGGCTGACGATCCGCGCCTCGGTCGCCATCTCGCGGGCCGCGAGGACGATGCTGGCGTTGCGCTCGTCGTCGGAGTCGGCCACGATTGCCCTCGCGTCCCCGGCGTTGGCCCGTTCGAGGGTTTCGGTCGTTTCTGGCTCGCCGTGGATCACGGAGACGCCGGTCTCGTACAGGGTGGTCGCCTCCTCGAGGTCGGAAACGATCACGGTGTAATCCACGTCGCGGGTTTCCAGTTCCTCGACGAGCGACGCCCCGTGCGAGGTGTACTCACAGATCACGACGTGATCCGAGCGGTCGTCATCGACCGCGATCGGCGGGCGCGTGCGGAACGCCTCTTCGAAGAGGGGGACGACGAACAGCGGGAGGGCCGCGAAGATCAACACGAGCCCGGAGAACTGCATCGCGATCACCAGCAAGTCGAGTTGCCAGGTCGTCCAGTTAGGCGAGTCGGCACCGAACCCGGTGGTCGTAAACGCCGTTACGACGATCCTGAACGAGTGAAACAGCGATTGCGACTGCCCTTCCAAGACGCCCATCGCGACGTTGTAGATCACGGTGTAGAGCGCGAACACTCCCACCAGCGTCCCGAGGTAGTAGGCCAGGCGGCGCTGCTGTGAGGCCATCGTCGGTACTCCGTCGGGCTCTTTGATAACGGTTCGGGCGTGACGCGCCCGTCACTCGGAATTTGACAGCCTGGTGACGGTCACGCCGCGGGCGTCGGTGATCCCCGGTGCCGGTTCGTATTCCCACTTTCGGCGGCCCTCGCCGCCCTTCACGGCCGGGACTTGCTTGAACCCGCGCTTGATGCAGTTCCACCAGCCGGTGTCGCTGTCGTACCCGGCGGGGTAGTTGTCGTACAGCGCGTCCACGATGTCCGATCGGGTGGCTTCACCGTCGTCCCTGAGGTGCGCCAGCGCCGCGCCGACGGCCTCGCGACGGCGTTCGACGAGGTCGTCGTCGTACCCCGGGACCTCGATTGAATCGAGGTCGGCCACGTCTTCACCCGGCCTGACGTCGTCGCTCATCGCGGCCGTCGACCGGTACCTGAGGCCGGTGCCGACCTCGCGACCCAGTCGCTTTCTCGTCCTGGCGACCGCCCGGCGGGCCATCTCGTCGATCCGGGAGGTCGCGACGCCGTTGAGTTCGTCCACGTTCCGCGACAGGTCGTCGTCGGCGATCCGCTTGACCCGCTCCGGCGTGAGTCCCCCGTCGAAATCGCCCGAATCCTCGTCGGTTTCCTCGACCTGGCGCTCGAGGTCCTCGACGCGCTCGGCGTAGGCCGACAGGAGTTCGTCGCGGTCGCCGTCGGCGGCGATGTCCGTCCGGTTGTCCACGATCCATTCCAGATATGATTCGAGGCCCTCGAAACCGAGCAGTTCCCGTTCGGTCGAGAGGCGCTCGACCGTCCCCTCGTCGAGTTCGAGCCGGAGCGTCCGCATCGGCCGAGCGTTCGACGGCCTGGCATTTAATCGTTCGTTCCCCGGCCGATCGCCGGCGTCGGGTCGAAGGCCGGAATTCCGCTGTTTGCAGCGGGTTCACCCGCCGAGCATGCCAGAAACCCACAACAAGCCTTAAATCGCCTCCGTAGCCTTACTTCAACCATGCACAAGGACGAATTGCTCGAGCTCCACGAGCAGATGGTCATCATCATGGAGCACTTCAAGGAGCGCGAGGAGGTCGACGAGGACCTGTTCGACGCCTACTACCAGCTCGACGTGGACCCGTCGCACGTCCACAAGTCCAAGAGCGAGCACAAACACGCCGTGTTCGTCCTCGGCAACGCGCTCGCGTCGGCCATGAGCGAGGACGAGTTCTCCAGCGCCGGCCGGATCGGCAAGCGGATGCAGGAACTGGCCGAGGACGCCGAGAACAAGATCTGATCTCCGAAGACTGCCGATATCTGTTGTCGATCCTGGGTTTCGTCCCCGAGCGCGAAAGCTATTAGTTTCGCTTGGGGCTTGGTGCCTGTATGGACTCTCGCACGCGGGAACGCGTGGAAGACTGGGCCGAGGTTCCCTGCGCGGCCGGACTCGACGGTCTCCGTGACCTCGCCGATCAGGAGTTTTCGGGCGTGGTCACTGGCACTGGAACGTGGGCGTACGTACTCAACGGACGGGTCGTCGGTCTCTCCGGGGGGACGCTCGACGACCTGGAGGGGTTGCCCCTGACCGCGTACGAGGCACCGGACCCCGCCCTGCCACTCCTGTTCGCGATGCAGGAGGCGGGCGGCGAGACGCAGGCGCAATACTACACGAACGACACACCGATCGCGGAGGCGAAAAAGACGCTGTCGGACGGCTCGTTCACCGGGTACGTCGAGTTGAGCGAGAACGTTCTCAGCGGCGACTACTACGTCTGTTTCTACGGCGGTCGCGCCCTGCCGGTCGCGTTCATCGGCAGCAGCGAACGGCTCCTGACCGGCGACGAGGCTTTCGAACGCGCGAACGACGAGGTCGGTATCTACGAGGTCAAGGCGGTCGACATCGAGGTCATCGAGATCCCGGAACCCGAAGACGACGCGGGTGCGTCGGGCGTTTCGGGCGCCGCGGGAACCGGAATTTCTGACGATTCGGACGACGAGGCGGCGGAAGACGAGTCGGGTCCCGCGGCGGACGACGAGGAGGAGCCGGCACCGGAGACGGCCGACCCCGACGCCGGGACCCCAGCGGCGGCCGAGACGACGGCTGACGCCGAGGAGACCGATGACGAGGCGGTCGAGTCCCCGGCGGAGAGCGGGACGGGCGAGGCCGAATTAGGGTCCGAATCGACGTCCACGGCCGAGCGGCCGGCCGGGGAGGATTCGACTGGACCGGCGAACGAGCCACGGACCGAGCCATCCGACGAAGACGATGGTGGTTCCGAAGGTGCTCGGCCGACAGAGACGCCGTCGCGCGATACTCGCGATGACGCCACTCCGTCCCGGGAATCGACGGAGTCCACCCCTCGCAAATCGCCGGAGACCGATCGGGATTCTCGAACGACCACGGAGCAAGCGGACGAACCGAGACGGTCCGCTGCCCGCCAGAACGAGGGGCGGCCACGCGAGACGGCCACGCCGAGAACCCCGCGAGAGATGCCGGGGGACCCGACGGCGGGCGGGCCGGAAGGGGCCCGTTCCGAATCCGGGAGCACCGACGATCCGCGATTCGAGCGCGAGGCCGAATGGCGCGAGACCCGTCGGATCCCGTCGATCGACCCGGACCAGAGCGAGGAAGCGGACGAACCGAGGAAAGCCACGGGTGGGCGTGAACGCCCGTCGCCCGCTCGATCGAACCCGAAACGACAGTCCGACGCCCAGGGATCCCCCCGTCGCGATCGACGACCGGCGGAATCGAAACGGAGTGACGCCAGAAGCCCCGCCGAGTCGACGGGAAGCCGTTCCGACCGATCGACCGCGAAATCGGGGGCGTCCGACTCCAAGCGGGCCGCCTCGCCACCCGACGGCTCCATCGAGAAGCCGCTCGAACAGGACATGCTCGAACGCGAGGACGAGATCGATCGTCTCCAGCAACGCGTTTCGGACCTGGAGTCGAAACGGGAGACGCTCCAGGCCGAGCGCGACACGCTCGAGCGGGAGAAGGAGACGCTGGCGGAAGAAAACGAGCGACTGCAGACCCGCGTCGACGAACTCGAAGACGAGGTCGCCGCACTCGAGTCCCAGATCGAGGAACTCGAGGCCACGCTGGAGTCGGGTGGCGCTGCCGGGACCACGGGTGACGCCACCGGAGGCTCGGGAACGAGTCGAGGGATGTCGCCACAGCAGGCGCTCTCGGCCACGAACCTCTTCTTGCGATACGACTCGAAGGGCCAGGCGACACTGGAGGACGTTCACGCCGGGGACGCCGACGCCGAGGCGCTGAACGCGAACCTCCGGCTGGAACACCACACGAGTTTCGACGCGACGAACGTCGAGGTCGAGGGCACGCCCTACGAACGGTTCCTCGAGACGTCGATCCACTACGAGTTCGTCGACTGGTTGCTCCGGGACCTCCCCTTCGAGATCAGGGAGACGGGCAACGCCAAGACGATGGACGAACTCTACGACGTGATCCCGGAGATCGATCGCGTCGAATGCATGGGCACCGTCGACATCCCGACCGACGACGAGGACGGAGGGGACCTCGAACGGCAGTTCGACGTCGTCGCGAGGGACCGGATGGGCAACCCGCTCATCATCGCGAACGTCAACGACTCGCTGGACGCGGCCACCGAGAACATGATGGTCTCGCTCCAGGAGTCCGCCACGGCCGTCAAGGAGGCCCACGACGACCTCGGGGCGGCGTTCATGGTGACGACGAGCTTCTTCGATCCGGGCGCACTCGAAGTCGCCTCCGAGGCAACGAGCGGGAGCCTCCTGAGTCGGGACTCCAGAAAGAGTTTCGTGAAGCTATCGAGGAAGCGTGGCTACCACCTCTGTCTGGTCGAGACCAGGGAGGGGAACTTCCACGTCAACGTGCCGGAACTCTAGCTTTCGGCTTCCGGGGACTCTTCGATTTTCATCCCCTCGAGCTTGTCGACGAGTTCGTCGAGCTTGCCGTCCAGTTCGTCGACGAACTCGGCGGTCCGATCGGTGGTGATCGCACCCTGGCTCGAGGGCTCGATGAGGTTCTCCTCTTCGAGAACCCGCAGCGAGTACCGGACCTTGTGGTGGGGATAGCCAGTCTCGTTCGACATCTTCACGATGCCGATGGGCTCGCTATCGATGACCATCCGCAACACCTGCAGATGACGTTCCAGCATGTCGACTTCCTTCTCAAGTCGGTCTATCATGGCATTTGTTAACTTGTCTTTAGGGGGCTTTAAAGGTTATTGTATGATCCCACCGACAAAACGATGACGTGCTAACGATTTGCATGCGACCTTGATATGCTTTGTGTTTTCACCTGTTCGTTTCCCGACCCCTCGATTCCTGGGACGGTCGCGGCCTGAACCCGGGTCGGAAATACCGAAATCGGTTTAGTACGAGCGGGATAATCGGTCCCTGTCATGACTGTAACCGTCGTCGGCTCCCAACTGGGTGACGAGGGGAAAGGACGGGTCGTCGACCTGTTCAGCGACGAGGCCGACGTCGTCGCACGATACCAGGGCGGAGACAACGCCGGCCACACCGTCGTCGAAGGTGACGAGGAGTACAAACTCTCGCTGGTTCCCAGCGGGGCCGTTCGCGGCAAAGTCGGCGTCCTCGGGAACGGCTGTGTCGTCAACCCCGAGACGCTCTTCGAGGAGATCGACAAACTGCGGGACCGCGGTCTCGACCCGGACGTCCGGGTCGCCAGGCGCGCGCACGTGATCCTCCCCTATCACCGTCGTCTCGACGGGATCGAGGAGGAGGCCAAAAGCGAGGGCGACCTCGACGCCGGCACCACCGGCCGGGGCATCGGCCCGACCTACGAGGACAAGGCCGGCCGCCGCGGGATCCGGATCGGCGACCTCCTGGACCCGGACGTGCTCCGGCAGCGCCTCGAGTACGTCGTCCCCCAGAAGCGCGCGCTCGTCGAGGACGTCTTCGGCCTCGACGCCGACGAGGCGTTCGACGTCGACGCACTCTACGAGCAGTACCGCGAGTACGGCGAGCGCCTGGCCGAGGAGGACATGACCGTCAATGCCGGGCACTTCCTCGCCAGCAGGCTGGACGCCGGCGAGAAGGTCATGTTCGAGGGCGCACAGGGCACCTCGATCGACATCGATCACGGCATCTATCCCTACGTGACCTCCTCCAACTCGACCGCCGGCGGCGCCTGCACCGGCACCGGTCTCGGGCCGACGACGATCGGCCAGGGCGAGGTCGTCGGCGTCGTCAAGGCGTACCTCTCCCGCGTGGGAACCGGTCCGCTCCCGACCGAACTCGAGGGCGAGACGGCCGAGTACATCCGCGACGAGGGCGGCGAGTACGGGACGGTCACCGGTCGCCCCCGCCGGGTCGGCTGGCTCGACGTGCCGATGCTTCGTCACGCGGCCCGCGTCAACGCGTTCACCGGGATCGTCGTCAACCACGTCGACGTCCTCGGCGGCCTCGACGAGGTGAAGGTCGGCCACTCCTACGACCTCGACGGCGAAGAGATCTTCACGATGCCCGCGACCACGGAGCGCTGGGGCGAGTGCGAACCCAACTTCCGCACGTTCGACGGGTGGGAGGACGTCGACTGGTCGGCGGTGGCCGAGGAAGGCTACGACGCGCTCCCCGAGAACGCGAAGATCTACCTCGAGTACGTCAGCGACGAGGTCGGCGCGCCGCTGTACGCGGTCGGCATGGGACCGAACCGATCGGACACCGTCGTGCTGGAACGGCCGTCCTGAGGACGCATTCGGGCTCGCCGCCCGCTGCCGACCGGGAACCCGTCACGCTTTTGCATGGCGCGGTCTCAGTGATCGACATGACCAGCCAGCGGGGTGACGCCCGATGAAGGAGGAACTGATGGACATCATCTGCTGTCCGATGGACAAACACGACCTCGAACTGGAGGTCGAGGAGCGCGACGGCGAGGAGATCATCGAGGGAACGCTGACCTGCACGGAATGTGGCGAGGTGTACCCGATCGAGGACGGCATCCCGAACCTCCTGCCGCCGGACATGCGCGACGAGGCGGCGGCATAGCTTTTTCTCCCCGGCCGCCCTCGATACGCCCGTGCCGGACACGCTGTCCGTCCACCTCAGCCGGACCGAACTCCACGCCATCGAGAGCCCGTCGTCCTTCGAGACGACGGAGTCGTTCGACGTCGAGTTCCGCAACCACGGTCGCTCGTCCAGGGTCCACTGTACCGTCGACGACGCGCTCGCGGGGATCGTCGAAATCCCGGAAACGAACCGGATGATCGACTCGGACGGGGCACTCCGGATGACCTTCGACGTGAAACCGGTCGACCGTCCGGTGGCCGGTGAACTCGAGATCGTGACCGGGTACGGCGCGGCGTCGGCCACCGTCACCCTGACCGTGACGCCGCCCGAGGAGCGCTCGTCGGTCGAGTCGTTCGACGACGCTTACGGATCGGACGCGGAGGCGGAGGGGATCGGCGGGATCTCGCTGGATCGGGACGATCGTCTCGTCCTCGGGCTTGCCGTCGGCGCGGTGTTGCTCGCCCTGATCGTGGCCGTGCTCGTGTCCGACCCGGTGGTCATGCTCGGGACGGTCGCGGTCCTCGCCGCGATCGTGGTCGCCGGGTTCCTGCTGTGGCAGGAGTGACCGCCCGGACGCCGGGGTGCCCGATGCGGTTTAGTCGCTGGCGGGCGGAGTCGGTCGCATGTCGCTCGCCGAGCGCACCAGGGAGGCCGCACGGGCCCATCCATTTCTGCTCCACGGGCTCCAGGCAGGGGTCGTAAACTACACCGCCGCGGCGCGCTTTCTCGACGTGGACGGGGAGATCGACGCCGTCGCGACAGCGCTCCGTCGATACGCCGACGATCTGGAACCGGCCGACGAACGCGAGTGCGACGCCCGAGTAACCATGCACCGCGGCGTCGGGCCGGTCGGGGACGGGACCGGTGAGGACGAACCGCTCCTCGCCGTCGACGGCACCCCGGTCGTCGAGGACGACGGCTCCGACACGGCGATTCTGGCCACGGGCGTGGTGCCCCCGACGGCGCTCGCGCACGTCCTGGATCGGTTGCTGGTCGAGGGGATCGATCCCGTCGCTGCCGGCGTCGCGGGCGACGCGCTCGTCGTGGTGGTCGAGGGGCGGGACGGCGTTGACGCCCTCCGCGTCGTGGAGGACGGTCTGGCGTCCGTTCCGGACCGGTGACCGGCCGGGTGCGCACACTCGGTCCGCGACCGTCGGGACTTCCGACGCCTTGAAATGGGCTAGCCGGGTAACTCACGGCCATGACGCTGCACGTGACGAATACGCTCACGGGCGAGCGGGAACCGTTCGAGCCGGTGAACGAGGACGAAGTCCTCCTCTATCTCTGCGGCCTGACGACCTCGGACCCGGCCCATCTCGGTCACGCCCGGACGTGGGTCCACACCGACGTCATCCACCGCTGGCTGGAGCAGTCGGGCTACGACGTCCGCCACGTCGAGAACTTCACCGACGTGAACGAGAAGATCGTGGCCCGAGTCGGCGAGGACGGCGACTCCGAGGCCGAGGTCGCCCGGGGCTATATCGAGGAGTTCATCGGGGAGATGCGGGCGCTCAACCTCCTCCGGGCCGAGGTCTATCCCCGCGTGACCGAACACCTCGACGAGATCGTCGACCTCGTGGAGACGCTGATCGAGGAGGGCTACGCCTACGAGTCCAACGGGTCGGTCTACTTCGACGTGACGACCTTCGAGGACTACGGCACGCTCTCGAACCAGGACCTCGACGAGATCGAGGCCCAGGGCGACCCGGACGAGCAAGCCGAGAAGCGCCATCCCGCCGATTTCGCGGTCTGGAAGGCCGACGGCGTCACGCCCGACGAGATCGAGGAGCACCGCCACGAGGCGGCTGCCCCGCCCGAGGCGGCCTGCGAGACGGCCATGACCTGGGACTCGCCGTGGGGCGAGGGGCGTCCGGGCTGGCACATCGAGTGCTCCGCGATGTCGATGACCCACCTGGACCGGACCTTCGACATCCACGTCGCCGGGCGGGACCTCGTGTTCCCGCACAACGAAAACGAGATCGCCCAAGCCGAGGCGGCGACGGGCCAGCGGTTCGCCCGCTACTGGCTGCACACCGGCCTGCTGGAGACCGAGGGCGACAAGATGAGCTCTAGCCTGCGGAACTTCTTCACGGTGAGCGACGCCCTCGACGCGTTCGGATCGAACGTCATCCGCACGTTCTTCGTCTCGACCGTCTACAACGCGAAGCAGACCTACTCGGAGGACGCGCTCGCCGAGGCCGAGGAGCGCTGGGAGCGCCTGGAGCGCGCCTACGACGCCGCGGTCGCGGCCTGCGACAGTCCCGACGCCTACGGGACGGTCGAGGACGACGACCTCCGGGCGGCCGTCGAGGACACCCGCGAGGACTTCCGGACCGCGATGAACGACGACTTCAACTCCCGGGAGGCGTTGTCGGCCCTGCTGGAACTGTCCACGGCGGTCAACCGCCACGTCGACGAACGCGAGG
>DATFIX010000133.1:0-3696 GCA_035269625.1 Natrialbaceae archaeon
CGTGGAGCTGGCGGGCGGCGTCGGGTGCCCCCTCGTCCCCCTTCTCGAGGTCGGGGCGGGCGACGCTCTCGACGAACAGGCCGTCGCCGGTAAGGAGGACGCTCCCGTCGACCAGGTAGGAGGTCATCCCGGTCGTGTGCCCGGGCGTGTGGACGACCTGGATCGTCGCGCGCCCGACCGTCAACGTGTCGCCGTCGTCGACGAGCGTCACGTCGTCGGCGTAGGCGACGCCCCGATCCGCGGCGGCCGCCGGAAGAACGCCCTCGACGCCCTCGGAAACGAGATCGCGGACCCCGCTGATGTGGTCGGCGTGCACGTGGGTGTCGATGGCGTACTGCAGGTCGGCTCCAAGAGCCGCAGCGTCCTCGAGGTACCGATCGACGAACGCTCGGAGGGGATCGACCACGGCTGCCTCGTCGTCGTCGACCACGAGGTAGCCGAGACACCCGCTCGACGGTCGCCGGTACTGGTAGACGGATCCGACGCCGTCGTACCGGGTGAGTTCGTCGCACTCGTAGATCCGGGCCCAGCCCTCCATCCCGTCGGCCAGGTGGATCACGTCGAACCCGTGTTCGGCCATCAATCCGCCGACGTACGCGCTGGCCTCCCCTTTCGCACAGAGGATCACGACCTCCTCGTCGTCG
The DNA here is from genome assembly GCA_035269625.1 of Natrialbaceae archaeon. Lineage (GTDB taxonomy): Archaea > Halobacteriota > Halobacteria > Halobacteriales > Natrialbaceae > DATFIX01. The sequence goes on from DATFIX010000133.1 coordinate 645, forward strand.
GGGACGTCGCCCAGTAGGTCCCGGTCGAACTCCTCGGTGATGAACTCGAAGTACGGGACGTTGTACGACTCGACCCCGTCGCCGTCGATGTGCCACTCGGCGTAATTCCCCTCGGACCGGACGTCGAGGATTACGACGCGCTCTCCCGCGTCGATCCGCGCTTTCAGCGTCGCCGGATCGATCGAATCGACCTCGACGTCCGGCGTCGGAAACTCCATCTCGTCCATAACTGTTAGCACATACCAATCGAACTTACATAAGAATTGCCGTGATATTTTGGCCCGGCTGCAAGACTTCCGATCGCAAACGAGTGACCGCGGACGGGCCGCCGTACGCGCCGAGGTCGACGGTGTCGACCAGCGTTCGATAGTGGTCGGCGATCGTTTCGGCCCACCGGTCGTCCGTGGCGTACAAGACGTTCATGCCGCACAGCGTCCGACCGTTGTACCGCCAGTTGCCCGGTGTCAGGTAGCGGTCCTTGACCTTCCCCGTCACGATCCGAACGCCGAACCTCTGGGGTAACGGACGGCATCCGAGAAACGCCGTGGGGGTGCTCGTTCGTCCCCCGTCGACGGGCCTTCCGAGTGCTTACTCGCACGCCCGAAACCCGTCCGGCAACAGGGTTTTGGCGCGGGCGAGCAAACCGGGCCCCGATGCCCTCGGGAACGTACACCCTGTTGATCGAACTCGACGCACCCGAGCGGATCGAAGTCGGTGCGCTCGGTCCTCGCGACTTCGAGGCCGGCTGGTACGCCTACACGGGCACCGCCTTCGGTCCCGGTGGCTTCGATCGGATCGACCGACACCGGGACGTTGCGGCGGGACGCAACGAGACGCGCCACTGGCACGTCGATTATCTCACCGGGAACGATCACGCCCGAATCGACGGTGCCTGCCGCACCCCGGACGCCGACGCGGAATGCCGATTCAGCGATCGGATCGACGGGCGTCGCGTGCCCGGATTCGGGGCGTCGGACTGTGATTGTGACTCCCACCTGGTCTACAACCCGTCCCGGGAGCGACTTCTGTCGTCACTCCGGACGATCCACGAGCGATGTGAGGTCTAGAACCCGCGCTACCGATCTCCCGACCCCTGGCCCTCTCGGGTGGTCGTCGCCGCAGCAGCGTTCGATTCCCGGACGTAGAGCGAATAGGTCATGCTCGCAAAGCCCGCGGCCATGAGCAGACTGTTGATGCCGATGCCGAGCGTCGTCGACCCCCCGACGAGCGTGTGCGTCCCGCCGGAGAGGAGGGCCCCGAGAGTGAGCAAGCCGAGGCCGACGGTCAGCGATCGCAGGGCTGGCGAACCGGTCCGACGAAACGCTCGGAACGTATAGAACGTGATAATCCCGCCGAAGACCAGGGTCACGGTCTTGGCGAAAACGACGAATGTTTGGGCGTCGAACATGGCCTCCACCGGTAGCCAAAGGTAGGGGCTACCGTAGCAAATAAGCGGTCGGGCGTTGTCAACCGGTGGGAATCGAACTTACGGACCCTCAAGGACCGGGATTTCGCGATAGATTCAAGACCGTGGAACCGTCGGCCCTCACTCGACGTACAGCGAGTAGAGGATGACCGCGAAGCCGATGGCGGTCAGCGCGCTCTCGACGACGATCGCCGAGTCACGGCCCAGGTTGACGAACTGGTCGACCACGCCCGCGAGCAGCGAACCGAGCGTAACGATACCGAAACCGATCGTCAGCGCCCGGAGCGCGGGCACCCCCGTGCGCCGGTAGGCCCGGTAGGAGAAGAACGTGATCGTCGCGCCGATCAGGAGCGTGATCGTCTTCAGCGCCGTGAGCAGGATCGGGGTGGTCATGTCTCCTTTCGCACCTCCGACCAGAGTTCGGCGAGTCGTTCGTCCGGAGACCGTTCCGGTCGCTTGATCCCGACCTCGAACTCGCGCTCCTCGTCAAGTTGCACCCGAACTTCGTCGAAGTCGACGGCGTACCGGGTCGTGTGCTGCCCGTCGGTCCGGATTTCCGTCGATTCGGTCAACAGAGAGGCATCGCTCAATAGCTCGAGCTTGCGGTACGTCGTCGAGAGCGGCACCCCGCTCGCCTCGGAAATCTCGCTGGCGGTCATGGGTTTCTCGAGTTCGCGGATGATCGTTCGACAGTCCTGGTCGCCCAGCGCGTCCAGCACCGTCTGCAGTTCCGGGGTATCCTCCCCAGCAAACGGGTCCCGGACCATCAATTCTACGGGGGAGAGGCAGCGGTATAATACGTTCGACTTGTGTCTGCCAGCTGACTGACCAAAACCCGGTCCACGACGCCGTCGGCAACGCCGCATTGCAGCGGTTTTTCACCCGGTGAGAAACGAATACGGGTCGTTCTCACGTTTCGGTATCGGGATGCTGTCGCTCGATTTCGCCAGGTGTCTTTCGGGGGAGTCCCGGCAAATCGGGGCTACTCGGTCCGATACCGCCGACTCCACCGCGGGATCGCCCGCCGGTAGAGTCCGACGCCGACGCTCCCAAGAATGACGGCCAGGGCCACGAGGGCCGCCATCGCGATGACGTCGATCGGCGCGACGACGAGTCCGACGATCAGGACCGGGACGAGACCGACGGCGACGGCGACCGTGAAGACGGCGAACAGGACGGTGTCGAACAGGAACTCGTTGGGCCGGAACCCGGCGAGATAGACCGTGAGGCCGAACAGGTACAGGTGGAGGCCCACCAGCAGGACGGCACCGACGACGATCTCGCCCACCCGGCCGCCGCGCCACGCGACGGCGATGGCGAAGTACCCCAGCGCGGTCGGCAGACCGAGCACCATGAACGCCCGGAACTTGGCCCGAAACACCGCGGCGTGGGAGATCGGATACAGGAGGTACACGCCGAGCGCGTCGAACTGCGTCAGCCAGTTGTACGTCGTGAAGGCCGTCAGCCCGAGGATCGCACCCATCGAGACGGCGATCGACGGATCGACGCCCGTGAGGCTCCCGGCCAGGTCCACCATGCCGACGCTCACGAGAAAGAGGATGCCGGCGGAGAAGGGGACCTTGGTGAACCCGCCGCTGGAGCGCGCCACGTCGAGCAGACTTTTCG
>DATFIX010000134.1:0-23055 GCA_035269625.1 Natrialbaceae archaeon
CTGGTTTCTGACCGGCCGGGTGACCGGACGCCGACTTCGGTTGACGAACAGCAGCGGGACGATGGCGAGCGGGACGACCGCCAGGGCGGCGTACGCGACGGCGTACAGGGGAACGAGCAGGGCGAACACGCCGCGAGCACCCAGGGCCTCCTCGAACCAGCCTGCCGTCGAGGCCGCGCCCGCTGACACGAGCTTGAACGCCGCGTAGAGCACGCCCAGGCCCGCGACGGGGATCCCCACCGCGTTCAGCGCCGGTTGTTCCAGCGATCGGGTGACCGAGAAGGTCGCCTGGAAGATGGCCGCGTAGACGACCAGCCACCGGATCGCCGGCCGGCCAGCCTGCAGGCGGAGGGTTCGGACGGCCTCGCGGACGGTGAACACCTCGTCGTCGCTCGCCCCCGTCGCGACCGCCGGAAACGTGAACAGGATCGGGAGGCCGAGCAGGGCGAGGCCGGCGTTCGCGAGGAAGGGGTACGCCGGATCGACGGTGTACAGGAGCGCGCCCGCGATGGCGCCGGCGGCCGAGGTCACCAGCAGGACCGTACTCCCCCGACCCTCGATGCGGGCGTACTCCGACTCGTCGAAGCGGGCTTTCAGCGTCTCGTAGAGCCAGGCGTCGACGGTCCCCGAGCGAAACGTGCGCCCCGTCGCCCAGACTCCGTGGATCGCGAGGATCGCCAGCTTCGTCTCGACGAACGGGTAGGTCCCGAGGGCAGCGAAGCGGAGGAGGCTGCCCAGCGCGAGGCTCCCCCGCCGTCCGACCAGGTCGCCCAGGTAGCCCGTCGGGATCTCCGCCGCCACCGACGCCAGCGAGAACACCGCGTAGGAAAACAGTACGAACCCGTTGTCGTATCCTCGATCGACGAGGAAGTAGACCGCGATCGGGAGGTACAGCCCCGCCGAGTTCGTCGCCCGGTAGGCGTAATACCGCGGGATGAGTCGATCCGGATCCCTCATTACCTGACGGTACGTTTGCCAGAGGGTCGTTATTTTCCGGAAACTGACTTTTGTAGGCGAGCTTGCTGCAACCCGTTATTGTAGCGCGGGTGATGGGTCAGTCGCTGCCGTCCACGATAGCCGCGACGTCGTGGAGGTCCGCCGCCTCGAACGTCGGGGCGACCTGCGGGTCGAGGTCCCGAACGTGCGCTCGGCGGAGCAGGACCGAATCCATCCCCGCCCGGTGGGCCGCGAGCACGTCGCTCTCACTGTCGCCGACGTAAAGGACGTCGTTCGGATCGATGGCGTCACCGTCCGCCAGGGCGTCGAGCGCCCGCTCGAGATAGTGCGGGTTCGGCTTCTTGAGTCGGAGGCTCTCGACCGTCTTCTCGCGACCGACGGCGACCGAGAAGGGCGAGTCCAGGTCGAAATACGACTGGACGAACGCCACCGTGCTGTCGTGGTTGTTGCTGACGATCCCACGGGGGACGTCGAGGGTCTCGATGGCCTCGACGTCGTCGTAGGTCGTTCGCGCGCCCGCCTCGAAGCGCTCGAACTGCGAGCGCTCGTCGTGGTCTTCCCGTGCCGTCCAGAAGCGTTCGGGGTCGAGATCGTACGTCCTGCAGACGTCGTGGAGTTCGTCGACCGTGATCCCGTTCACGACCGCGTCGACGTGGTTTTCGTCCGGGTCGTCGACCCCCACCGCCCGGAAGGCCGCTCTGGTCGCTTCGGCCTGGATTTCGGTTGCCGGGGGCTCGACGAGTACGCCGTCCTGGTCGAACAGCACCGCGTCGTATCGGGTCACCGTCTTCGGTATTCCGGTCGGGATATTGGTCGTTTCGGTTCCCGTGGCTCCGTGCTGGTCGGGCCGTCGGTGCCGAAAGCCCTCGAGCCCCTCGGCGGTCGCTGCGGGACATATCCTCGCTTCGCTCCCGATGGTCGCGTCGCTCGGACAGGGGTCCCGCAGCGACCACGCGAACGCGAGGGGCTCTCGCCCTTTCGATCCGCCAGGGGTTCGGTGGGTGGGCGAAGACGAACTGCTCGAATAGTATCAGGAGGCACCTGTAGGGTTGAACGCTCCAGTCGAACTCGATAATCGGCAGAATCACCCCGACGGTCCACAAGTTCCAACCGTCGGAATATCGGTCTGATATCCGTTCAGGGCCGCAACGTCCCCCGCCGCCATTGCGTGAACTTCACCCCGAGCTGCTCGCGCAGGAAGCCGGCGAGCATCGAAACGTCGCCGAGATGGAACAGCGACAGGAGCGCCCGGCGTTTGCCCTTGTTGGCCTGGCGGAGCGTCTCCAGGTCCAGCGCGTCCAGGTCGGCGAGGAACTGGTCGTAGCGATCGTTGGGCGCGTAGTACATGAGTTCGGTCATCAGCAAGCGCTCGCGAATGCGCGGGGCGACCTCGGCGTGCCAGAGGCGGTCGTAGGTCGCCAGTTCGGCGGCCGAGGTGTCGCGGTCGTCGGGCGTCAGCGCGCCGTCGGCGGTGATCGCGGCCGCGCGGGCGGATTCCATGCCGGCGCGGATCCCTTCGCCCCACATCGGATCCACGGTCGGGACGGTGTCGCCGATGGCCATGAAGTTGTCCGTGCTCAGGTCGGCCGGGGGCTGAATGTGGGCCGACCCGCGGTGGTGGACGCCTTCGATGCGCGAGGCGTCGGCGAACCGGGGGTCGTTCTCGATCCAGTAGTCGAGGTAGTCGTCGATGCCGAACCCCTCCTTGGCGTACTCCTTGTGGCGGTCGTTCTGGATGAAACAGACGCCGACCTTCGCCGTGTCGTCGCCGGTGTGGAAGATCCAGGAATAGCCGCCGGGGGCGATGTCGTGATCGAGGCGCAACATCATCGCGTCGGTGAGGTCGGCGTAGCCCTCGTGGTCGACGTCGACGCCCTCGAGTTCGTACTCCAGGCCGATCGCCTGCCGCTCCCGACGGAGGTCGCTCACGCCGAGTTCCTTCGCCAGGGGCGCGCTCGGTCCCGTCGCGTCGATGACGATGTCGCCACGCACCGTCTCCCGATCACCGCCCGGCCCGGTGTATTTCACGCCCGCGATCTCGCCGCCCTCCAGCAGCGGCCCGGTCACGCGCGCGTCGAATTGGTACTCGGCACCCCCGTCGCGGCCGTCCTTCACGAGGAACTCCTTGAACGCCTTGAAATCCAGCACGGCGCCGGTCTGGTCGTGCTCGTAGAAGTTCGACGGTGACTCGAGGACGACGCTGTCGGTGAAGTTCATCACCACCCGGTCCGGGACGTCGAACGAGGCCATCATCGACGGGAAGGTCCCGCCGGTGGACTTGTTGCTCTGGGCCGGAAACGCGTCCTCCGGTTCGGTCTCCAGCACCAGCACGTCGTAGTCCCGGGCCGCGAGGTCCCGCGCGGCCTGTGCGCCGGCCGGGCCGCCGCCCGCGATCACGACGTCGTACTCGTCGGTCATGCCTTACCCGGGGTCGGTACCCCACGACTGGCAGTGTCGTCCGTCGGGATCGAGCGACCGCCTCGCGGCAGCGGCCGGGATCCGTCACCCTGGCGTCGAGCCACCCTAGTCATGACTGTGCCTTAGAATCAAGGGCCCCATAAGTCCCACTGTCACGAGTCGACGAGGAGCCCCTCGATCGGCAGTGGCCTGCTCGACCGGAAGCGCTCCCTGGTGGATCGAGAGGCGACCGCGGCGAGGGCGTTCGGCGTCACCACGAACGGCGCGGCGCACGCGGCTCCGTCAGGCCGTCCGCTCGACGTCGAGCGTCGCCCGGAGGTCACCACGCTCGTCGAGTTCGGCCAGGATGTCGCTGCCGCCGACGAACTCGCCGTCGACGTAGGTCTGGGGGATGGTCTCCCACCCGCTGTGGGACTCCAGGGCGGCGCGATACGCCGGGAGGTCCTCGAGGACGTTGACCACCGCGAACTCGTCGCGGTACTGGGCGATCAGGCCGGCCGCACGCTGGGAGAACCCACAGCGCGGGCGCTCGGGGGTGCCCTTCATGAAGAGCACCACGTCGCTCGTTTCGATCGCCTCGGCCACGCGCTGGCGGACCGCCTCGCTCGGTTCGTCGCGGGGTTTCGATGTCATGCTACCAGCCCACAGGGATCGAGCGCCTTAAACGCTGTTCTCGACCCACTCGCGCGACGGCCTCGAATCACTCCTCGAAGTCGACCTCGACGTCGGGAGGCGCCCGGGTTTTCACCTTGAGCGCGTGGATGTCGGTCGTCATGTGCTCGTCGACGGCGTCGAAGACCATCTCGTGCTGGTCGATGAGCGACTTGCCCGCGAACGCCGGCGAGACGACCGTGACGGCGAGGTGGTCGTCGTCGTTCGGTCGCGGGGCGGTCACCTCGGCGGTGGCGTCCGGGATCGCGGATTCGATCAGTCGCTCGACGTCCTCGGGGTCCATACCTGGTGGCGGGGGCTTCCAGCCGGATAACCTCTCGGGACCGCCGCGCCCGTCGCGCCGACACCCGAACGAGCACCGGGATTTTTGCGCTCCCCCCGCGATTCGGGGGACGTGCGACTGGTCCAGGTCACGATTCCGGCAGGCAAGCGCGAGGCGGTGCTGGACACGCTGGACGACCAGGAACTCGATTACGTGGTCACCGACGAGGTGAGCGGCCGGGAGTACACCGCCGTGGTCTACGTTCCGTTGCCGACGAACGCGGTCGAGGAGGTGCTCGAAACCCTCCGCGAGGCGGGCATCGAGCGCGACGCGTACACGGTGGTCCTGGACGCGGAGACGGTCGTCTCCGAGCGCTTCGAGGCGCTCGAGGAGCGCTACGCCGAGGAGAAAGACGAGGATCGCATCGCCCGCGAGGAACTCGAAGCCCGGGCAGAGGACCTCGCGCCGTCGGCCCCCTCCTACGCGATCATGACGGTCGTGAGCGTCGTCATCGCGACCGCCGGCCTGCTCTTGGACTCCCCCTCCGTCGTCGTGGGATCGATGGTGATCGCGCCGCTGATCGGCCCCGCGATGGCGACGACGGTCGGGACGGTGATCGACGAGCGTGACCTGTTCGTGCGCGGCCTCAAGTTGCAGCTTCTCGGGTTCGCGCTGGCGATCGTCACCGCGGCGGCGTTCGCCACCCTCGTCCGGTACGTCCACCTCGTACCGCCGGGGATCGACCTCCTCGCGATCGGCGAGATCAGCGAGCGCGTCGCGCCGGACTTCCTCTCGCTGGTGATCGCTCTCGGCGCGGGCGTCGCGGGCGCGATGAGCCTGCGATCGGGCGTCTCGGCGTCGCTGGTGGGCGTCATGATCGCGGTCGCGCTCGTCCCGCCGGCCGCCGCCGTGGGCATCGGGATCGCGTGGGGCGCACCCACAGTCGTAGTCGGGTCGAGCGTTCTCGTGCTCGTCAACGCCATCTCGATCAACCTTGCGGCCCTCGCGACGTTCTGGTACGGTGGTTACCGCCCGGAGCGCTGGTTCCGACTCGACGAGGCCCGGACCGCCACGCTCTACCGGGTGCTCGCTCTGGCCGCCGTGTTGCTCGTCCTTTCGGCGTTTCTCGTCGGCGTCACCTACGCCTCCTACCGGAGCGCCGAAGCCGAACAGTCGATCACGGGCGACGTCGAAACCGTCGTCGAGAACAGCGGGGCGACCGTCGTCTCCGTCTCGTTCGTCAACGACGAGCGCCTGCTCGTCCGTCCGTTCGACCCACAGCCCGAACGGGTGATCGTCACGGTCGGCGTCGAATCCGGCGAGACCTATCCGGACCTCGCCGAGCGCATCCGCCGCCGTGTGTCCGACAACGGGGCCCCGACGGTCGAGGTGCGCTTCGTCGAGGTGCAGACGGCCGGCGGGAGCGCCGGCGTCGAACCGCCGCGAGAAATCGTCGCCGACTACTCCTCGAACGGGAGGCCTGGTTCGTACCCGATCGCCTCGACGGCGGCGTCGAGGACGCCCTCGACGTTCTCGCCCTCGGTCACGCTCATGTAGTGGTCGGCCTCGACCTCCCGCGAAAGGTCGGCCTTGTTGCAGACCGTGAGGACGGGCACCTCGGCGAACCGACTGGCGACCTGGTCGCGAAGCTCGAGCTGGTCCTCCAGGGTGTACCCGCAGGTCTCGCTGGGGTCCACGAGCACGAGGACGCAGTCGGCGAGGTGCTCCAGCGCCGAGACGGCCTGGGTCTCGATCTCGTTGCGCTCGTCGGCCGGACGGTCCAGCAGGCCGGGCGTGTCCACGATCTGGTAGCGGACGTGGCCGCGCTCGGCGTGGCCGACGCCCAGCCCGGTCGTGGTGAACGGGTACGAGGCGGTCTCGATCCGGGCCCGGGTCACCGCGTTGACGAACGAGGACTTGCCGACGTTGGGATAGCCCGCGACGACGACCGCCGGTTCCTCGGGGTTTAGATCCGGCAGGTCACGGAGGGCGTTGCGGGCCTCGTTGACCAGTTCGAGGTCACCCTCGACCTCCCGGACGACGTCGGCCATCCGGGCGAAGGCCTGCTTGCGGTGTTTCTTCGCGGTCTCGAAGTCGGTTCGCAGGCGACCCTGGTACTCCTGGTGGATCTCGCGGGTCTTCCGGCCCGCCCACCCGATCTCGGAGAGGCTCTGGCGGACGGCGTCCACGCCCGCCTCGGCGTCGGTCTCGCCGGCCACCACCGCGTCCGCGAGTTCGTAGTAGAAGGGATCGATCGCGTCGAAGTCCGGCCAGGCCGTCACCACGTTCTCCAGGTTGTCCGAGAGGACGTTCGCCGCCGTCATGAGCATCGACTGTTGGCCCTCGGCGCCCCGCTTGGCTCGGCCGGCCCGCGCGGCCCGGGAGAACGCCGTGTCGATGAGTTCCTCCGACGTGGGCGTCGTCGGCAGGTCCTCGAAAATCATGCCCGAGCGTAGCGCGCCCGGCCATAAAAGCACACGCTTTACGTTTCGACGCCCCTGCTGACGGCACCCGTCGCGCGGGGGTTTTTGCCGTTCACCCCCGTACCCACGCCCATGACCAACTGGCGTGCGGTCGGGATCGGGTTCGTCGTCCAGGTGCTCGTGGGACTGTTCGCGTTCGCGATTCCCGGCATCGGCCACGTCGCGGCCGGCCTGATCGGCGGGTTCGCCGCCGGCTACGTCGCTGGCGGCGGCCTCTTCCGCGGGGCGTGGCACGGCCTGCTGGCAGGTGCCATCGGCGGCATCCTGATCGGGATCCTCGTGGCGATCGTCGTGACGATCATCGGCACCATCGGGCTCGGTCCACTCGGCCCGCTGGCCGGCGGGGCGACGTTCGTGATCGCGCTGACCGTCGCGTTCGTCCAGGCGATCGATAGCGCGATCGGCGGCGCGGTCGGTGGGCTGATCGGCGACTCAGGTGGCACTCGGCGGTACTGACTGCGTTTCGTCGGTCCCATCGCGACGTGATTCTCGGGCCGGGGAACCCCCCGGACCTCGAACCGGGCGCCCTCCTCGTCGCCCTCGCGTCCGACTGCCTCGATGGTCCAGCCGTGGGCCTCGACCACGTTCTCGACGATCACGAGGCCGAGCCCGGCTCCGTCCCGACTCGTCGTCTCGCCGACCCCGAAGACGTCCTCGCGTTTGTCGGACGTGACGCCGGGGCCGTCGTCGACGACCTCGACGGTCTCGCCCGTTCCCTGCCAGTAGGGTGCCTCCGACAGGTACTGGACTGATCCGTCGAGGGACGGCCCCCCGTAGGACCGCCCGCTCATGGCAAATCACCCCGCTGGTCCGACACCTACAAAGATGTCTCAATCGCGGGCTGTGATTCATCGATGTGATAAGAAGTCGAAGAAGAAACCGCTACCGCGAACGGATAATTTGTACCACTAGCCGAACATCTGGCGCATCATCGGGTGCATCTCCATGAGCTGCTCCTCGGCGATCTCCTCGTAGAGCTTGTAGGTGATGCTCACCGCGAGCAGTAGCCCGGTACCGGAGACGCCGCCGATGGTGCCCAGCATGTTGGCCATGACGGCCAGGAAGCCGACCAGGGCGCCGCCGAGAACGGAAACGTGCGGGATGTACCGCTCCATCACCTTCTCGATGACGCCGACGTTCTGGCGGAACCCGGGGATCTGCATCCCGGAGTTCTGGATCTGCTTGGCCGTCGCTTCCGGTCCCATGTCCGTCGTCTCGACCCAGAAGATGGCGAAGATGGCGCCCCCGACGATCATGATGAACAGGTCGATACTGACCCGGAGAACGATCTGCCAGGGTTCCTGGGTGACGCCACCCTGCCACCACATCCACTGCTGGGGCGCCTGAATGGGTTGCAGGTACCAGAACAGGCCGCCCGTGGCCTGGCCGTCGGCGTAGCTGCCGAGCCAGGCGGGCATACTCGCCAGCTGGGAGTTGAGGATCTTCCCCAGGAACTGGATGTTGGCCTGCAGCGCCCGGACCAGGATCATCGGCAGGACGCTCGCGTAGATGAGCTTCACGGGGAAGCGACCGCGGGCACCCTTCACGCGGGCGTGGCTCAGCGGGATCTCGACGCGGACGCTCTCGGCGTAGACGACGATGCCGAAGATGAGGAACGTCGTCGCGACCGGGAGGAGGTTCCCCGGCGACATCAGGAGGTTCGCGAACCCGCTCCCGCCGACGACCGATCCGATGGCGATCTCTCCGACGGCGATCCGGTACCAGGTCACCAGCAGCCCGGTCTGCGGGCTGATGATGCCGCCGACCAGCGACTGGCTGACGCCGGCGATGATGAACAGCCCGATCCCGGAGCCGACGCCCCACTTCGAGACGATCTCGTCCATGTACAGGATGAGGACGCCGCCGACGAAGATCTGGGCGAACAGCAGCCAGTTGACCGCGCCCGCTCCGAGCGTCGTCCCGCCGATCGAGACGGACGTCGCCGGCAGGAACCCAGAGAACACCATCGGCAGGCCGGTCAGCACGATCATCACGAGGACGAGGACCTTCTGGAGGCCCTGATAGAGCACCTGATCGCGGGGGTCGTTCGTGTCCAGGCCCAGCAGGTTCGCCCCGCCGAGCAACTGCAGAACGATGCTCGCCGTGACGATCGGTCCGATGCCCAGGTGGAGCACCGACCCGCTCTGGCCAGCCAGGATCGATCGGAAGCGACCGAAGAAGTCGCCTCCGCCGCCGGTCTGGAGCCCCCAGAGGGTGACGTTCGTCAGGAAGAAATACAGCACCAGCACGCCGGCCGTCCACGTGAGTTTGCGCTTGAACGGGACGTGCCCCTCCGGACGCCGGACCGACGGCATCCGCGTCAGGACCGGTTCAGCAGCCTCCTTCCATGCCATCGTTTATGCCTCGTTGTCGTCTTCGTCCTCGGAAACGTCTTCCGGTTCGGCCGTCTCGGCCCGGTCGGAGAGCACCGCGTCGCCGCCCTGCTCCTCGATGAGCGCGACCGCGCTCGCGGAGAAGGCGTCGGCGACGACCTCGAGCTGGTTGCGGACCTGGCCGTTGCCCAGGACCTTCACGACGTCGGCCTCGTGGCCGTCCTCGACGACGTCGCGCGCGTCGATCCGGTAGCCGAAGTCGGTCTCCTCCGCGAGACCGTCGGCCACCAGGAGCGCGGCGTCCTCGTCGAGCTTGCGGACGTCGATCGTCAGGACCTCTTCCTGGACGTCCTGGGGTCGCTTGAAGCCGTGTTTGCCCAGCGGTTCGTAGTTGTGGAACTCGTGTTTCGCGCGGCCGGCACGGCCACGTCCGCCACGATGGCCGGCGCCGCGGCGGTTCTTGTGGGTGCCGCCGCCGTGCGTGCGGGAACCGCGCTGTCGCTTTTTCTTGTCCGTCATTATCGCATCGCCTCCAGCAGGTCGTCGATGTCGGCGGTCTCGTGTTTCCCGAGGTTGCCGCCCGTGGCGATCGGCTGCTTGATCCCCCTGTGGCCGGAGCGGGGCGGGTGCAGCCGGAGCGTCGGGGAGAGACCCTGCTCGCGCAGGGTGGTCTCCTCGTTCACGATCGCGTTCGCCAGCGACGCGAAGTCCTCGTAGTCGGTGTGTTCGGCGAGCCACTCCTCGTCGACGTCGGCGTCGCCCTCGATGGGCTCGGCGCGACGGCTGAGGAGCAACTCGACGACGTCCTCGCTGGGCTCGCCGTGGGCGACGTAGTCGTTGACCTTCGTGACCATGCCGCGGTAGCTCTCGGTCTCGGGGACGAAGGTGCAGTGGTTCACCGCGTGCACGTTGAGCATTTCCAGCGTGTCCTGGATGTCCCCGGCCATGTCCACCTCGCCGCGCAGCTGGACGACGGCCTTCATTCGGACACCCCCTCGGCGGCGCGGGCGCGCGGACCGCGGGCGCGGGAGGCGTTCTCCAGCGCGTTGTAGGTCGCCTTCGCGAGGTTGATCGTGGTCCGCGTGTTGCCGTGGCTCTTGGTCCAGGCGTCCTCGATGCCCGCGAGTTCGAGCACCTTGCGGACCGTGTCGGAGGCCGCGAGACCCAGGCCGAGCGGGGCCGGGATGAGCTCCACCTCCACGCTGCCGGCCTTGCCGGTCGTGCGCCGGGTCAGCGAGTGAGGCTGCTCGGAGCGGTCCTCCCAGGAGCCCGATCCGCGGGGCACCTTGATCATGTTCAGCTTGGCGATACCGATGGCCTTCTGGATGGCGGCCCCCACCTGGTCGTCGCGCCCCTCGGCGTAGCCGAGGTAGCCGTTGCGGTTGCCCACCGCGACGACACAGCGGAACTTGACCCGACGGCCGGAGTCGGTCATGCGCTGGACCATGTTGATGTCCAGCACCTCGTCCTCCAGCCCCGGCAGGAGCTGGTCGACGATCTCGGGCTCCTTCAGCGGGAGTCCCGAGTTGAGGGCGTCGTCCATCGTGTCGATCTCGCCCTCCTGTACCTTCCGGCCGAGTCGCGTCTGGGGGACCCAGCCGTCGTCGTAGTCGTTCGCGCTCATAGTTCGATCAGTGTCTCTCGCACGTCGTCGAAGTGCTCGGGCAGGTCGGTCGCGTCGAACTCGCCCCCGTACAGCGGTTCGTCGAGCTGTTCTGCGTACGCCGCGATGTGCTCGCCGCGGGTGCGCGACCACTCGGCCAGCACGCTATCGTTGTGCGGAACCTCGAGGCCGGCGTCGATCGCACCCTCCTGGACGGCGAACACCTTGCTGCCCGGCGTCGCCGTGTTCAGGCCGATGTCGAGCACGGCTTCCTCCAGGCCTGCGTCGAGCGCGCGTTTGCCAGCGAGGAGCCCAGTCAAGTACGCCGCCGGGAGGTTCCCCGTGGGGGCCTCCCAGCCGTACTCGGCCAGGTCGCTGGAGTGTGCGCTCGCGACTGTCTCGTCGCCCTCCGGACCGGCAGTCACCAGCTGCGCCGTGACGTGATTGTTGCTCTTTCGGGCAACGAGCCGGGGTTTGCCCGACTTGAGGAGGCGCAACCTCTGATGGTAATCGGTCCGGACCTCGCGGCGGCGCCGCATGGGCACCGTGTATCGTGGTCCTGTCGCCATTATCGATCACCGTATTCGTTTTCGATGTAGTTCTCCAGGTACCGGACGCTCCGGAACTCGCCACCGTTGGCCTTGTCGTACAGGTCACGGTACTCCGAGGGCGAGAGGTCGCCCTCCTCGCGGAGTTCGCGGAGGTGCCGGCGCTGGGCACGGATCTGGTTTCGCCACTGTTCTTTCTCGTTCTGGCGCCCGCCGGCCGTCCCCTTCCGGGAACCGGCCCCCTTCTGGTGGCCGTAGGCGCGCTTGTCGGCGCGCTCGCGGGCGCGACCTTTCGAATTACCCTTCTTGTCCTTGGCTCGAATGACGCCTTCCTCGACCAGTTCCCGGACGTCCTCCCGGGTGATCGCTTCCGCGATCTCGCCCTGGGACTCGGGATCGAACCAGACGCGGTTCTTCCCGACGTCCAGGACGTCGGCCGCCAGGCGCTTCTGGGCGCTGAGATCACTCATCGACTTCCACCTCGACGTAGGTCGGGTTCAGGACCCGGATCTCTCGTTCTTCGGCCAGTTCCTCGATGCGCTCGCGCTTGCGAGCGCCGACCTTGGAGGCGATGCGGACCGCCTCGCGGTCGGGGTCGACGCCCTCGAGGTCGTCGGGCGTGTGGACCCGAACTTCCTCGAAGCCGCTCGGGTGCTTGCCCCGGACGGGAGCGGGCGTGCGGTAGCCCGCCTCGACCATGTCGCCCTTGCCCTTGATGCCGCGGCGCTGTTTCGAGAGGTTGCCGCGCGGGCGACGCCACGAGGTCGGCGTGCGTTTCTTCTTGTGGTAGTCCTGTCGGTTGAACTGCGGCTTGCCCTCCCGGCGTCGCCGGGTGAGCAGGCGCTGCTCGTCCTCTGACAGCTCCGGGGTCTTGTCCGCGTGTCCCCGGGGCTGCAACTCGGTCTCGACGTCCTCTTCCGGCTCGGCCTCGGCTTCCTCGGGTTCCTCCTCTTCGATCTCGGCTTCAGCTTCCTCCGAGACCTCGAGGTCGCCGACGTCGGCCTTGATGCGAGCCGCGAGGGCGTTGCCGACGCCGTCGACCTCGGCGAGGTCGGACTGCGAGGCGCCCTTGACGTCCTCGACCGTCTCGTAACCGGCTTCGCGGAGGGCGTCGGCCTTGCTCTCGCCGACGCCGCTGATGTCTTCGAGTTCCTGTGGTTCGTCCTCAGCCATTGGTTAGGCACCTCCCATGCCGGGTTTCTGCGTGATGTAGACCCCGTCCTGGAAGATGCGGGTGTCCTTGTCCTTGACTCGCGTCAGCTGTTCGATGTCGGCCGCGGTCTGGCCGACGGCCTCCTTGTCCGAGCCACGGAGCGTGAGCTCCTCGCCATCGATTTCGATCTCGGTGTCGCCGCGGATCTCGGTCCGTCGCGGCGACTTCTCGCCGAGGAAGTTCTCGATGACGACATCGTCGCCCTGGACGTTGACCTGCATCGGGAAGTGGGAGTAGAACACTTCCATGTGGTACTCCCAGCCCTCGGTCACGCCGTGGAACATGTTCTTCACGTGGCTCTCGAAGGTGCCGACGGTCGCTCGCGTCTCGGCGTCCTCGGCCTCGCTCTCGATGACGACGGCGTCGCCGTCGACCGAGACCGACACGTCGGGATACCAGAGGCGGCGAGTGACCGACCCGTTCGGCCCCTCGACCGTCAGGTCGAGGTGATCGACCGCGGCGGATACGTCGTCCGGAATGTCGACTTCGACTCGCATGGTTAGTACACGTAAGCGATGACCTGGCCCCCGACGCCCTGCTCGCGAGCCTCGTAGTGGCTCATGACGCCGTGGCTGGTGGTCACGATCAGGGTGCCGTAGTCCCGGGCGGGGAGGAACCGCTTCTCCCACTTGTCGAACTCGTCGGCGTTCGCCGAGTACCGGGGCTTGACGGGGCCACACTCGTTGATCGCGCCCTTCAGTTCGACCTCGAACCGACCGGCCTTGCCGTCGTCGACGAACTCGAAGCCGTCGATGTACCCGCGGTCATAGAAGACTTCGAGTACGCTGCCGATCTCGTCCGAGGCGGGCGATACCGTATACCTGAGATGCCCGACGCTCTCGGCGTTGTTCAACCCCGAGAGCGCGTTTGCGAATGGGTCGTTACTCATGGTTTATCGATACTTCCTGAATCCCATGTCGCGGGCGATCTCGCGGAAGCACTGCCGGCACAGCCAGATGTCGTACTTGCCGACCAGGCCCTGCTTGCGGCCACAGCGCTGGCACTGCTCCAGCTGACCGGTGCGCTTCGTGGCGTGCTCGCCCGTTGCTTGCTCGGATTCCGTTTCTGAATCACTCATCGATCGTCACCTCGAATTCCGACTCCAGGAACGCGATCGCGTCCTCTGGGTCGAGCCGGTGGTTCGACGGGATCGACCGCGTGACCTTGTCGCGCTTGGCCACCCGGTAGCCCGGGCGGACCAGGTTGACGGTCACGTCGAGCCCGAAGATGCCGACCTCGGGGTCGTACTCCTGGCTCGGGAAGTCCGTGTGCTCGTCGACGCCGAAGCTGAAGTTGCCCGTCTCGTCGAACTGCGTTCGCGAGAGCGTGACGAGCTTCAGCGCGGTGTCGAGGAACTCGCGGGCGTCCTCGTCCCGGAGGGTGACCTTCGCGCCGATCGGGTCGCCCTCGCGGATGTTGAACTCCGGCTCGGTCTTCTTGGCCTGGGTTCGCACCGGGTGCTGTTCGGTGACCTCCGCCAGGATGTCCTCGGCGTTCCCGAGTTCGCGACCGCCCTTGCCGACGCCCATGTGGACGACGACCTTCTCGACGCGCGGTTCGCGCATATCGTGGAACTCGGCTTCCGCTTCGCTCATTGCTCGTCACCTCCGTCCTCGTCTTCGTCTTCTTCCTCGGCGTCGGCCTCGGATTCAACTTCCTCGGCGTCTTCCGCTTCGGCCTCGGGTTCTTCTTCCTCGGTGTCGGCCTCGGGTTCTTCCTCGATCGCCTCCTCGTCGACGAAGTTCTCGTCGATGACGACGACGTACTCCTCGATCGTCTCGAAAGTGTCGCCGTCCTGCTCGACGGTGACCGTGTTCGAACTGCTGCCCGCGGTCACGTCGATAGACTCGAGGGTACCGATCTCGCCGGCGTGGGTGCCGCGGATGGCCGTCACGAGCGCGCCCTCCTCGTAGGGGAAGTGGGCGACGATCGTGTTGTCCTCGTTGCTGACGACGATCGAGTCCTTCGTGCTGTAGGAGGTGGCGTCGCCGACGAGCAGCGTCTGCCCGTCGTGCAGGGTCAGCTGGGTCTTGCCCCCGCTGACCTGGCTCTTCTCGACGATCTTGCCGAGTTTGCTCTCGGCGTCCTCGCCCGCGATCGGCGTCAGCGCGAGCCGACCGCCCTCGTCGGGGAACACGCGGTAGAACTCCTCGCGTTCCGTGAACGCCAGGATGTCGAACATCCCGATCGGGCGCTCGGCGTCGCTGATCGCCGTTCCGTTCACCAGGATCTCGTCCTGGTTCAGGGCGTAGCGTGCCTCCTTCTTCGAGTCGACGTACCCGAGCACGTCACGGAGGAGGATCAGGAGCGGCACGCCCTCCTCGCCGTGCGGGCCGGCGCCGGCCTTCACGGTGAACGTGTCGGTCTTCCGCTCGACCGGCCAGGAGTCCGGTACGGACAGTCGTTTCTGGTGTCGCGTCATTCGTTCTCACCTTCCAGTCGGGCCTCGCGGCGATCGTCCGAGAGGTCCAGTTCCGTGATCCGGAGGTTGCTCGGCTTGAGCGGCTTGGGCGTCTCCTCGCCGTCGGCCGTCTCGATCGTAACCTCCTCGACGTGAACGACGGCGTTCTTGAGATCGACCGCGATGACCTCGTTCTCCTCGCCGGCGTCGTCGCCGCGCATGATCTCGACGGTGTCGCCCTCGTTCACGCGGGCGTTGCGACGGCCGTACTCCTCGCGGAGGTCCTCGGACAGCGTCGCCCGGACCTGGTCGTGCATCTCGTGCAGCGAGGCGTCCTCGGTCCGATTTCGCTGTTTGCGTGGTTGCTTGCTCATACTATCATCGTGGCAGTACTCGCGATACTTCCGAACCGCTCGGCGACTTCACGCGCGATCGGGCCCTTGATCTCGGTCCCGGTCGGGTCCTCGTTCTCGTCGATGATGACGGCGGCGTTGTCCTCGAATTTCACCCGCGTCCCGTCGGGACGCCGGATGGGCTTGCGCTGGCGAACGATCACGGCCTCGAGCACCTGGCGACGCATGTCGGGCGTCCCCTTGGTGACCGAGACGGTGATCTTGTCGCCAAGGCCCGCCTTCGGGTGTCGGTTCTTCGTCCCCGAATAGCCGGTGACGCTGATCACCTTCACTTCGCGTGCGCCCGTGTTGTCGGCACACGTGAGCAGCGAGCCCTTTTCGAGGCCCTGAGTGACGTCGGCCTTGAGGGCTTCCATCACTCGTCACCTCCCGTCTGTTCGATCACGACGTGCGCTTTCGTCTTCGAGAGCGGTCGTGTCTCTGCGATCCTGACCGTATCGCCGACCGAGAGGTCCATACACGGCGGCGCGTGCGCTGGAATGCGACTGCGCCGCTTCATGTAGCGGTCGTACTTCGGGACTTTGACGTCGTACTCCCGCTCGACGATGACGGTCTTTTCCATGTCGGTGGAGGCGACCGTGCCGACGAGTGTCTGCCCGCGCACGGAAAGGGTCCCGTGGAACGGACAGTTGTCGTCGGAACAGGTCTCCTCCGGTTCCGGTACGTTCAATCCTATCGCCATTTCGAATCACCTGTAGTTTCGGTGCGCAGTGCGGGTCGTGAGAGCAGTCGCGCTCCATCCACCGTAACGTAGGCCACGCCCTCGCCGTCCGTCGCGGACGGGTCGAACGCGGTCCCCGCGCCCTCGCGGGTCGCGGCGGTTTCATCTGTAAGCGCGAACTCGAACGTCGAGCCCGGTTTCGGCACCTGTCGAGCCCGGGACGCTCCGGCCGACTCGTCGCCGACGACGAGCGTCCGCATCGTCTCGCGGACGACCCGGCCCTCGATGCCGACGAGGTCCGGGTTCGGCGCGTCGGCTACCCGGACGGGCAGGCCGACGAGTTCGTGACGCGGGAGCGTCTCGGGCGTCAGCGGCATTATTCGTCGTCGAGGTCGCCTTCCTCGCGCTGGATCGTCTTGATCCGCGCGATGGTCCGGCGCATTTCCTTGATTCGCCCCGGGTTCTCGGGGGCACCACCGGCCGCCTTCACGGCCTTCGCGTTGAGGAGTTCCGTCTCGAGTTCCTCGCGTTCCTCCTGGCGCTCCCGCTCGGTCATGTCCCGGATCTCCTCGGGGCGCAGGATCGCCATCAGGCGTCACCTCCTTCCTCGTCGTCCTCGTCGTCTTCCGCTTCTTCGGCTTCCATCTCCTCCATCATCTCCTCGGCTTCGGACTCGACGGACTCCTCGAGTTCGTCGAGTTCCTCGGCGATGTCCTCGTCGCCGCCGGGGGTGTCGACGTCCTCGAACTCCTCGGCGGGTTCCTCGGTCTCCTCGGCGACCTCCTCGACGACTTCCTCGGCCGGTTCGGCGGCCTCGGCCTCGTCCTCGGCGGCCGCCTCCTCGAGTTCGTCGAGTTCCTCGTCGGTCGGCTCCTCCAGCAGTTCCTCGACGCCTTCGCCCTCCTCGGGTTCGGGCGCGAACTCGGAGGTGTCGACGTCCTCGTGGATCTCGAAGTCGTCCGGGAGCTCCGCCTCCGGCGGGATGATCTTGACGTTGACGCCGATGGTGCCGAGTTTCATGACGGCGACCGACTGGCCGTCGTCGACGATCGTCTCGGCGGGTTCGCCGTTGTGCTTGATGTACCCGGAGTTGAACTTCTCGACGCGCGAGCGCGCCCCGGTGACCTTCCCGGCCAGGACGATCTCGGCACCCAGCGCGCCGGCGTCCATGATGCGCTCGAGTGTCGTGTGCCCGGCCTTGCGGAAGTACCAGCCACGCTCGAGGGCGTTGGCCAGGCGGTCGGCGACGATCCGGGCGTTGAGGTCCGGTTCGTCGACCTCCTGGACGTCGATCTGGGGTTCGTCCAGGTCGAAGCGCTCCTCGAGAGTGGTGGTGATCTTCCGGATGTTCTCGCCGCCCTTGCCGATCACCATGCCGGGTTTCTCGGCCTTGAGGACGATCTGGGTCCCCATGGGCGTCTTCGCGATGTCCATACCGCCGTAGCCCGCACGGCCCAGTTCGTCGGCGAAGAACTCGTCGATCTGGGACCGCTGGAGGCCGTCGTCGATGAACTGTTGTTCGTCGGCCATTATTCCTCGTCCTCCGTTTCCTTCAGGATCAGTTCCACGTCGACCTCCGGCGTGTTCCAGGCCGACGCTCGGCCCATGGCCCGGGGCTTGCGCCCCTCGGCCTCGCCGACCTTGTGGGCGGCGACGTGGTCGATGACCATCGACTCGCCGTCGAAGCCCTGCTGGTCGGCGTTGTTGACGCCGTTGTCGAGCAGTTCGACGAAGGCCTTGCTGGCCTTCTCGGGGAAGCGACCGGCGTCCCAGCCGTCGATGTCGCTCCGGTGTCCGACGCCGCTATTGTGCTGCTTGAACGGCACCGATCGCTCGCCAGCGATCACGTCCTGCAGGTACTCGCGGGCGTCGGCGACGGTCATGCCCTTGATTTCGCGGGCGATGGCCTGACTGTGCTTGTGGCTCATGTGACGCTCCCGGAGCATGGCTTTCGCCGTCGTGTCCGGGTCCGCGTCGACGCTGTAGTGAATTCCCATCGTCGTCACCTCACTTCAGCGGCACGAACTTGGAGGATCGGGTCGCCCCGATGCCGGCCTGTCCGTGCTCGACCTGCTTGCGGGTCAACTGGAATTCGCCCAGGTAGTGCCCGATCATTTCCGGCTCGACCTTGACGCGCTCGAAGCCTTGCCCGTTGTAGACGGCGAAGGTCAGGCCGACGAACTCCGGAACCACCGGCATGTCGCGCAGGTGCGTCCGGATCGGGTCGTTGGCCGTCTCCTCCTCCTCGCTCTCGCGGGCTTCCTCCAGGAGCTTCTCCTTCTGGACCGACAGGCCGCGTTCGATACTTCGCCGCTTTCGCGCGGGTAGCAGTTCCGCGACCTCCTCGAGGCTCATGTCCTGCAACTCGTCGAGCGTGTGGCCGCGGTAGGTGAACTCACCCTCGCGACCGGTGCGGTACTCGCCTGAACTCATTGGTTACCTCCCCGCCCCGTGCGCCGGGACGAGATGTCGCCCACCTTCCGGCCCGGCGGAGCGTTCCGCGAGACGGACTTGGGCTGGCCCGGGTGCTGGCGGCCACCGCCACCGAACGGGTGGTCCACGGCGTTCATGGCGACGCCACGAACCCGCGGCCACTTCGTCCCCCGGGCTTTCATCTTGTGATACTTCTTGCCGGCCTTGACGTGCGGTTTCTCCGTCCGTCCGCCGCCGGCGACGACGCCGACCGTTGCCCGGCACTCGGGGTCGAGGCGCTTGACCTCGCCCGAGGGCAACTGGACGACCGCGGCGTCGCGGTCGTGCGTGATCAGGTCGGCCGAGGTGCCCGACGCGCGGGCGAACTTCCCGCCGTCGCCGGGCTGGCGCTCGACGTTGCAGACCGGGACCCCTTCCGGGATCTCGGCCAGCGGGAGCGTGTTGCCCGGTTCGATCGCCGCCGAGATGCCGATCTGCATCTCGTCACCGACGCCGACGCCCTCCGGCGCCAGCACGAGGCGGCGGTCGCCGTCCTCGAACTCGATTTCGGCGACCGGCGCGCTCCGGGCCGGGTCGTGTTCGATGCCCACGACCGTTCCCGAGAGCACGTCGGCGTCCTCGGTGCGCTTGTGCGAAAGGTCGGCCTTGTAGCGGTGCGACGGCGCCCGGAACGTGGACGTGCCGCGACCGCGCCGTTGTCCTTGAATGCGTCGTCCCATGATCAGAACACCCCGATTCGGGAGGCGACGTCCTGGGCGTCGTCCTCCTCGGAGAGTCGAACGGTTGCCTTCTTCTGGCCTTTCATCGTCACCTGCGTCCTGACGTCCTCGACCGTGACCTCGAAGCGCTCCTCGACGTCGTCGGCGATCTCGGGCTTGGTGGCGTCGAGATCGACGACGAACTGGAGCTGGTTCTCGAAGTCCATCAGGTTCATCGCCTTCTCGGTCATCAGCGGGTACTTGACGACCTCGCTCATCGGTCGCTCACCTCCTCGATCGCGCTCTCGGTCCAGATCGTCAGTCGGCCGGGGTCGCCGCCGGGTGCGAGGTCCTCGGCACTGACGGTGGCCGCTGTCGCGACGGTGGCGCCCGCGAGGTTGCGGGCGGCCCGCGAGGGTTCCTCGCTCGTGACGAACAGGATCGACGTCGGCTCCTTGTACTTCCGTCCGCGGGTCTTCCCGCGACCGGCGCGAACCGAGCGCCCCTCGTCGGCGCGCTCGACGTCGGCGTCGATGCCGAGTCCTTCGAGCACGTCGACGACCGCCTGGGTCTTCTTCAGGTCCTCGAACGCGTCGCCGACGACGATCGGGAGCGCGAGGTCCTCGTCGAACGCGTGGCCGCGCTCGGCGACGCGGTCGGCGTCGGCCGTCGCCGCGATGGCCGACCGGACCGCGAGTTTGCGTTCCTTGTCGTTGATGTCCAGCGTGCGGTCCTTCTCTGACTTCGGCGGGTGGGCTCGTCGACCACCCACGGTCTGCGGGACCCGGCGACCCTGTCCCCCCTCGCGGGGAACGTGGGCCATGCCGCGCCCGCTACCGAACGATTCGGCCGGCGTCCGCAGGCCGGCGTACTCGTCCGCGCCGTAGTCCTGTTTCCGGTTGGCCTGGGCGGCGAGCACCGCGCGGCGGATGAGGTCCGGCCGGTAGGTGGTCTCGAAGACCGCCGGCAGGTCCATCTCCCCGCTTTCGTCGCCGTCCAGGTCGTAGATCGTTGCCTGCATGGGTTATCCCTGGTTCGATGCGGTGGACACGTAGCGCACCTCGGGATCGAGGCGCGGCTGGTCCTTCGGTCGAATCGCCGGCCGGAAGCGCAGGAGGCGCTTGTCCGGGCCGGGAAGCGATCCCTTCACGAGCGTGTACGGGCCGTCGACCTCGCCGTAGTTGACGAAGCCGCCGTCGACGGTGGCGTCGTCGCCGTCGCCGATGGCCACGATCCGCTTGTTGAGTTCGGTCCGCTGGTGGTAGCCGGTCTGGCCCTGCTGGGGCACCGTCGAGCGAACACGCGAGGGGTTCCACGGGCCCAGGTTGCCGATGCGTCGGCGCCAGCCCTGGCGGGCGTGCTTGCCCTTGCGCTTCTGGACGCCCCAGCGCTTGACGGGGCCCTGGAGGCCCTTCCCAGTCGTGACGCCCGCGACGTCGGTGTACTCGCCGGCGCGGAAAACGTCGTTCATCTCGTAGGTAGCGCCGTCCTCCAGCACTTCGAGCGCGTAGTCGAGGCGGTCCTGTACGGACCCGCCGCCGACGCGCGCCTCCATCACGTCGGGGTTCTTCTTCGGAACCCCGCCGATCTCGGACGGGTCGGTGTGCGTGATCATTCGGATCTCGGCCACCTCGCCGTCGTCGACGGCCGCGCGAAGCGCCTCGACGTCATCCTCGTCGTAGCCCTCGGCGGGCACGTCGAGGACGTTCTCGAGACGGTCGACGGTGTCGTCGGTCCAGATCTCGGTCGTCGGCTTGAGGCCGTACGGCGTGTCCTCGTACGCTCGCAGGGCGACCGCGTGAACGGGCGGCGTTTCCACGATGGTGACGGGGACGGTCTCTTCCATCCCTTCGCGAGGCGAGTTCGCCTCGTCGTTGATCATCACCACGTGGGTCATGCCCGCCTTGTAGCCGGCGAAACCCTGGAGCGTCGGCTGTCCGTCGTCGTTCGGCCACGAGTTGAAGCGTGGGACCTCGGAGGTCGCACGCTTTCTCGGGCCGAACCCCATCGAGCCTTTGCGTGGTCGGTTTGGTTGTGGCATTCTGGTCTCACTCCGTGAGCGACAGGGGAGCGAGGGTGGCGAACATCGCCTCCTCCGTTCGCACGGTCTCGCTGCCCTGGTTCGGAATCGTATTGAGCCAGAGGTCGAACCCGGCGGATCGGTCCGCGTCGGTATCGGCTCCCGACTCGGGTTCGACTTCGGTCTCGCCGGCGAACGCGTCGGCGTCGCCGACAGCCTCGATCGCCAGATCGAGGATCTCCGGCAGCCCTCTCTCGGGCGCGCCGAAGGCGACGGTCATCCCGTCGGCTTCCACGCGTCCGGCGAGCGTTCGGAGCCGCGAGACGGTGAGATCCGCACCGTGTCGCGAGGCTGCGATCCGAACGCCCGCGTCCTCACGGCCGAGCGCTGCCGAAAGGTCCGCGCGGTCGACCGCGAACCCCGGGAGGGGTTCGTCGACGATCTTGGCACGGACCGGACGTCGCGAAGAGATCCTGACTGTCACGCGCTCCCCCTCGTCGATCGCCGTTTCGGGCGGGGCGACGAGGGAGATCGGGTGTTGCATGCCGCAATTGACCCGGACGCGCCGGTCAGGTCCGACCTCGGTCACGATTCCCTGTCTTAACGACCCCGAACCGTTGGATCCGGAGCCGGTCCATGACGTCGCACGCAGCGGCGGCAGGACGCCCGCGTACTCCAGTTCGTCCCGCCTGCCCCACGCCTCCTTTCGGAGGTATGGCGGCGTGGCGGCGTACCGCAACACCGTTTCGACGAACCCGCCGCCCCAGCGCCGTTCGCCTTCCGGATCGGGGAAGACGACCAGGCGATCGGCCCGGAAGATCGTCGCCGCACGGGCGACGTATCCGAGTTTGCGAGTTGCCTCGCGTTTGTCCTCGGCTTCTCGGGCGAGGGACGACGGCACGAGCACGCTGACGGTCATGCCGTGACGCTTACGCGCCGCGCCACTAGACTGTGCCGATGTTATTAGACGGGGTCTGATAAGGGTAGCGGAATGTTTTTCGGGTTGTGGCGGCCTGTCAGGGTGGTATGGATGGATTTCGGTGGCGGGGTCGCGCGTACGCGTGGTGACGAATGAGAGCGTGGTCGGGTGACGGGGCGTGGACGGTGGCACCGTGTTGCCCCCTCCCGAATCCGCCCCCGTTTCGGAAGCCTTTTACCGCCTTCCCCGGATAGTTGAGAGTGCAGCAAGCGCGACGGTAGTGTAGTGGTATCACGTGACCCTGCCACGGTCGCAACCGGGGTTCAAATCCCCGCCGTCGCACTCTGTACATACCGTTTTCGGCGGTTTCGTGATATATCAGCTGTTGCTCTGAGGTGGTCCGCGTGAGCGTCCAGCAGCGGGTCGTCGACGTCGACCTGGACGACGACGAGAACGTCGCGACCATCTCCCTCGAGCTCTCGATCGAGGACCTCTTCGTCGAACGCAACGATCGCGAAGAGCTCCGACTGTGGCAGGACGGTGCCGGTTGGTCGGGGTACACTCGCGAAGAGACTGAGGACGGTATCGCCTACTTCTTCGTGAACGCGATGCACGACGAGGAACCCGAGGAGTGGCCACAGCGGATCCGCGTCGGCGAGCAGTCCGTTCGCGACGCCGTGAAGGACCACATCGAGGATCCCAAGGCAGGGGGTCGTGGCAGGTTCGTCCGGCAGTGCCCGCCGCCGGGAGACCAGACCGGTACGCGGGGGGTGGCCGGCCCATGAGCACGAACGGGACGATCCTGAACGACCCGAACCCGCTCGACTTCGATCGGGAGAAAGAGGAAGAAACCGAGTCGTGGCAGCGCGCTCGCGAGGACGATGCCGCGGTCCTCGAGGAGACCGAAAGCGACCGACCGGGCGAGTACCGCTTCGCGTTCGCGAGCAGCGAGGAGGAGTACCTGCTCCGGCTCGTCGAGTACAACGGCCAGGAGTTCGGGCTATGCACCTGCAAGGGCTAT
>DATFIX010000135.1:0-3687 GCA_035269625.1 Natrialbaceae archaeon
GAGGGCGACGACGCCGAGCGCGAGTACGACGCCATCTCGGTGGACATCGACGGCGACGTCGGCCGCCTGGCGATCGACCGGCCCCACCGGATGAACACGATCACGCTCGACATGCTCGACGAGATCGACGCGGCGGTCGACCAGTTCGTCGAACACGAGGACGTCCAGGCCGTCATCCTCACCGGCGCGGGCGATCGCGCGTTTTCGACCGGGTTCGACGCCTCGACGGCGGCACCGGGGAGCGGGATCAAGGCCGCCGAACTCTCCCGGAAGGGCCAGCAGGTGTTCGGCCGGTTCGAGGAGATCGATATCCCGGTCGTCGCGGTCGTCGACGGTTACTGCCTCGGCGGTGGCATGGAACTCGCCACGGCCGCCGACATGCGAATCGCCAGCGAGCGCTCGACCTTCGGTCAACCCGAGCACAACCTCGGCCTCCTCCCGGGGTGGGGCGGCACGCAGCGCCTCTCCCGGGTCGTCGGCGAGGGCCGAGCAAAGGAGATCATCTTCACCGCCGACCACTACGACGCCGAGACGATGTACGACTACGACTTCGTGAACGAGGTCGTCGAGAACGACGCCATCGACGACCGGGCCTGGGAGTTCGCCCGTGACCTCGCCGCCGGCCCGCCGATCGCCCAGAAGTTCACCAAGCGCGCGATGGTCGCCGGGCGCGACGACATCGACGCCGGCCTGGAGGTCGAGGCCCAGGCCTTCGGCCACCTCTTCATGACCGACGACCTCTGGGAGGGGCTGGCCGCGTTCCAGGAGGACCGCGAACCGGAATTCGAAGGGAAATAGATCGGCTCAATCCGCTCGTTCCGCACTCATTTCGACGCGGGACTCCGCTTCGGTCACGTCGAAGAGCGCCGGCCGAGTGACGCTGGTCCAGACGAGCATCACCGTCAGGGCCGTGAGTCCGGTGAACACTCCGACCATGGCTCCTTCTCCGAGATCTGCGTAATAGCCGGCGCTGTTGATCACGGTGTAGAGCAACATTCCCAGCGCGACCGTGAAGACCCGTTCCGCCCATCGACGGCCGCGCCAGAGCCCCGCCCCGCTCACCACGAGCGCGATGCCGGTGAGGAACTCGGCAACGAGGTGATACCCGATCTCGAGGGGGTTCGTCTCCAGTTCTGGCACCTCGCCGGTCAGGAGCAAGGCTGTCCACAGTCCGATCATGGCCGCCCCCACGAGCATCGCGTAGACGGCCGCAATCCGTCGAATCGTCATGGTAGTGTATTGACGGGAGACGAGATAACTGTGCCCGTCGCTCGTGGATCAGCCCTCCGGCGGCCTCTGATAAAAATAATTCTTCAAAGCAAGCTATCGTCGGCGAGAATCCATCTTTTTATATATCTGTGGTGTTTTCGGTGGGCCAAGGCGGATATCGATGACAGGAGAGACGACGGCCGAGGGCGGGACGGTAACGGTCTCGCAGGTACTGGACCGCATCCCCGTCGGCGCCTTCCACCACCGATTGCTCGCGATCTGTGGGAGCGCGTGGGCGTTCGACGGCATGGAAGTGATCATCATCTCGTTCACGCTCGGGGCACTGACGGAGGCCTGGGCGCTGACCGGACTCGCGGCGGGATTGCTCGGGGCGGCGAGCCTCATGGGCATGATCGCCGGCAACTGGGGCTGGGGCTGGTTCGCCGACCACTACGGTCGGAAGGACGCCTTCCAGTGGACGGTGCTCACGTACTCCGTCTTCGCTGGCCTGACCGCGCTGGCGACCGGGTTCTACTCGGGGTTCGCCCTGCGGTTCATGACCGGCGTCGGCCTCGGCGGTGCCCTCGCGGTGGACACCTCCTACCTCTCGGAACACCTCCCGACCGACAAGCGCGGGCGCTACCTGGTCTATCTCGACGCATTCTGGCCGATCGGGAACATCATCGCCGTCGTGCTGGCGTGGGTCTTCCTCTCGGCGCTGGCGACGGGCGGGACCGTGGCGGTTCCGTTCCTGGGCGACGTGGCCGGTTGGCGACTGCTGTTCGCCGCCGCCTCGTTCCCGGCCTTGCTGGTGTTCGTGATCCGGTCGCAGTTGCACGAGACGCCGTACTACCTCGCCAAGCAGGGGGACATCGACGGCGCGAACGCCCGCATCGAGGCCATCGCCCGCGAGAACGGCCAGGAAGCAGAGACCATCGACGCGTCCGACGTCGTGACTGGCGGCACTTCGAGCGTTCGTCGACTGTTCCAGTCGGACCTGCTCGACCAGACGTTGATGATCGGGGCGGCCTGGTTCGCGATCAACTTCGGCTACTACGGCGTGTTCATCTGGCTGCCCCAGACCGTCGGCGCGGCGGGCGTCGTCGGGAACATCTACCTGTACTTCCTGATCATCGCGCTCGTCCAGATCCCGGGCTACCTGAGCGCGGCCTACCTCGTCGAACGGATCGGCCGCAAGCCGACGCTGGGGTCGTACCTCCTGCTCTCGGGCGTGTTCACCTTCGTTTTCGCTGCGGCCATGCCCGGCGTCGGGTTCGGCCTCGGGATCGAGGGACTCGTTCCGTTCCTCGGCGGCCTGCTCGCCGCGTCGTTTTTCACGCTCGGTGCGTGGGGTGCGATCTACGCCTACACTCCCGAACTGTTCCCCACCGAAGCGCGCGCGACTGGCAACGGGTTCGCGGGCGGCGTCGGCAAGATCGCCGCGGTCATCGGTCCTATTCTCGCCGGAGCCCTCCAGGCGAGTTCGGGGTACCTCGTCGCGCTCGTCCCCCTGGCCGTCGCATTCGCCATCGGCGGGGTGGTCGTCCTGGCGTTCGGTCGGGAAACGAAGGGCGAGCCGCTCTTTTGACGATATGTTGATAGTATTGCCCAGAACCGGAATACATACCAACTAGTTCGGTATAGTGGTTAAAGCCCTTGATACGCCGGATTTCGGCCCGAACTGATTGGGCTACTGGGTTATCCTTTCGGACGGGAACTGGAAGCTATCGGAATCATGACTGACTCATCGACCCCGACCCGCCGCCGCCTGTTGCTCGGTCTCGGCGTTGCCGCCACCGCTTCGATCGCCGGCTGTTCCACGACGAGCGACGATGACGACAGCGGAACCGACACCCCGACCCCGAACGACCCCGACGGCACCGCCAGCCTTCGCGTCGCACACCTTTCGCCGAACGCGCCGAACGTCGACGTCTACGTCGACGGGACCGCCGTCCTCGAGGACGTGCCCTTCGGAGCGGTCAGCACCTATCTCGACGTCCCTGCCGGCTCCCGGCTGGTGCGCATCTCGCCCGCCGGCGACGTGGACACCGTCGTCTTCGAGGGCGACGTACCCGTGGCCGCGGACGGCGTCTACACGGTCGCCGCCATCGGTGAAGTCGGCGAGACCGTCCAGCAATCCTTCGAACCGCTGGTCCTGGAGGACGACAACTCCGATCCGGACGCCGAGACCGCCCGGTTGCGCGTCGTTCACGCCTCGCCGGACGCCCCGGCCGTCGACGTCACCGTCGACGGTGGTGACGACGCGCTCTTCGACGGCGTCGAGTACGGCCAGTCGGGATACGTGACCGTCCCCGCCGGCGAGTACACCGTCGAGATCCGTGGTGACACCGAGACGAACGACGGCGACGTGGTCGCCAGTTTCGATCTCGCCCTCGGCGCGGGTGGCGTCTACACCGCCTTCGCTGGCGGATACCTCGCTTCGGACGACGACGATCGCGCCTTCGACCTGTTCGTGGT
>DATFIX010000136.1:0-2780 GCA_035269625.1 Natrialbaceae archaeon
GACGACCGTTTCGAACCACCTCTCCACCCTCGAAGAGGATGGCGTCATCCAGGGGTTTACGCCCCGAATCGATTACGGCGCGCTCGGGTACGACGTCACGGCGATCATCCAGTTGAAGATCGAGGGCGACGCGCTTCCCGAGATCACCGACCGCCTCGCCGAATACGACGGCATGATCTCGGTCTACGAGGTGACGGGCGATTACGACGTCATCGCGGTCGGCAAGTTCGAGGACACGGACGGCATGAACGACCAGATCAAGTCGCTGCTGACGGACCCGGACATTCGAGAATCGAACACGAGCGTCGTCCTGAACGCCGTCGTCGAGAACGAGCAGTTCGAACTGGACGTCGAGGAAGAAGACTGATTTCGGGCGGGACGGCGGACGAGTCCCCGGCGCAAGGGTAATACGCCTGGGGTCCTTGTCAGGCGTAACCATGGACGTACGGGTACGCGGGGCGGTCCCCCCGGATCCCTTTCTGAGCGCGAGGGACGTGTTCGAGACCGAGCACGACCTCGAGAGGCCGGTCTGGGTCGAGGTGCGGGCCGATCCCGACGAGCGGACGTGGACGGGTCACCACGAGGACCACCACACCCTGAACATCTCGCGGCAGGCGGCGACGAGCGCGATGGCGCGGGAACTCGCCCTCCACGAGTACGCCCACATGCGGCGTCACGAGGAGGCCCATCCCTCGCACGTGCAGTCGACGGAGGAGGTGCTGTACCTGGCCCTGGCCGGCCGAACGGTCGAACGGCGTCACATCGCCCACTGCTACCAGATCGCCAATCACATGAAGGACGTCTACGCCGACGACATCACCCTCAGCGTCGGCCCGGGCGACAAACTGGTCGATTTCTTCGAATCCGCGCTCGCTGCCGCCGTGGCCGACCGTCCGGGACCGTCGCCGGCCGGAGACACGCGACTGGCGTCCGCCGGTGCGGATCCCGACATCACGGCCGTCAACGCGGCGTTTGCCCTCGCGATGGTCGAACGCCACGACCTCGCCGACGCGGATCACCGCCTCTATGAGTTCGCTCGCGTCGCCGACGGGGCCTCGTCGGTATCGGTGGACAGTTTCAGGCGACGCTTCCGGACGCTGGCGCGCGATCCCAGCGAAAGTACCTACCGGAAGGCGCTGGTCGACGCGACTCGGGAGTACGCCACGACGGGCGCGAGCGCGGCCGACTGAGTGATCGCGCGCCCCGCTCGTGGCTCGCCCGAAGTGCTCGACCCCGAGCTACAGTGGGACAGATACTGACAGTCATTTGGAAAAATAATATCAATATCAGCTAACCTTTCAACAACATAAGTCTCAATAGGGGTTAGGTTCTACATAATTCATACATGGATGGCGAGATTCGGGTTCAAATCCACGCCGAGGTGCCAGATTGTTGTCCAGTCTCTAGGATTTCTTCGAACGACGACGAAACGGTGTCGATGATCTCGTGGAGCCTGCCCGACGAGGACGAAAACATCGTCGAGGAATTCACGGTTAGTGGCAGGCAGTTTCCTGACGCCGAGAACGCCGAAACGGACGGGAGCGGCGTCGAAACCGTGTTCGAGGGTAAGAACCAAACCAGGTTCCGGTTCGAACGATCACACGGGAACTGTATTTGCAACCGCATCGAAGAGGCGGGGTATCCGATCGAAACCATCCGGGTCGAACACCGTGGTCTCTCCATCTCCTTTTTCGTCTCCTCGCTCGAGGACCTGAACGAACTCGTCACTGACCTCCGTGATTCGTTCGACGGCATCCGATTGCAGAGCCTCCAGCAGACGGACGACCTCGAGGAGGACGTCCCGATCTGGATCGACCGAAGCAAGCTCACGCCACGCCAGGAGGAGGTCCTGCGAACCGCCTTCGAGATGGGCTATTTCGACTATCCCAAGCGGGCGAACGCCGGCGACGTGGCCGAGGCGCTTGACATCGGACTCTCCACGTTCAGCGAACACCTCTCGGCCGCCCAGTCGAAGCTCCTGGAGGACGTTTTTTAGGGTTGAACGTCGGGTCGGCAGGAACCCGATCTGGTTCGTTTCGGGCGGTCGTTGCACTCATCATCGGACACGGCGGGAACTCCGTCGGGTGCGTCGACTCGCCACCGCCAACGTAAATAAAGGGGGGTGGTTTTTCCTTACAACGTTTATTTGTTCATCGCACCCCACTCGTCGATATGGACGACCAGGACCTCCCGGCGGTACCGGAACCGGAAGCCCTCAGGGATCGGCTGCAGTCGACGTTCGAGAGCGAAATCGAGGAGAACAAGCGCCGAATTGCGAGTCCGAAGGGTTCGGACTCGGTCATGTATTCTACCGGGTTTCGGGACGAACTCCTCGCCGGGCTGACCGACGAATTCTGGGCCGAGTGGGAGGCGGCTCTGAAAGCAGACGGGCTCTCGAGGGAGGATTTGGACCAGTTGATGGCCCTCTCCACGTCGGTCGGGATCAACTGGGTGTACGGCGACGTGGAGTGGGAGTCAGTACTCGAGGACGTTCGACGGAGCGTCGCCAATGCCGAGGAGTTCCTGGACGGGGACTGAAATGGCCCGCACCCAGTCCGGGCCCGCGACGCGATCGCCGAGTTCCGGATGATCGGAAGCGTTCTCGTCTCCGTTGCGCTCGTTTCGAGCGTCGGCGCAGCCACGGCGTTCGCGTCCGCCACCGTAACCGGCACCGATGCCCACGCCCGGTACGGTCGACTCTTCGCCGCCGGGACGGCCGTCGCGCTCTCGGTGGCGACGATACTGCTGGGGTACCAGTTCGCGGTGACGGACTACGCGAA
>DATFIX010000137.1:0-7785 GCA_035269625.1 Natrialbaceae archaeon
CCAGGTGCCGTTCCGGCGCTGATACTCGACGACGCGGTTGTTCTCGCTGTCCGCGATCAGGACCGCCGGACCGCCGTTCTCCGCCGGAATGTAGTCCGGGTTGTGCGGTTCGTAGAGCGTGTCGTAGTCGTCTTCCGCGCCGAGCGTCCAGTTCTCCAGCAGTCCTCGATCCCGATGGACGAACGCCACCCGATCCTGGTTGCGCAGGTTGACCATGTACAGGTCCTCGGACAGGACCTCGACGTCGTTCAGGTGCGTCCAGTCACCCGACTTCCCGCCCGAGGACGGGTCGAACGCCGAGGACGCGTTCCACGTCCACTCGATAGTGTCCGTTCGGACGTTCACCACGAATATCCGATCGAACTTGATGTCGCCGACGAGGTATTTCGTGTCGGAGATCCGGTCCACGTCGTGGGTCTGTGACGAACCGCTGTAATTGAGAAACCGACCGTACAGCCGTTCGGTCTCGCCCGTCGAGTAGTTGACTCGTTCGATGACGTTGTGAGTGCACGGGGTTTTCAGTCGGTCCGGGCAGACGGCTTCGCCCCGAACGTCACTCGCGACGTACATGAGGGTCGTTTCGCCCGCAGGCGACGGATCGGCGTCGTGGTAGAGTTCGTGCTCGGTCGTTTTGAAGACCGTTTCCCCCGTTGTTCGGTTGACGACCGTCAGTTGTCCCGGTCCTGCCGCGTCGACCACGTACGCGAGATGTCCCGGCGACTGACCGGGATTTCGGGGGGCGTCGGTTCGATTGACAGGACCCGAAGTGTCAGTCGGGTCGTGGTGGGTGACGAACCCGCTGGCGAGTGGGAGCACCAGTACGACGACCGTTACGAGCAGCGCAATACGGAGGGTTCGAGTATCGACGTTCAATATCGTCGGAAATTCTCGGGGCGGGACACTATCAAAGCATCGGTGCGCCGTCCGTCCGTTTTCGGCCCTCGGCGTTCCGTTCCCGGAAGTGCACTGGCCCCGGGGGCGAGCGACCCACGACCGTCCACCGTGCGAGGAAATATCACGATGTTGTAACTTGTGCTGGCATTGAAATCTAACGCGGTGGCGCGACGGAGGGATGGCCGAGTTTCTCGTCGGGGGTCATCGAGAATTGCCCAATAAACCAATTTCTGCCCCGTAGACACCGATTTTGTACATTGGGGTTTCGACCCCGTCCGACAGCGATCCGGCCACCGCGCCTGCAGACCGTGGATCTAGCCAGACGTTTCTATCAATCAAGATGAGTAGATTAATGTGGGGAAAGCGGGTATTCCTACGGTGAAATGTCCTCTGAACCCGAGACTGACTACGAGATCGCACAATCGGTAGAGAAGCAACCCATCTGGGAGATCACCGAACCGTTCGGCGTCGACAAGGACGACCTCGAACTGTACGGCGATTACAAGGCCAAACTGAGCCAGGAGAAGATCGACGAACTCGTCGAGGGTGACGAGGAGGACGGCAACCTCGTCCTCGTCACGGGGATGACCCCGACGCCGCTGGGCGAGGGGAAGACGGTTACGACCGTCGGCCTGGGCCAGGCGTTCAACCGGATCGGCAAGGACACGATGATCGCCGTCCGGGAACCCTCGCTGGGCCCGGTCTTCGGCATCAAGGGCGGCGCGGCCGGCGGTGGCTGGTCGCAGGTCCTGCCGATGGAGGACATCAATCTCCACTTCACGGGCGACATTCACGCCCTGACGGCCGCCCACAACCTCATCTCCGCGATGCTCGACGCCCACATCTCGAAGGGCAACGAACTGAACATCGACACGAAGAACGTCCAGTGGCAGCGCGCCGTCGACATGAACGACCGCGCGCTCCGGAACACCATCGTCGGCGTCGGCGAGTCCAGCGGGACCACTCGCGAGGACGGCCACCTGCTCACGGCCGCCTCCGAACTGATGGCCATTCTCTGTCTGGCCGACAGCCTCGAGGACCTCAAGGAGCGCATCGGTCGCATCATCGTCGCCTACGACGAGGACGGCGACCCGGTCACGGCCGGCGACATCGAGGCCGATGGCCCGACCGCCATCCTGCTCCGTGACGCGCTCCGCCCGAACCTCGTCCAGACCATCGAGGGCACGCCCGCGCTCGTCCACGGCGGTCCCTTCGCGAACATCGCCCACGGCACCAACTCCCTCATCGCCGACAAGGTCGGCCTGAAGATGGGCGACTACCTCATCACCGAGGCCGGCTTCGGCTCGGACCTCGGCGGCGAGAAGTTCTACGACGTCGTCTGCCAGCTGGGCGACATCAGCCCCGACGCGACGGTCATCGTCGGCTCCATCCGGGCGCTCAAGTACCACGGCAAGGACATGTGGCCCTTCGACAAGGAGGAACTCGAGGGCGAGGACGTCGAGGCCGTGAAGGCCGGCCTGGCGAACCTCGACCAGCACGTCAAGAACCTCCAGCAGTTCGGCGTCCCCGTCGTCGTCGCGATCAACAAGTTCCCGGAGGACACCGAGGCCGAACTCGATGCCGTCCTCGAGCACTACGAGGACGAGATGGGCGTCCGCGCCGCCGTCTCCCGCGTCTTCGAGGACGGCGGCGAGGGTGGCGTCGAACTCGCGGAGAAGGTCGTCGACGCCGTCGAGAACGACGAGGCCGACTTCGAGCCCCTCTACGACCTCGAGGACTCGCTCAAGGACAAGATGGAGACGGTCGCGAAGAACATCTACGGCGCCGACGGCGTCAACTACGTCGGCAGCGCCGAGGAGGACATCGCGCAACTCGAGGAGATGGGGCTGGACGACGTTCCGGTCGTCATGTCCAAGACCTTCCACTCGCTGTCCGACGACGCCTCGAAGAAGGGCGTGCCCGAGGGCTGGGAACTCGACGTGCGCGAACTCTACCCCTCGGCCGGCGCCGGCTTCGTCGTCGCGCTCACGGGTGACGTCATGACGATGCCCGGCCTCCCGGCCCGCCCCGCCGCGGCCGACATGGACATCGACGCCGACGGCAACATCTCGGGTCTGTTCTAGGGCCGCTCTCGCTGTTCGACCCTTTTCGTTCTCTCGCGGCTTCGTTTTCTGGCAGGCCGTACAGGACCGGACGATGCCGCCGGTGCACGAACCCCTTTGGTGGCACGACCGCGTAGCCTTCACATGGCAACTCCCGTCACCGACCGCGTGGCGTCGGTGGACCGATCGAAGATTCGCGTGATGTTCGACATGGCCGAAGCGAGCGACGACGAGGACCTCGTCCGCCTGGAAGTCGGCGAACCAGACTTTGACACGCCCGAACACATTACGGAGGCGGCGTTCGAGGCGGCCCGGGGCGGCGCGACCCACTACACCTCGAACGCGGGGCTGCCGGAACTCCGGCAGGCCATTTCGGACCGTCTACAGAAAGACCGCGGCGTCGACGTCGACCCGGACGCGATCACGGTGACCGCCGGCGGGATGGAGGCGCTCCACCTGGCGATGCTGGCCGTCGTCGGACCCGACGAGGAAGTCGTCATTCCGTCGCCCTCCTGGCCGAATTACGTCCAGCAGGCCCGCCTCGCGGACGCCCGCCCGGTCGAGGTTCCGATGCCCGAGGCCGAGGGGTTCGACCTCGACCCCGAGCGCGTGATCGAGGCGCTTTCGGCGGACACGGCGCTGGTAATGCTGAACTCGCCCTCGAACCCGACCGGACGGGTGTTCGACGACGACGCCGTCCGCGAGGTAGTCGACGCGGCGACCCGTCACGACGCCTACGTCATCGCCGACGAGTCCTACGCCGCGCTCACCTACGAGGGCGAGTACCGCGGCATCGCCGGCCTGGTCGAGCACCCGGAACGAGTCCTGACGGTCGGGACCTGCTCGAAGGAGTACGCGATGACCGGCTGGCGACTGGGCTGGCTGGCCGGCCCCGAGACGGTCATCGACCACGTGACGAAGATCCACGAGTCGACGACCGCCTGTGCCTCAAGCGTCGCCCAGCACGCCGCCATCGCCGCGCTGACCGGCCCCCGGGAACCGATCGAGGAGATGCGCGAGGCGTTCCACCGGCGGCGCGACCTGGTCATGGATCGGATCGACGAGATGCCCGGGCTGTCCTGTCCGCGCCCGGAGGGCGCGTTCTACGCGTTCGTGGACGTGAGCCCCCTGGAGGGCACCTCGATGGACGTCGCCGAGCGCCTCCTGAAGGAGTACGGCGTCGTGGTCGCCCCAGGCGACGGGTTCGGCGACGCCGGGCAGGGCCGGATCCGGATCAGTTTCGCCAACAGCGTGGAGCGCCTGGAGACGGGCCTCGATCGGATCGAGGCGATGGCTCGCGACGAACTCGGCGAGTGAGGCCCGGAATCCAGCGCCCCCGGATTCTTCCGCCGGCAAGAGTTAACCGCACGAATCCCTCTCGCGGGGGTATGGAGCCAGTCGACGAGTCCGACCTCGAATGGAGCGAACGCGACCACGGGGAGACCAGATTCAGGCGAAAGCAACTGGGCGAGGCCGCGGGAAGCGAGGCCCTCGGATGCAGCCTATACGAGTTGCCGGCCGGTGCCCGATCCTGGCCGTACCACTACCACACCGCGAACGAGGAGGCCATTTTCGTGCTGTCGGGGACCGGGACGATCCGCCTCGACGGGGACGAGTACGACCTCGGGGAGGGCGATTACGTCCCACTGCCCGCGAACGAGACCGGCGGTCATCGGGTGATCAACGACGGCGAGGAAACGCTGCGCTATCTCGCGATTTCGACCATGAACGAACCCGACGTGACGGTCTACCCGGATTCGGAAAAGCTCGGCGTGTTCGTCGGCGCGCCGCCGGGGAGTCGGGACGATCGATCGCTGTACGGCTACTACCGGATCGACGACGACGTCTCGTACTGGGAGGACGAGGACTGAGCGCTGGAACCGATGGCCTACTCGCCGTTCGCCATCCCCTCGATCACCGTCACTAGCCGATCGACCAGATGCTCGTGGAGCCGTCGCCCCACGTCCTCGGAGGACTCGGAGGGGTTACCCTTCGTCCCGCCCGATTTCTCGACGAGTTCGCGCATCTCCTCGACGGTGCCGGGGACGTACGCGAGGGTATCCCGGTCGTCGCTCGGATCGACGTGGTGCAGCTCTCCCTCGTCCGGTTCGTAGTCGACGGCGGCGTCCAGATCGACCGCGTCGGGCATGAGGTACATGAGGTGGGACGTTTCGAGGGGGTCGCCGTGGCCGATCGTGCCGACGTCGAGTTCGTCGAGGACCTCCTGTTGCATGTAGGCGGGGTCGAAAATCTCGACGCTGACGTCGAGTTCGCGCTGGCAGCGCTCCGCGGCGATCTGGAGCCACGGGACGTTCACGACCCGGTGGCCGTTGACGAAGACGACGTTGCGAAAGCCGTGCTCGGCCAGGGACTCGACCACCTCGAACGCCAGGTCCTGCAGCACGTCGCTGTCGACGGTGACGGTGCCGCCCCGGGCCATGTGGTGGGGGGACCAGCCGTACCACAGTTGCGAGGCGACCAGCACGTCGAGGTCCTCGGCGGCCGACAGCGCGAGTTCACGGGCGACGAAGGAGTCGGTGCCCAGCGGCAGGTGATCGCCGTGTTGCTCGACGCTTCCGACCGGGATCAGGATTCGATCGTCGGTTTCGAGGTAGTTTTCGACCTCGCCGGCAGTGTTGTGTTCGAGTCTGACGTCGGACGTGGCAGTCATGGTGAGCTAGAGGAAGGATGGCGCAATAGAAGTCCGGTCGTCGGAAGTCGGTGCCGGGATCGGACAGTTGAGAGCACCGGCGATTGCGATCCGGACCCGATCAGTCGTCGTCGGCAGTGGGAACCGGCGTGCCGACCGGCACACGGGACTCGAAGGACACGTCGGTCGGACCGAAGTGGCGCGTCCAGACCGCCAGCAGGCTGGGCAACAACAGCATGGTGCTGACGAAGGCGTACACCAGCGCGAGGGCGATCAGCATGCCGAACTGCTGGAGGCCGGGCGAGGTCGCCAGTGAGAGGGTCGCGAAGGCAGCGACCGTGGTGGCGAACCCGCCGACGAGCGCGCCGCCGGTGCCGGTCGTGGTGGTCTCCATGGCGTCCCAGACCGAACCGTGGCGGGCCAGTTCCTGCTTGTAGCGCTCGCTGAGGTGGATGCTGTAGTCGACGCCCAGACCGACCGTGATCGAGGCGATGACGCTGGTTAGCAGGTTCAGATCGATCCCCAGGACCCAGAGCGTCCCGAAGAACCACGCCACGCCGAACGCGACCGGGAGCAGGGTGACGAACCCGAGCGTCGCGCTCCCCTCGGCGATCCGGTAGCCGACGGTCAACAGGAGGATGACGACGCCCAGGGTGACGAACAGCGTCACGAGCACGCTGTTCATCAGGCTCGCGATGGTGATCGAGAGGATGACGCGGGCGCCGGTGGGCGTCGCCGTGATGGCGGCCGTGTCCGCGTCGACTGCGTCGGAGACGTCGCGGATCGCGGCCGTGGCGACGCGCGTGTCGACGTCGCCGCGGGTCGGGACGCTCATCAGGAGCGAGGCGTACTCGCCGTCCTCAGTTCGCTCGATGACGCCGCTTGCGGCCTCGGGCGCGACGGCGAACAGGCGGTCGTACAGGGCGGCGACGTCGCGGTCGGGCACGCCGTTCCCGTCGGTGTCGGCAGCCCGATAGGCAGCGCCGAGTTCGGGGTCGACGGCGGCGACCGAGCGGAGCAGCGACAGCGGGCTGGTGACCGGGGTTCGACCGTCGTCGCTCTTGAGGACGGCGTCGCTGTCGGCGGCGACGGCCTCGCCAGCGGCCAGTCGTTCGAGGACGTCGTCGTCGGTCACCGCGCCTTCGACCAGGACGAACAGCGTGGTGTCGTCGCCGCGAGTGAACCGGTCGTCGACGAACGCCAGTTTCTCCCTGGCGGTGTACTCGCCGGGCTTGAACGGTTCCGGAAGATTGTGCATCCAGGCCGGCGGGTCGTCGGCGAAAGTCTCCTGGTCGACACTGGCTTCGAGCTGGAGGCCGCCGTACGCGCCGACGGCCGTGGTCAGGAGGGCGAGCGTGATGACCAGCGTCGGCGCACGTCGGGCGGCGACGGTGCCGAAAGAGAGGACCCGACCGAAAGCCCCACCGGCCGTCCCGAAGGCTTTCTTCGGACTGGCCCGGCGGGAGAACCGCGAGAACACGCCGTCGAGTTCGATCTTGAGGGCGGGGATCAGCGTCGTGAAGACGGCCAGCGCCGAGACGAGACCGAGCGACGTCGCGATGCCGAAGTTGCGGAGGGTCTGGAAGTCGCTGGTGAGGTTCGAGAGGAACCCGACGCCGGCGGTAACGGTGACCCACACGAGCGCCAGTCCGACGCCAGCGAGGGAGAAGCGCATGGCTTCCCGACTGGAGCGACCCGAACCGGTCCCGTCACCGTTCTGGACTCGCTCCTCGCGGTGGCGCATGAAGGTGTGAATGCCGTAGTCGATCGACAGCCCGATCAACAGGACGGGGACGACGATCGAGGTGAACTCGTCGGCCGGGATACCCACCCACCCCATCAGCCCGAACGTCCAGACGAGGGCGACCCCGGTGCCGGCGAGGCCCAGGGTGATGTCCAGCACGTCGCGGTAGGCGATCGTGAGCGCCAGCAGGATCAGCAGGAGCGCCAGGGGAACCACGAGCACGAGGCTGTCGTTGACCGCCACGGCGTCCTCCTCGAAGAGGACCGTGTTGGTCGTGAGGAAGTACTGGTCGCCAACCGCGGACTGCTCGTCGGCGAGCGCGGCCATCCGGCGTTCCCCGTCGAAGACGGCGTCGGGGAACGGTGCGCCGAGTTCGATCTCGCCGACGTCCCGGGAGACGAGCATGGCTCGCGCAGTGGCGTCGGTATCGCCGG
>DATFIX010000138.1:0-14979 GCA_035269625.1 Natrialbaceae archaeon
TCACCGTCGAGGACGTGCGAGAGGGGTCCGCCCAGACAACAGGTGGCGTCGAACGCGTCGTCGGCATACCCGAGAGTGCGGAGGTCCCCGGCGTGGATCGCAACACGGTCCTCAACCCCGCGTTCGGCGGTTTTCTCTCGGGCGAGCTCGCGCTGTTCCCGGCTTAATTCGGCGAGGACGACTTCGTGTCCCCGTTCGGCGAGCCAGATGCTGTATCGACCGGCGCCGCCGCCGACGTCGAGGATTCTCGATGACCCCGGTTCGGGCAGGTTCGCGTCGAGGGCCTCGATCGTCGCGTCCCATTCGAGGCGGTGGAAGAAGTCCCGGTCGAGGCGGTTCCACTCCTGCTCGCCGTACTCGTCGTAGAAGTACCGGGGATCGGTCCGCTCCTGATCGACCATAGACGGCGTAGCGTGGCCGGTCGGGAAGGATTACCGATCCACGGAAAATCGACGGGATTCGGACCACCACCGTCCGACTTATCTTCGTCGACGCCAACGCCCGGCCATGTCCGACTTCGATCCGGGAAAGTTCGAGGACAAGTACGAACACTACTTCGCCGAACTCCAACAGGCCTACAAGGGGGCGTTCGACAGGATGGACCGGCAGTACGATTCCGAACTGATCCATGCGATCGACCAGCACGTGCTGGCCGAGAGCGAACCCTTCTACGAGGAGAATGAGGGGTTCCGGATCGAGTTGCCCGACGATCCCTCCGCCCGGATCGACGACGCCCTGGCGGACGCCGACCGGTTCGAGACGGTCCTCGCTACGTACGTCGACGAACTCGAAGCGGAGCTTCGCCGGGTGTTCGACGTCGACTCGGACCCCGAATAGGCCGATAGTCGGGGTCGTCGCACGCCACGCCGTTCCACGGGTTTAGGTGAACCAAAGGTACAAGAGCGGTGATTCCTTATGCGGAGGTAATGAGCACGGAAACGCAGGACGAGGCGGACGATCTCAGGGAGCGCGTCGGGAACTTCCTCATGCGGAACTTCCCGCAGATACAGATGCACGGGGGCGACGCGGCGATCCGCGACCTCGACCCGGAAACCGGGGAGGTCACGATCCGGTTGACCGGCGCCTGCAGCGGGTGTGGCATCTCGCCGATGACCATCCAGGCGATCAAGAGCCGCATGACCAAGGAGATCCCAGAGATCACTGAAGTCTACGCCGACACCGGGATGCCCGGCGATGGTGGCCCCAGTCACACGGCCGGCGGCCGCGGTGGGAGCGTCGAGACATCGTTCCCCGGGCCGGGCGCCGAGGAAGGCGAGGACGACGAGGGGCCCGAGGCCCCGTTCTGATCCGGTTTCGATCGCTGGTCGTCGTTTCGACGGTAGCCGAAAAGCAACAGTATTAATCCGTTCGTCACCCGGGATCAAGGTATGAGCACCGCCGACGCGCCGGGGAACGTCCTCTTCGTCGTCATGGACACGGTCCGCAAGGACCACCTCTCGGTCTACGGCTACGACCGGGCGACGACCCCGGGACTCGAGACCGTCGCCGAGGAGGCGACCGTCTTCGACGAGGCCGTCGCGCCCGCACCCTGGACGCTGCCGGTCCACGCCTCGATGTTTACCGGTCTCTACCCGAGCCAGCACGGCGCCAGCCAGGAGAACCCGTATCTCGAGGGGGCGACGACGCTCGCCGAGTCGCTGTCGGACACCCACGCGACCGCCTGCTATTCCTCGAACGCCTGGATCACGCCGTACACGCACCTCACCGACGGGTTCGACGATCAGGACAACTTCTTCGAGGTGATGCCCGGCGAGTTCCTCTCGGGGCCGATGGCCCGTGCCTGGAAGACCCTCAACGACAACGAGTCGCTTCGGCGGGTGGCGGACTGGATGGTTTCGGTCGGCAACCGCTTTCACGAGTACTTCGCCAACAGCGAGGGGGCCGACTCGAAAACGCCCCAGGTGATCGACCGGACGATGGAGTTCATCGGTGACGCGGACGACCGGGACGATTCCTTCTTCGCGTTCATCAACCTCATGGACGCCCACCTGCCGTACCATCCGCCCGAAAAATACCGGCAGGAGTTCGCACCGGGCGTCGACTCCACCGAAGTCTGCCAGAACTCCAAGGAGTACAACTGCGGGGCCTGCTCGATCGACGACGACGAGTGGGCGGCCATCCAGGGGCTGTACGACGCCGAGATCCGCCACATCGACGCGGAACTCGAGCGCCTGTTCGACTGGCTGAAGGCCGAGGACCTCTGGGAGGACACGATGGTCGTCGTCGTGGCCGACCACGGCGAACTGTTCGGCGAGCACGACCTCTACGGCCACGAGTTCGGCATCTACGACCCGCTGGTGAACGTCCCGCTGCTGATCAAGCATCCCGACATGGACCCAGTACGGCGGGAGGACCAGGTCGAGTTGATCGACCTCTATCACACCGTCCTCGATCACGCCGGCGTCGAGGCCCGGGACGCGACCCAGCCGTTCGACCCCACGCGATCGCTCCTGTCCGGGGATTATCGCGACTTCGCGGCCGGCCCGGACCACGAACGCCGGGTCGCCATCGACCCCGAGTACGCGTTCGTCGAGTACTACCGGCCGGTCGTGGAGCTGAAACAACTGGAGAACAAGGCCGACGCAGCGGGGATCGACCTCGATGAAGACTCGCGGTTCTACTCGCGGATGCGGGCCGCCAGGCGTCCGGACGGCAAGTACGTCCGCAACGAGCGCATCGCCGACGAATGTTATCGCCTCGCCGGGGACCCGGGCGAGACCGAGAACCTTGTCGGGTCCGGCGACGATCTGTGTGCGGAGATCGAGTCGGCGCTTTCGACGTTCGAGGAGCGTGCCGGCGGCGAGTGGAAAGCCGTCGAGGACGAGGACGTCCTCGCGGACATGAGCGACGACGCGATGGATCGCCTGGAAGACCTCGGCTACATCGACTGACGCGCTGTCCTACGGTCGGCGGTCGCGCCCGCGTTCCCACGCCCGGAGGAGGTTCGCCATCGTCCGGTTCACGGGGGTCGTGATCTCGTAGGCGTCGGCCTCGGTCGTCGCCCGCCCCTCGCGGAGGTCGGCCGCCCGTTCGGCGACGTAGCCGTTGATGGCGTCGACCTCCGTCCGTCCCCCGTCGAGCACGTCCTGTTGCATCGAGGAAGTGTTCGCGGCCGTGGCGTCGGCGACCGATTCGACGGCGGCGACGGCCTCGTGATCGGACAGGGCGACGTCGTGGGCCCTGGCGACCCGGGCCGTCTCCCGGGCCGCGTCCCGGGCGAGTTCGTTCGCCGGCCCGTCGAGGACGCCCCCGTTCGGGACCCGGGCGAGAGCCGTGACGGCGTTGATGCCCGCGTTGACTGCCAGTTTCTTCCAGAGTCGTCCGGGCATGTCCCTGGCCACTTCGACGTTGAAGCCGGCCGTCCGGAACGCTTCGCCGACGCGGTCGGCCTCGGGCGACGTGCCGCCCTGGCGGGGGCCGAGGACGACCTCGCCGAGGCCGGTGCACTCGACGCGCCCCGGCGCTCCCTGGATTGCGCCGTACGTGGTGGTGCCGGCCAGCACGGGGAAATCGAGGTGATCCGCGAGGATCGCCTCGTTGCCCATGCCGTTCTGAAGCGAGCAAACGACGTCGAACGACCCGGTTGCGAGGTCGGCGGCGGCCGTCTCGGTGTCGAAGGCCTTGACAGTCACCAGCGCGAGGTCGGCCGACAGGTTCCGGCCGTTTGTCGTCGCGTCGGGATCGACGGTGAAGTCGAACGCGTCCGCGAGGTCGCTCTCGGGTGGTTCTTCGAACCCGGCGGTCACCCGGAGGCCCGAGGTTTCGATCGCCTCGACGTGCTCGTCCCGTCCGACGAGGGTCACGTCGTGTTCGCGGGCCAGCAGTCCGCCGAACAGGCTCCCCAGGCTCCCCGCGCCGAAAACGACGATGTCCATACCCGCGCTATCGACGCGGGTCAGGAAAAGCCTCATCCTCCACGTGCCACGTCGGACCGACGGGCGATCGAATCGTCGCCGCCACGACGTTTCCGTGGTAAACGGAGGCACAGGTTTATCTCGCTGCCGCTGCCTATCGGGGATATGACCGATTCCGGGGCCGAGGACATGCTCGACCTGCTCGAGGAGTCGAACCCGACCTTCCACGAGGTCATGACCTGCGTGTTCGGCGTTCAGCCACACGTGACGCGCACGTACCTGGCACTCGCGGAACAGCCGGCGAGCACGGTCGAGGAACTGGCGGACGAACTCGAGCGCGACCGGAGCAACGTGAACCGCTCGCTGACGACCCTGCTGGATCACGGGTTGGCCGAGCGCGACCGTCGCCTGCTCGACTCGGGCGGCTACGTCTACCAGTACAATCCCAAGCCGCTGCCGGAGGCCAAGGAGATGCTCCACACGGCACTGGACGCGTGGGCGGACCAGGTCCACGAGACGATCGACGGCTTCGGCGACGGTCGGCCGTAGGTCGGCGG
Source organism: Natrialbaceae archaeon (assembly GCA_035269625.1). Classification (GTDB taxonomy): domain Archaea; phylum Halobacteriota; class Halobacteria; order Halobacteriales; family Natrialbaceae; genus DATFIX01. Next base: position 4,433 of record DATFIX010000138.1, read on the forward strand.
CGCAGGCTCCGGTCCCGTCCCCGGCGAAGGGCACCGGATTCCCACGGTCTTATCCTCGTCGCCGGTCATCCACCGAACGATGGACGCGCTCAGTCTCTCGGCCGACCCGCCCTCGCCACCGCCCGAAGCGACGGACGGCGTCTGGCTCGCCTGTATCGACTGTGGAGCGACGTTTCCGCCGTTCGAGGACGTCCGCTACACCTGCGACGAATGCGGCGGGTTGCTGGAGGTCCGGTACGACGACCTGCCGACCTGGAACGACTTCGAGGCGCACGAGGGGTCCGACGAACGGGGCGTCTGGCGCTACGCCGACGCGCTCCCCTTCGCGGAGGGCGTCTCCCTTCCCGAAGGTGACACCCCGCTCCACCGCGTCCCGCGGCTGGAGGCTGACCTCGACGTGCGAACGCTCCGGATCAAACACGAGGGGCTGAACCCGACGGGGAGCTTCAAGGATCGCGGGATGACCGTCGGGGTCCGGGCGGCCCAGGCCGTCGGCGTGGACCGCCTCGCGTGCGCTTCGACGGGCAATACCTCCGCCGCCCTGGCGGCCTACGGCGGCCGGGCCGACATGGAGACGCTCGTTTTGCTCCCCGCGGGCAAGGTCGCGGCCGGGAAGGTCGCCCAGGCGAGCCTCCACGGGGCCCGCATCCTCGAGGTGGACGGCAACTTCGACGACTGCCTGGACATCGTGGGCGAACTGACCGACCGCGGCGAGGCCTACCTCCTGAACTCGCTGAACCCGTTCCGCCTGGAGGGCCAGAAAACCATCGGGTTCGAGATCCTGGAGGCGTTCCGCGACGAATACGGCCGGACGCCGGACTGGATCGTTCTCCCGGTGGGCAACGCCGGGAACACCGCCGCGCTGTTCAAGGCGTTCCGCGAACTCGTCCAGGCCGGCGCGCTCGACCGCGAGGACGTGCCACGCCTGGCCGGCGTCCAGGCTGCGGGCGCGGCCCCGCTGGTCGAAGCCTTCGAGGACGGGCGCGACGACGTCACGCGCTGGGAGACCGTCGAGACGCGGGCGACGGCCATCCGGATCGGCGACCCCGTCAACGCGCCGAAGGCCCTGCCGGGGCTCCGCGAGACCGACGGGACGGCCGTCGCCGTCTCCGACGAGGCGATCACGGCGGCCCAGCGCGACCTCGCCGCCGAGGGCGTCGGCGTCGAACCGGCTTCCGCCGCCAGCGTCGCCGGCCTCCGCCAACTCCGCGAGGAGGGCGTTGTCGAGGCCGACGCCGACGTGGTTTGCCTGACGACGGGGCACCTGCTCAAGGACCCCGACGCGGCCGCCGAGGCCGGCACCGATCCCGAACCCGTCCCGAACGACGTGAACGCGATCCTCGATCGCCTGGCCGAGTGACCGAGGCGGTCTGTTACCACCGCACCGCCGACCGGCCGAGGGCGCGACGTCGGACGCGCGTCCCGCGATTGGCTGACTTACCTTTTTGCAACGTGCGCCCGAACAGTGAGCGCCCATGTCCGCCGACCAGCCCGACGAGCCGACCGCCATCGATCGCCCGCCGACGGCCGAAACGCGTCCGACCCCCGGCGACCCGTCGCCCCACGACGACTTCGCGCCGTTCTCCTCGAATCGCTCGCTTTCGATCCAGCAGGCTGCCCTCCAGGAGACCAGGATCGCCGTCCTCCAGTCGCGAGTGTCGGCCCTGGAAGACGCACTCGAAACCGAACGCGACCGTCGCCGGGCGGTCGTGGATCGGTACGAACGAATCCTCGAAGAACGCGACGAAACGAGGGACGAGCCGCCCGGGGAGCCGTCGCTTCGTGACCGCCTCCGGCAGTTCCTGTCGTTCTGATCGCCCTCCAGTTTCTCGGGGTATCGTTTTCGATCAGTCGCCGCCAAAGGACAGCGCCAGCAGGATCGTCCCGCTGACGACCAGGCAGGCGACCAGCCCGAAGAAGGCCAGCCGGTAACTGGCGTACTGCCCGACGACGCCGACGTAGGTCGGGCCGGTCGCCCCGAGAGTGATGTAGGTCGTCCGCATCGCACCGAGGTCGCCGCCCATGGTCCCATCCGGGAAGACGTCCATCAGGTACGCTTGCAGGACCGGCGGGACGGCCATCAGGCCGGCGGCGAAGACGGCGAGCGCGAGGCCGATGACCAGCAGGCCCTCGAGGAGGATGGTCCCAGCGAGCGCCAGCGCGCCCAGGCCCATGCTCGCGGCCGCGAGTCGCCGACTGTCGGTCCGGTCGCCCAGCGTCCCGGCGGTGGGCTTGACGACCGCGCCGACGAGAAAGAGGACGGCGAACCCGGCGCTTGCCTGCCCCTGCGTGAACGCCTTCTCGGCCTGCAGGAACGTCGGGAGAAAGCCCGTCGCGCCCTGCCAGACGAACGCGTAGAGCGTGTACGCGAACAGCAACCGGCGGGTGCGCGAGGAACTGAGGAGGCGTCGCGCCGTCGCCCTGATCTCCAGGGGCACGCGCTCGACTCGATACGGCTCCCGACCCCAGACGTGCAGGGCGACCGCGACGGCCGACAGCCCAACGACGATGGGGAGGAAGGCCGACTGCCACACGGCCACGGCGAGCGCGACGACCGCCAGCCCGGCGGCCGTGGCGCCGCCGATGTCCCCTGAGGCAGTGTGTAGCCCGTAGGCCTGTCCCCGGCGCTCGACGAACAGGTCGGAGACGAGCGCCCGCGCCGCGGTGGGGTACAGGCCCGCACCGACCCCGAGAACGACGATCCCGACCAGGAAGATCGGATAGGTCGTCGCGACCGTGAACAGCGCGAAGCCGGTCACGGCCAGGATCAGTCCGCCCACGAGCAGCGTCCGGCGCGAGAGTCGATCCGAGAGGCGGCCGCTCGGGTACTGCAGGAGGGCGTACAGCCCCCACAGCAGCGTCAGCGAGAGCCCCGCTGTGGAGGGGGTAATCTCGAGGTCTTCGATGATCGTCGGCAGGAGCGGCGAGAGCACGAGCCGGCCCATCTGGACGAGCGCCCAGCCGACCGAAATCGCGATCAGCACCCGTCCGGAGTAGCCCGTCAGCAATCGTTCGTCCGAATCCGTCTCCGACCGCTCGTCGGAACCCGTCACGTTCGAAGCGACGAGATTCGCGGTCTTTTGTGCCCGGGTTCCGGCAGAGCCGGCCGGGTCAGCGTGATCGTCGACCGGATCGGCCGCCGGTCACTTCCGGGTTCGCGAGGACGCCCCACGGCGCTCCTCGGTCGCCAGTCGATCGGAGAGTGCCCCGAGGAGGCCGTCCGGATGGGTGATGTATCGACCGTAGAGGACCGCGGACCCGGCGGTGACCCCGGCCATGACGATCCCGAGGAAGGCGGCGGTGAGGACCAGGTTTTCCGTCCGGAGGGCCAGGTTCGCCGAAGTCGAGACGAACACGGTCACGAGGACGACTTCGACGACGACGCCGAGGAACGTTCCGGCCGCGGCGGCGACGACGGCTTCGGTCCCCTCCTCGCGGGTCCCCGCGTAGAACCCCGCGAGGACCGCGATGACGCCGGCCTGGGCCGGAATCGCGGCCACGAGGACTTCGGACGAGAGCAGCGACACCTGCAACTGGAAGGAGTCGAGTACCACCAGGTCGATCCCGGCGAACAGGAGTCCGAGCAGCGCCATGCCGCCCCCGAGAATCGAGAAGACCGCGACGATGCTCGCCGTGAGGTTCCGTGGAACCGGCGTCTCCACGCCGGCGGCGTGGCCGACCGCACCGGCCCACTCCACGTCTTCGGGGTCGGCGTCGGTCGTTTCAGCCGCCGACTCGTCCGGTTCGGCGGCCGCCGATCCGTCGTCCCGATCGGCCTCGCGTTCGTCCGGACGCCCCCCGTCGCGGTCGGTGTCCCGGGTCTCGTCGGCCTCGAATTCGGTCAGGTCGACGGCCGGCGCGTGGACGTATTTCCCGTCCTGTCGCTCGTCCCGGGACGACCCCCTCGGTTCGGTCTCCCCCTCGCCATCCCCGTCGTCGTCATCGTCGTCGGGGCGATACTTCGCGTGGTCGTCCTCGGCCATACCGGAAGGAAGGACTACGGGTATGTTATATTTTGTCGAATGAGGGCTTGCTGCCGGCGGGTCGTCCGTCCGTTCACCGGTCGATCCGAACGGCCCTCGATCCCGGGGCGGTAGCTACTAACGGCTCGCGTTCGCACGCTCCGTCGATGAGCGAGTCCGGCGAGCAACGCCCGAGCGAGAACCCGTACGTCGAGGACCCGCCGACCGATTTCGACCCGGTCGAGGAACTGAGCGAGGACGAGGCGGCCGACCAGGCCGAACTGCTCCGGGAGGCCCTCCGGTATCACGACTACCGGTACTACGTCGAGGCCGATCCCGTCATCGCCGACCGCACGTACGACGCGCTGCTCGGTCGGTTGCAGGATCTGGAGGGGGCGTTCGACCTCGACACCGAGGGGTCGCCGACCCAGCGCGTCGGCGGCGAACCCGTCGAGGCCTTCGAGACGGTCGAGCACGTCGCGCCGATGCTCTCGATCGACATGGGCGGCGACCCCGGGGACGTCCGCGAGTTCGACGAGCGCGTCCGGTCGGACCTGGCCGACGGCGGGTTCGACCTCGACGAACTGCACTACGTCTGCGAGCCGAAGTTCGACGGCGTCTCGATCGAGGTGATCTACGAGGACGGCGTCTACCAGCGCGCCGTGACCCGGGGGGACGGCCACGAGGGGGACGACGTGACCCGGAACGTCCGCACCGTCCGGGCGGTTCCCCAGCGCCTCCGGGGCGACCCGCCCGCGTTCCTGGCCGTCCGGGGGGAACTCCACATGCCCAAAGACGCCTTCCAGGCCTACAATCGGGAACGCATCGAGGCCGGCGAGGAGCCCTTCGCCAACCCGCGCAACGCCACGGCGGGGACGATCCGCCAGCAGGACCCCGCCGTCGTGGCCGAGCGTCCGCTTTCGATCTTCTTCTTCGACGTGCTGGATTCGAGCGAGCCCTGGGACGATCACTGGGACGCGCTCCAGGCGTTCCCGGGCCTGGGCCTCCGGACCAACGACCGCGTCGAGCGCGTCGACGATATCGAGGACGCCATCGCCTACCGCGACGAACTGCTGGCCGTCCGCGACGACCTGGACTACGAGATCGACGGCGTCGTGATCAAGGTCGACGGCCGGGAGGCCCGCGAGGAGTTGGGCGCGACCTCGCGACACTACCGCTGGGCGTTCGCCTACAAGTTCCCCGCCCGGACCGAGGAGACGACGGTGCGGGACGTGCTCGTCCAGGTGGGTCGCACCGGCCGGCTGACGCCCGTCGCGCTGCTCGATCCGGTGGACGTCGGCGGCGTCACCGTCGCCCGCGCCAGCCTGCACAACCCGGAGCAGATCGCCGAACTGGGCGTCGACGTGGGCGACAGGGTGCGCGTCGAGCGCGCCGGCGACGTCATCCCGCAGGTCGCCGAGGTGGTCGAGGACGGGAGCGAGGGCCACTTCGAGTTCCCCGACGAGTGCCCGGTCTGTGGCAGCCCGGTCGAGCGCGACGGCCCGGTCGCGTTCTGTACCGGCGGACTGGCCTGCGCGGCCCAGTTGCGCCGCGCCATCGAGCACTACGGCGGCGACGCCGGCCTGGACGTGGAGGGGCTGGGAGCGCGCACGGTGAACCAACTGGTCGACGCCGGCCTGCTCGACGGCCTCGCCGACCTCTACGAACTCGACGCCGACGATCTGGCCGCCCTGGAGGGATGGGGCGAGCGCAGCGCGACGAAACTCGTAGAGGAGATCGACGCGACGCGCGAACCGCCCCTCGCCGACTTCCTCGCCGCGCTCGGCATCCCGGACGTCGGCGGGACGACTGCCCGCGAAATCGCCCGTGAGTTCGGCACCTTCGAGGCGATCCGCGAGGCGGCCGAGAACGAGGACCGCGAGGCCTTCCAGCGCGTGCCCGACGTCGGACCTGCAGTCGCCGAGAGCGTCGTCGACTTCTTCCACACCGACGCGAACCGCGAAGCGCTCGACGCGCTTCTCGACCACGTCGATCCCCAGGACGTCGAAACCGAAGCCGGTGGCGACGAACTCGGGGGGCTGACGTTCGTTTTTACCGGGAGTTTGGAGGGCTACACCCGGGACGAAGCCCAGGAACTGGTGGAACGCCACGGCGCGAACGCGACGTCGAGCGTCTCGGGCAACACCGACTACCTCGTCGTCGGCGAGAACCCGGGCGCGACGAAACGCGAGGACGCCGAGGACAACGACGTGCCCGTGATCGACGAGGCCGAGTTCGAGGACTTGCTTGCAAAGCGGGTCGTTTCGCAATAAATGGGACGTCGATCAGTCCGCCAAGATAGCCGTTTAATTTTTAACACCCTGGTCAGTTATTTCGGTTACCCATGGTTGGAGACGTCGAGGCGTTCGAGACGACCCGCGTCGAATGTGTGGAACTCGATCGGAGGCAACCCGGATGACTGACTCCCGGATTTCCCCGGAAACGACGTTGGAGGGGATACTCCGGACGTTATCCGCCCCCGTCATCGTATTGAACGAGAACGGGGAGTTCCTTGAGGTTCTCACCAACTCGCGGAGCGGGAATCTCCTGTACGACGACCCCAGTGAACTCGTCGGCGAGGATCTCTTCGACGTGTTTCCCGAGGAACGGGCGGCCGAATTTCAGGCCGTCGTCGATCGCACGCTGGAGACTGGCCAGGTCCAGGAGTACCGGTATCAGCTCGCGGTCAAGTCGGGGGTTCGTCATTTTCTGGGCCACGCGGCTCCATTGCCGGGTGACGACGGATCGAAGGTGGTCTGTATCGTCGAAGACGTCACCGAACGGGTCGAGATCGAATCGGAACGCGAACGCAAAGAGGACCACCTCGTTCGCACGGAGACGCTGGCTCAGACGGGTGGCTGGGAATACGTCCCCAGCACGGAGACGCTTCGGTGGACCGACGGGACACGGCGTATTTTCGACGTGCCGGAAGACTACGTGCCGACGATCTCCGAGGCGTTCGAATTCTATCACCCCGCCGATCGGAAGACACTCCGCGAGGCGTTCGACGAGTGTCTTGAATCCGGCCGTCCGTACTCGCTCGACCTGCGCATCCTCACGGAGGCCGGTCGGCAACGATGGGTCGAAACCAGGTGCGAACGGACTCGCGAGGACGGCACGACGAAACTGATCGGTGTGATGCAGGACGTCACCAAGCGGAAAACCGACGAACAGCGCTTGATGGTCCTGAATCGAGTCCTCAGGCACAACCTCCGCAACGAGTTGAACGCGGTCCGGGGCTACGCCGACATCGTTGGGGACCAACTCGCCGACGAGTCCCAGGAACACTTCGACGGTCTCGTGGCGAGTGCGGACCGCCTCCTCTCGCTTGCGGACAAACTCAGACGTTTCAAAGCGGTCATCGAAGCTGACGACACCACCGGCCCGGTGAGCGTCGAATCGGTCCTCGAGTCCCTCTGTGACGAGTATCGGGAGGCGTATCCCGACGCGACGATCCGGACCGATCTGCTGGACGTCGCGGTTCCGGGCAAGGAACACGCCCTGAAAGTCATGTTCGAGGAATTGCTCGAAAACGCGCTCGAGCACACTGACGGACCGAACCCGGACGTGACTGTAACCGTCTCGCGCCCGACGGATCAACGGGTCGCCGTCAGCATTGCGGACGATGGCCCTGGTCTCCCCGAGATCGAACGGCAGGTCATCCGGGACGGCGAAGAAACGGCGCTGCTCCACAGCGAGGGGATGGGGTTATGGATCGTAAACTGGTTCGTGACGAAACTCAGCGGAAGCATTCAGGTGACGACCGCGGAGGGGGACGGAACGACGGTCACCATCACGCTCCCCGTTGCAAACGTCAGGGCCACCGGCGAGGAAATAACGAGTCAGCACCGGAACTGACGGCCGTCGAATCGTTCCGACGAGCGCGTGGCTTTCGGAGCGGGGTGTTGCTTTTCGCGGTTCGAAGGTCCATACCGTCTTTGACGGGAGCGCCATCGCCAGACGGTCGGCGGTCGAACCGCCTGTCCCACGGGAAACTCGTCCCCGATCCCGGCTACGGTTCGGCCTTCTCGGCCACGGCGACGTAATTCGTTCCCAGTGCGAACGTCCGGACGATTTCGGTCCGGTCGAACGACCGCCGGAGTTCCTCGAACACGTCCTCGTCCGCGTTCCAGTTCCCGAAGCGTCGGTAGAACGTGCGAACGAGTGGATTCAGGACGCGCCCCGGGCCGGCGGGAACGAGACGGATTTCGTACAGCCCGAACCGGCTCCCGGGCCGGAGGGCGTGGTGGACGTTTTCGATGGTGGAACGGACTGACGGGGTGGCACTCACCGCCGTCGTTGCCACGGCCCCATCGAATCGTTCGTCTTTCACGATCGGCCGGGTGGCGTCCGCCTGGACGAGCGTGACGTTGTTCCACCCGTGGTCGACGACGCGGTCCCGTGCCCGATCGAGCATCTTTCTGCTGAGGTCGACGCCGACGATCTCCCCGTCAGCGCCAACAGCATCCCGAAGCATCTCGAAGTTAACGCCCGGGCCACAGCCCAGATCGAGGACGGTGTCGCCCGGTTCGAGGGTGACCTGCGCGACTGCCTCCCGCCGGATGTCGACGGTGTCCTGCTCGATCAGGCCCCAGTGGGAACTCCAGAAGTCCCAGCGTTTTCGACTCCGGGCGATTGCGTCCCGATGTTCACGATCCGGTTCGTCGGGTGTCATCCTCCTCGACACTCGTTGGTCATGGCGGACCGGGCCATAGTTCTTGGTGACGAAACGATCCACCCGGGAACCGTGCCTCGAAAGGATCACCCGGTCCTCGGGGGACGATCGATTCACCGAACGCGCATCGACCGATCAGAGATCGGTTCGCGTGAACCGCACGTAGCCCACCAGCACCGGCACGACGATCCAGAACGCGAGGACGACGAAGCCCCACCAGTCCTCGAGCCAGAACCTGGAGGACACCCCGGCCATCCCCGGATCGGCACCGCCCAGGGACAGCAGGAACGACAGCCCCTGGACGAACGCGATCCGCGGGCTGGCGACGAAGACGAAGGTGGAGATTTCCCCGACCAGCGCCTCGCCGAGGCCGAGCACCTGATCGCCCAGCAGGTAGGGCAACAGCGTCATCGAGAGCGTCTCCCAGAGCAAGGTGAACACGACGACCAGGCCGACGGCGACCGCCAGGACGAGGCTGCTCGAACCACTCGATGCCGAGAGGCCGACGGCGATGGCCACGTACGCGACCCCGAGCACGACGGTCATCCCGACGAACAGCAGGTAGTCCACGGGCTGGAAGACGCCGATCAGCGCCACGAACGCGATCGATCCGACGAGGTACCCGATCAGGACGGCCGTGGTGACGACGGCCGATCGGCCGACGAGTTTGCCGAACAGGACCTCGCCGCGGGTGTGCGGGAGTCCGAGCAAGATTTTCACGCTGCCGGTCTCTCGCTCGCCCACGATCGACCGGTAGCCGACCAGCGTTCCGGCCAGGGGCAACAGGAGGAAGAGCGGCCCGACGAACGACCCGAGCAAGGTCGCGAAGTCGGGATCGGACGCCCCGGCGATCGCGCCGACGAAGTAGACGATGCCGACGACGAGCAGGGTGAAGAGGATCGTCAGCGCCCACAACCCCTTCGATCGGCTGGCGTCACGGAAGTCCTTCCGGGCGACGGCCATCCAGCTCATCCGTCGATCCCCTCGTTGACGTCGGATTCGCGGGGGAGGGTCGCGTCAGCGGGTCCGGTCCGTCGGGCGGCCGGACTGGCGAAATCGAGCGACATACCCGGCGGTTGCGCGCCACACCTGAAAGGCCTTCCGTCGTGTTCCTGATCCGAACTCTCGACGGCGAAAACAGGCCGCGAGTCCTCGCTACAGGTCGGCGTGCTTGAACCGCTGGACGCCGAGCGCCAGCGGGACGACGATCCAGAACGCCAGCACGACGACGCCGAACCACGGGGTGGCGTAGAAGGCGTCGAACTGACTGAATGCGGCGTTTCCGGTCTCCATCGCGTCGGGAATCACGGCGAACAGCGAGGTTCCGTAGGCGCTGCTCGGCGGGATCTGGTTGACGACGAACATCCAGTCGGGGGTGGTCGTCGGGAGGGCGAACCCGTTCGCGACGTACGCGATGCCGAACGTGACGGCGCTCCAGATCAGTTCGAACAGGAGGAAAAAGCCGATCGCCAGCGCCGAGGCGCGCGAGGTCGATCCCGTCGTCGCCGAGATGCCGACCACGACGCAGACGTACGCCACGACGAGGACCAGCGTCATGAGGACGAAGATCAGGTAGTCGGCCACGCCGAACGGGTCGAGGCTCGTGGCGGCGTACACTCCGGCCAGCAGGAACGCGACGAGCACCGGAACCGTCAGGACGCCGGAACGGCCGATCACTTTCCCGAGCACCACGTCGGTACGGGTGTGTGGCAACCCGAGGAGGAGTTTGATGCTCCCGGACTCGCGCTCGCCGGCCAGGGACTTGTAGGCCACGAGGATGGCGGTCAGCGAGACGAACAGTCCGGCGACGGACGAGAGGTACAGCGCCAGGCCGAGACCGCTTCCCTCGCCGCCGGCGAGCACGTCGGGGAACTGGACGTAGGCGTAGGTGGTCCCGAGCGCGAAGAGCA
>DATFIX010000139.1:0-7302 GCA_035269625.1 Natrialbaceae archaeon
TCCGACGAGGCGAAACGGGCCGCCGACCGATCGAACGTCGTCCTCGTCGACCGGGACAACCTCGAAACGTTGCTCCGCCAGAGCGACATCGGAACCGACCGACTCGAGACGCCGACATCGAAAGCGTCCCCGTCCCCACCCCCGGACGAGGAGCCGGTGACCGACGATGGCAGGATCGTGGCGGGCGGTACCGCCGGAAACGAATCGGCCAAAGCGACGGTCGGGACCGAGGACGCGGCGATGCAAACCGGGACCGGTGTCGAGAGTGAGTCCAGCAGCGTCGGAGGAGGTGCCGCATCGGCAGAGGGCGAATCTGGTGCCGAGGACTTCGGTGACCACGAGGGGGGCGATGGCGGTGGTGGCGGAGACGATGGCGGCGTGGCGATGACGTTCGGTGACGATGGCGAAGCGAACGACCTCACCGACGACGGTGGCGGCAGTGACGACGGAGACGACGACGGCGTCGCGATGGTTTTCGACGACGAGGGCGTGACGGACCTCAGCGACGATGCCGGCGGGGCAGGCGGTGGGGTCGACACCGGATCGGGCGGCGGTTCGGATCTCGACTCGATCATGGACGACGAAGAACCGCCGGTCACGGAAGCGGACGACACCTCGCGCCGACGGTTCGTCAAGGTCGGTCTCGGCGTCATCGGCCTCAGTCTCCTGGGCATCGCCGATCGACTGTGGTTGCACCTCGTCCTCGGTGGCGGGGATGGAGGCTTGCCATCGTACAACGAAACGCGGGTGAAACAGGAAGCCACCACTCTCGCGACCGGGAACCTCGTCCAGAACGCACAGTCGCTGACTGCAGGGGACGACCCGTTCCCCGTGAAATACGAGGGCGTCGTGATGGACTCGGAGCGCACGAACGGGTATCAGCGACTCACGGTCCAGGTCAGGTCGGGGGACAGAAACGTGATCGCGCGCTGGGACGGCAAACCCCTCGCGGTCGGGGACCAGATCAGGCTGTGGGGCGTTTTCGTCGACACGGAAGAGACCGAAACCGAGGACGAAACGACGAAACGGCCGCTGGTCGACGTCGTCTCCGTCTCGGTGTTCGGCGGCCCGAGTGTCTCGGCAGGCCAGACCACGACCGGCGAGTGAGGCCGGGCCGCGACCGGCAGGTGAGGACGAGACACGACCGGCGGGTGAGAGTTGGGGCGAAAGCGTGACGACCCCGGCGAGAACCATGCTGTAGCATACCACGGCCCCGAAAGGCTGTTTTTATGAGTGCCCCTCAAGAACGCCCGGGTATGCTGGACGACCGAACGTACGTCGCGGACGCCGAGCCCGGGGAGACGGTGACGATCGCCGGCTGGGCACACGAGATTCGAGACCTCGGTGGCATCGCCTTTCTCATCGTGCGGGACACGACGGGCCGGATCCAGGTCAAGTTCGAGAAAGACGCAATGGACGACGACCTGGTCGAGACGGGGACGGAGGTCAGTCGCGAGAGCGTCGTCGCCGTGACCGGCCGCGTCGAGGAGGAGGAGCGCGCCCCGACGGGCGTGGAAGTCGTGCCGGAGTCGGTCGAGGTCGTCGCGCCCGCTGACCCCGAACTCCCGCTGGACCCCTCGGGGAAGGTGGACGCGGAACTGCCGACCCGCCTGAACAACCGGACGCTCGATCTCCGAAAGCCCGAGGTCAAGGCGATCTTCGAGATCCGGGCGGCGGTGCTCCGGGCGATCCGCGAGCGCTTCCGCGAACTGGGGAGCAACGAGATCAACACGCCGAAGATCGTGGCCACGGGCACCGAGGGCGGCACCGAGCTGTTCCCGATCACCTACTTCGGTCGCGAGGCGTTCATGAACCAGAGCCCGCAGCTGTTCAAGCAGCTCATGGTCGGCTCCGGGCTGGAGAAAGTCTTCGAGATCGGTCCCATCTTCCGCGCCGAGGAGCACAACACGCCCCGGCACCTCAACGAGGCGACCTCGATCGACTTCGAGGGCGCGTTCCACGACCACCAGGACGCGATGGACGTCGCCGAGGAGGTCCTCGTGTCCGCCTACGAGGCGGTCGACGAGCACTGCCAGGAGCAACTCGAACTGCTCGGCCTGGCCGACGAGTTCGAAGTTCCCGACCGGGACTTCCCGCGCCTGACTTACCAGGAGGCCATCGACCGCGTCAACGCCACCGGTGCACTCGACACGCAACTCGTCTGGGGCGACGACCTCTCGACCGAGGCCGAGGTGGCGCTGGGCGAGGACGTCGGCGGCCACTACTTCATCACCGACTGGCCCAGCGAGGTCAAGCCGTTCTACATCAAGGACTACGACGACGACCCCGACGTCTCCACCGGCTTCGACATGAACCACCCGCGCATGGAACTGGTCTCGGGCGGCCAGCGCGAACACCGGTACGATCCCCTGATCGAGGGCTTCAAACAGCAGGGTCTCGATCCCGACCAGTTCGAGTACTACACCAAGATGTTCCGGTACGGCATGCCGCCCCACGCCGGCTGGGGGATGGGTGCCGAGCGCGTCGTCATGACGATGCTCGGGCTGGAGAACATCCGCGAAGCGGTTCTCTTCCCGCGGGATCGTCAGCGTTTGAGCCCGTAGGGCGAAAACCTGACGAGCCAACGAGACGAACGAAGTGAGTCTCGTCCGGCAGGCAACGTCTCTCCCCGTAGGCGGGATCGCGACCTCCGGGAGCGATCCCGGAAACGCGAGCGGAGCGACACGCGAGCAGGAGAGAGCGTCCCTGGCGAGCGGGAGACACGAAAACGCTAGCGTCGGTCTGGGCGCTCGGCGTCTTCATCACCGGCCGCCGAAAATGGTCCTGTACCTCGCGCTCGCGGGGAATTGACCCGGTGACCGCGGGCGGTCGAAACGTCGGCGAAGCGAAAGAGCGGCGCGCGGTCACAAACGATTAGCGTCTCGGCGTCGCAGGTGGCCCCATGACCGACGAGGGAACGCAGGCGTTCGTCCCCGGACACATCACGGGCTTCTTTACCGTCGATCGGGACGACGATCCGACGAAAGCCGGATCGCGAGGCTGTGGATTGACCCTGACGGACGGCGTCACGGTGACCGTCCAGCAAGCCGAGGAAACCGCCTGCTATCTCGACGACACCAGCATCGAGATGGAGGCCGTCGAGCGCGTCCTGGACGCGCTGGAGGTAACGGCGACCGTCACGGCCGAGTCCGAGGTCCCCATCGGGTCCGGGTTCGGGGTGTCGGGCGCGATGGCGCTCGGGACCGCGCTGGCCGCAAACGTCGAGTTCGATCGACGTCTCTCCGAGAACGAGTTGATCACCATCGCGCACGGCGCGGAAGTGCAGTCCGGGACGGGACTGGGCGACGTGGTGGCCCAGGCGCGTGGCGGGATTCCGATCCGACTCGAACCCGGCGGCCCACACGAGAACAAACTCGACGGTATCCCCAGGCGAGTCCGGGTGGAGTACCTGACGTTCGGCGACCTCTCGACGCCGGACGTGCTGGAGGACGACCCCGAGACGATCACGGAGGCCGGCGAAACGGCGCTCTCGCGGGTCGTGGGGGAGCCGACGCTGGCGAGTTTTATCTATGCGTCGCGGCGGTTCGCCCGCGAGGCGGAGTTGCTGACGCCACAGGTCCGCGAGGCGATTCAGGCGGTGAGCGAGGCCGGCGGCGAGGCCTCGATGGCCATGCTCGGGGAGACGGTGTTCGCCCTCGGGACCGGCCTCTCCGACGCCGGGTACGATCCCGAAGTCTGTAGCACGCATCCCGCCGGTGCGATGTTTCCCTGACCTAGGGGATCTGACCTGTCCCTCACGATGGAGGGTTACCTGACTCTTATTACCGGGTCCTGTGATATGCCTCTTGGTGGCGCATGTCCAGGCTCGAAACTCTCAACAATCGACTGTTTCAACTGTACGAACGATACGTCGGAGAGCCAGATTCCGTAAAGGACGTTTACGGATACTGGGTCTTCGTCGTCGGATACCTGGTCGGACTGGTGGGCGTGTTGGCGTATCTCCTCGGCCCCGCGTCGACGCCGGGCGCGCAATACGGGCAACGGGAAATCACGATCTCGATCGCCGCGACTGGGCTGGCGATCGGGGTCTTCGGGATCGTCCTCTTGCTGCCAGTACGGCGTCGGGGGATCCAGGCCAGCGTGGTCGGACTTGCGGCCGCGCTCGTCGGAGTCATCGCCTTCACCGTCGTCTATCCACAGAACTGGCCGGGGTCTGGAGGCGCGGACCAGAGTCCGATCGTCATCGCACTCTACACGTTCGGCATCGCGGTCCTGGCCGGTGTGACGGCCCTGGTCCCGGTATTGACCGGGCAAAAGGGGATGCTCGTCGAGGAGGAGGGGATCACGGAAGAACCGCCGATATTCCTGGGTGACTCGCTTCGGGACGCACTCTTTGCCGTGTTCCGCGACGAGAACGGCGACTGGACGTGGCGCATCGTGACCCAGGAGGCCGTGGCCGAGAGCGACTCGAGCGCCCTGACCCGGCCCGACGCCGAGTCGGCAATCGAGCGTCTCAAGAGCCAGATCGGCAGCGCGAGTCTGCTGGAGATCACGACCGCCGCGTTCCGCATGTACCAGAACGAGGAGGGCCTCTGGCGGTGGATGCTGATGCGCGACGACGGGAGTGTCGTGGCCGGCAGCGGGGGCGACTTCCCCGAACGCGACGGTGCCGAAGAGTCGGTCAGTTTCCTCAAGGACCACGGCCCGGACGCCGACGTGATCCACATCGAGGGCGCGGCGTTCAACTATTACGAGGATCGCGGCGACTGGTACTGGGAACTGCTCGACGAGGACCGATCGGCGATCGCCGAGGGGCCGACCACGTTCGGCGACCAGGACGCCGCCGAAGGGGCGGCGTTCGAAGCGGCCGACCGGATCACCGATTCGCGAGTCCTCGCGATCGAGACGGTCGGCGTCGAGTTGCTCCAGGTCGACGGTGGCTGGGTCTGGCGACTGCTCGACGAGGACGACGAGGAACTGGTGCGCAGCACCGAGACCTTCGACGGTCGTCGCCAGGCGGAGTCGGCCGTCGACGATGTGCGAA
Source organism: Natrialbaceae archaeon (assembly GCA_035269625.1). Taxonomy (GTDB): domain Archaea; phylum Halobacteriota; class Halobacteria; order Halobacteriales; family Natrialbaceae; genus DATFIX01. The sequence goes on from DATFIX010000139.1 coordinate 5,006, forward strand.
CGGCCCTCGGGGACGCCGCGATCACCGTCGCGGACGAGCCGGCGTACGAACTCTACGAGACCAGCGAGGGCTGGGCGTGGCGCCTCGTCGACGGAACCGAGCGAGTCGTTGCGAGGGAACACGAACCCCTGCCCGGCGAGTCCGACGCGGGGTCGATGGTCGGGACCTTCTCGCGCGGTGCGGCGGAAGCGGAGATCATCGAGATCGACGAGGCGGATTACGAGATCTATCCCGAGGAAAACGACTGGCACTGGCGGCTGGTCACGGAGGACCGCCACGTCATCGCCGACAGCACGGAACCGCACGAGTCGCCGGAGACCGCAGAGGAGGCCATCGAACGCGTCCGGGGCCAGGCGGCCGAGGCCGATCTCATCGAGTTCGAGGAGTCGGCCTTCCAGGTGTACGAGGCCGAGAGCGGCGAGTGGCGCTGGCGGCTGATCGACGAGGACGGGACCGTGCTCGCGGACAGCGGCGAGGAACACGCCTCTCGGGGCGAGGCAACCCAGGCGATGACGACCCTCAAGGAACAGGCCCCCGACGCCGAACTCCTGGAGATCGACACGGCCGCGTTCGAACTCTACCGGGACGTCGAGGGCGACGGCGGCTGGGGCTGGCGCCTCATCGACGAGGCCGGGAAGATGGTCGCCGAAGGGCCGCGGACGCATCCGTCCCGCGACGAGGCCAAGTCGGCGCTGAACGACCTCGTCGATCACCTCGAGGCCGGGATGCGAACGATGGAGGACCCGGCGTTCCAGGCCTACACGGACGGCGACGACTGGCACTGGCGGTACCTCCAGATCGACGGCACGATCGTGGCGGACGACGCCGACCCCGAACCGACTCGCGACGACCTCGAAAACGCGATCGAGAGCGTCAGACCGGCCGCGACCGAAGCCGGATCGTTCGTCGTTGGCGACCTGTTCGTGCGACTGGCCCGGAACGGCGCCTGGTCGTTCGAGATCCTCGACACGGGGCGGGACCTCCTCGCCGACGGCGTCCAGTCGTACGACACGCAGGCGGACGCCGAGGAGACGATCGTGGCGATCCAGGACAACGTGGCTGCCGCACCGGTCTTCACGGTGCAGGACGCCGTCATCTGGCTCCACCGGACGAACGGGAGCTGGCGCTGGCGACTCATCGACGAAGACCGCAACGTGCTGGCGACGTCGCCCTCTACCTTTCCCAGCCGGGATCGGGCGGAGTCGGCGCTGGACGCCGTCCGCGAACTCATGCCCGGCGCCGGGGAGGTGGACTTCGGCGTCGCCTCCTACGAACTGTATCGAAACGCGGAGGACCAGTGGCAGTGGCGACTCATCGACGAGAACCGGTCGACGGTGGCCACCGGCGAGAACGTCTACGACGACCGGGAATCCGCGAGCGACGCCCTCGAAGACGTTCGTGACCTGATCCGGGGCGCGAGCGTCCTGGAGATCGACTCGGCGACGTTCGAACTCCACGCCGAGATGGGCGGCTGGCGCTGGCACCTCGTCGACGAGAACGGTAACCCGCTGGCAGAGAGCATCCAGGTGTACGACACCCGGACCGAGGCCCGCGAGGCCATGGAGGAGGTCAAGGAACTGGCCCCGGACGGCTGGATCCGCTTCGCCAAGTGACCGGCCTCGAACGAGGACGAGGGGTTTAGGACCCTTCCGACTGTTCTCCCCGATATGGGCGACGAAATCGACGTTCCCGAGGATCACCCACGCTACGAGTCGCTTTTGACCCGCCACCGCATCGAGGCGGGCGTCGACAAGGGGATCACGAGCAGGCAGGGCCTCATCGCCGAGGGCCGGGGCGAGACCTTCGATTACCTGCTCGGCGAACGGACCATCGAGAGCGCGGACGCCGCCGAACGGGCGGCCGCAGCCCAGTTGCTGCTGGCCGAGCATCCCGTCCTCTCGATCAACGGGAACGTGGCGGCGCTCGTCCCCGGCGAGTCGATCGAACTGGCCGAGGCCGTCGGCGCGGACCTCGAAGTGAACCTCTTCAACCGGACCGACGAACGCGTCCGGGCGATCGCAGACCACCTGCGCGAACACGGCGCGACCGACGTGAAAGGACTCACCGCCGACGCCCGCATCCCGGGGTTGAGCCACGAGCGCGCGAAGGTCGACGCGGACGGCATCTACGACGCCGACGTCGTCCTCGTCCCCCTGGAGGACGGCGACCGCGCCGAGGCGCTCGCCGAGATGGGGAAGACCGAGATCGTCGTCGACCTCAACCCGGGGTCGCGGTCGCCGCGCTCGGCGGCGGTCCCCATCGTCGACAACGTGATGCGCGCGGTGCCGAACGTGACC
>DATFIX010000140.1:0-3923 GCA_035269625.1 Natrialbaceae archaeon
AGCGGCGGCAGCGGTCCCTGTCGAGCGGGCAGTGACGAGGTAGCGGGACGCGCGATTCAGGAACGAGCGTATTCTTCGTCGGTGGTCGTGATCGGCGAGCAGTAGGCGAGCGGCGTCGCGGGAACTGTCGGGTCCCATCACACCACAGTCCGCAAGCCCCAAAGCCATCGCTCCCCTACCCCCGACGGGCGGCAGTGACGAGGGTTACCCCCACCGAGCCCCGTGTGACGACGTTTTCAACCCGAGCCGCCCGCCGTTCGGCGACGACCGGCCACCCGACTGACGCGACCGGGTGCGGCCGGATCGTCGCCGAATCGCAAACGTAAGCACCGCGCCGTTCCTGTTCCCGATAGTGCCGACCATCCGACCCGCCCGTCCCGACGACGAAAGCGCCATCGAGGCCGTCAACGAGGCGGCCATCCGGGCGTTCGGGCCCGAGGCCTACGACGAGGTGCAGGTCTCGGCCTGGGCGAACGAAGGCGTCGACGAAACCGGGTGGGGTGTCGGGGACGTCGCCAACCTGGGCGACGACGACCGATACGCCGTCGTCGCCGAGGTGGACGAAACGGTCGTCGGGTTCGGCCGCGTCCGACTCGGCGCCGTCCCCGACGCCCCGGCGGATCGGCTCCTCGCACTCGTCGATCGCCCGGTGGCCGAGGTGACCGCGGTCTACGTCCACCCCGACCACGCCCGGGCGGGCCTCGGGACGGCCATTCTCGACGCGCTCGAAGCCCGGGCCCGCGAGGCCGGCGCGACGGTGATCGGCCTGCTCGCCGCCAGGAACGCCGTCGAGTTCTACGAGGAAAACGGGTACGAGGCCGTCGCCAGTCGGCCCCACGAACCGGCCGATAGCGTCGAAATGGCGGCGACCTGGATGGAGAAAGCATTCCCCGACCAGGGAGCCTGACGAATCACCCGTTCGTCCGAGCCCGCGGCAAACAGCGTTTTGACCCCGGACCGATATCCACGGACATGGGCGATTTCCACAATATCGCTGGCGAGGGGGACCTCGAGTCGCTGGTCGCCGCCGAGGACGCGGTCATCGTGGACTTTCACGCCGACTGGTGTGGGCCGTGCGTGGCGATGGAGGTGTTCCTCGAGGAGATCGAGGACGACACCGACGCGGCCATCGCGACGATCGATACCGAAGAACACGAACAACTGCCGGAGACGTTCGACGTCTCGACGCTCCCGACGCTCCTGTTCTACCGGGAGGGCGACCTCGTCCACCGCCACCCCGGGTTGCCGGAGCGCCACGAGTTCCGCGAGATGGTCGAGGAGTACACCTGACCGATGGGCTAAGGGGTTCCGGCGGTAAGGTCCGGACATGATCGTTCTCGGATCCACGGTCCGGGAGGCCATCGTCGACCACGCCCGCGAGGGTGCGCCGGCCGAAGTCTGTGGCGTCCTGGCCGGGAGCCACGACCGCGAGGAGAGTCGTGCAGAGCGCGCGCATCGGACGCCGAACGTGGCGCCCTCGCCGCGGGTCACCTACGAGATCGATCCCGAGGTGCTGTTCGAGACGATCGACGAGATCGAATCATCGGGACGCGAGGTCGTCGGGTTCTACCACTCGCACCCGGACGGCCCACCGCGGCCGAGTCCGACCGACGAGGCGCGGGCGACCTGGGAGGGGTACTCCTACGTGATCGTCGAACCGGGTGCGGACCCTCGCGTCGGATCCTGGCGCTGGACGGGCGAGACCTTCGAGGAAGAGCCGATCGAAACCGAGTGACGTTGGCTGGCGGGCCCGACGCCGCGTCGGTCGTGTCTCAATCCGCGTCGATCGCACACCGGTCGGCGTAGTCCACGTCCTGGACGGAGTCGATGGCCGGATCCTCGCCACAGACGGGACAGTCGGGGTTCTTCCGGACCGGCACCTCCTCGAAGGTGGCGTCCATCGCGTCGAACAGCAGCAGGCGACCCGACAGGCGCTCGCCGACGTCCATGATCGACTTGAGGGTCTCGGTCGCCTCCAAGGCCCCGACGGTCCCCGGGAGCGACCCCAGGATGCCGGTTTCGGCGCAACTGGGGACCGTTCCCTCCTCGGGGGCTTCGGGGAACAGACACCGGTAGCAGGGGCCGTCCTCGCCCGCGTCGAAGGTCGTCACCTGCCCCTCGAACTTGTAGACGGCACCGTGGGCGAAGGGCGTCCCGGCCAGCGTACAGGCGTCGTTGATGAGGTAGCGCGTCTGGAAGTTGTCGCTCCCGTCCACGACGAAGTCGTAGTCGGCGATCAACTCCTCGACGTTCTCGCGCGTCACCCGCGTCTCGTGAGTCCTGACGTCCACGTCGGGGTTCAGGCCCGCGACGAACTCGGCCGCGCTCTCGACCTTCGGGCGGCCGACGTCCGCGTCGCGATGGATCACCTGGCGCTGGAGGTTCGAGCGCTCGACGACGTCGTCGTCGGCGATCCCGACCGTCCCGACGCCGGCGGCCGCGAGGTACTGGATGACGGGCGATCCGAGGCCGCCCGCACCGACCACGAGAACCGACGCGTCGAGCAACGTGGCCTGCCCTTCGGGACCGATCTCGTCCATGATGACGTGCCGGGAGTAGCGATCGAGTTGCGTCGAGTCGAGGTTGAGGTCGGTCATCGGCGGACGTTGGGCCGGCGGCGATGAAAAGAACGCGGGTCGAGATGGACGCGACCGGGAGGCCGGCCCGCGGACGACGAAGAAGCAGAATAATGATATGTGATAACAAACGACAAACTATGACAACAGTTGACTCACCACAACGATTAAAGCGTGAGAGTGAGTACCTATCTCACATGTCGTCCGCACCCGACGACGGCAAGGACGTTTTCGACCAGTTCCTGTCCCAGCGCGGCCACCGGACCGAGACGGTACGATGGGAACGCGAGTATAACAAAAAGCAGTGTCCGGAGTGTGGCGGCCTTCACGACCTCTCGGCGGCGGAGTGTAGCGTGTGCGGGTGGCAACCGAGCGACTGAGGCACCCCCTTTTTGACGGGCTCGTAGCATCCCCCGGCAGCGATAGAATTATGTCGGATAATTTCCCAACGTTACATCGGAGATACGAATGCCGTACTGTCAAAACTGTGGTGCGTTCGTCACGGAGGCGTACGCGCGCGTATTCGCGCCGCGTGGCATGGACAATCCGCGAGTCTGTCCGGAGTGTGAGGACAAAATCCGTGACGGCGCAGAGATTCGGGAGGCACGATCTCCGCGAAACAACTAGGGTACTGTCTGCGAACTAGCTCCTCGTTCCGGGGTGGGCCCGACCCACCTGTTCGAGACTGACCCCCCATCACCGTCGGTCCGCGCGCCGATCCGCAGCGATTACCCGCCCGATGGCGCCGACCGACAAATTCCAGGCCGCCGAGCGTCGTAACCCATGAATCTTATAGGTGATGGGGCCCTGTAGGGCGATAATGACTGCCTCCGATCCGACGGTAACCCGGCTATTCGGTGGTCCGGGGAGCGGGAAGACGACGGCCCTTCTCGATCGCGTCGAGGAAATGCTCGAAAACGACGTCGACGTTTCGGACGTACTGGTCGTCTCCTACACTCGCGCGGCAGCCCAGGAGGTCCGCGAACGCCTGGCCGAACGCCTCGACATGAACCCGCGGGCACTCCAGGGCAACGTCTGCACGATGCACGCGAAGGCCTACGAACTGCTCAATCTCTCGCGGGGGGACGTCGTCGGCGAGGACGACAAGGGGGATTTCTGTGAGGACTACGGCCTCGACTTCGAGGACGAGTACAGCGGCGCCGGGCGACGGACGGCGCGCTCGACGACCATGGGCAACAAGATCATCGCGACGTCCCAGTGGCTCCAGCGCACCCGTCGCGACGTCGCGGACTGGTACGACGTTCCCTTCCAGTGGGACGTCGAGACGGTACGGCTCCCGCCCGACGTCGACCCGAACGCCCAGGAGGGGAACAAGTACACGCCGAC
>DATFIX010000141.1:0-4362 GCA_035269625.1 Natrialbaceae archaeon
TACACGAACCTGACGGTGATGCAGTCCCCCGGTGCCAAGGAGATCGACCTCCAGGCCGCGACCATCGAGTTCATCGGTCCCGACGGGACTGACACGCTCACGTACGCGGGTGGCGATGGCTATGCGAATAATGCCAGCTTCGGCGTGTCGGCGATCAAAGACTCGGACTCCTCGACGCCGGTTCTCAACAGCAAGGAAGACCGGATGACGATCCACATCAACCTCACCGCCAATGACGGCGTCTTGCAACCGCTCGACGAAGGTTCCGAGGCGACGTTGCGGATCGTGACTCAGTCCGGCAGTCAGTACACCTACATCGCGAACGTTCCCGAGTCGCTGAGTTCGAAGGAACCCGGTGAGGCCGTCGAACTGTAATCGGTCACTTCCGCTTCGGATTTTTTGACGGGCCACAGTACAGTAGTGGCGACATCGGTTACGGGCCGACTGCTTTCCGTCGTCCGGTATTGACCATACTGGATCCCTGTTTGACCTCGTTTTTGGTCTCGTCGTAGCGCCCGCCATTTCGACGTCGTCATCGTTCTGTTCAATCCGTTTCTGACGACGAGTCGGTCTCCAGGGAGCCACGACAGTAGCCGTATGCAATGAGTGATTCACATCACTCGTCGAGGATACTAGGCTCGGACGATCCTGATCGGGAGATTCCGATCAACCCCGATCTGGATGCAGTCGTGGCTGAAGCGGTTTCCACGGAAGATAGTCTTCTTCGTCAGGACAGCTGCCGAAGGTGGCCGATGAACAGCGCCGTCGCAGTCGCCAGCACGACGAACAACACCATGAACAGGGGATGGGTCACCGCAGTCTTCACCGGTTCGTCGTTTCGCTCCGCCGCGGAGAGCATCGCCCGAAAGAGCACGAAGGCCGCGATGACGAGCACCAGGAGTCCCCCGAGTGCAAGGATGACCTTCACGTCACTCGCCGTGAGATCGAGCAACACGCCGACCACGGCGGCGACGACGCCGAGGCCGATCGCCCCCGCGACGGCGACGAGGGCCTGTCGCTCGGCCAGGGCCGGCTTTGCCCGTCCGGCGAGACTCGAAACGTCCTCGTCGTGGTCGGGGGACGTGTCGCCGCTCCGGCGAACGGACGCGTCGTCTAGCTGCGCGGTGTCGGCGGGGTATTCGCCGTTCTTGGACGGAACGTCCACGTTACCCGGCGCGTCGCCGGTCGAACGAGTGTCGGCTGCTTCTTCGGTCTCCTCGAGTGTCGCGCCGTCCTCCTGGGTGGAAGTCGGTTGGGCCCTTGAGTCGCCGGAATCGTCACTCGGGCGCCCGCGTTCGAGGCCCGACTCATCGGGGGATTCCGTTTCGTCCGAATCGCTCGAAGACGCCTCCGACCCGTCCGAGGAATCTTCCGGATCCGACGACGTATCGTCACCGTCCACCATTTCGCTCGTCCCGGCCCCGGAGTCGTGATCGTTTCCGGTCGATAGGTTCTCCTCGGGCAATGGGTCGTCCTCACTGGGTTCTGCCATGCCTCGGTTCTACCGTAAAGAGGTCATCCGGGGATCAATAATCCTGTGGCCGAACGGGTCGTTTCGACCCGGAAATCGATCCGCTCGAAGTCTACAGAACCCGGAGCAGGCACCGGTTCGTTCGCCCATTTTGGAGGGTCCGGGGCCCTTCGTTCGGAACGCCTCAAACGACCGCGACCGCTTCGTTTAACTCGCGTCCGGCGCGATTCCGATCTGACTTTCCATGGACTTCGTCGCGTTTGCCGACCGGGCGGCCGAGATCGAAGCCGAACCTGCGGACATCGAGATTCGAGACCGTGTCACCGACCTGCTGCAAGCGGCAGACGAGGACCTTCCGATCGTCGCACGGTTCGTCCAGGGACGGGTCTTCCCGGGGTGGGATTCGCGGACGCTCGACGTCGGTCCGACCTCCTGCTACGAGGCCATTGCCCGCGCTGCGGGCCCCGACGTGAATCCAGCAGCCGTCGAGGATCGCCTGGCCGAGCAAGGCGACGTGGGCGCGGTTGCTGCCAGTTTCGATCGCGGGGGTCAGCAGGGGCTGGGGGCCTTCACCGGTGAATCCACTGCGTCACCGACTGTCCTCGACGTCTACGCGGAGTTCGAGCGTTTGGCATCGACAGAAGGGGAGGGGAGTCACGGCACGAAGGTGGACATCCTGTTCGGACTGTTCAATCGTGCGACGGACGAGGAGGCCCGATATCTCGCCAGACTGGTCCTCTCTGAAATGCGGATCGGCGTCGGCGAGGGGACCGTTCGGGACGCCATCGCGAACGCCTTCGACGTTCCAGTGGATGTCGTCGAGCGCGCCTTGCAGGTATCGAACGATTACGGTCGGGTGGCCGTCGTGGCTCGCGACGAGGGGGAATCGGGCCTGCAGGAGCTAACTCTCGAAGTCGGACGCCCGGTCAAGGCCATGCTCGCCCAGGCGGGGACTGTGACCGAGGCACTCGACGCGTGGGACGCGGCCGCCGTCGAGTGGAAGTACGACGGCGCTCGGGTCCAGGTGCACTACGACGGGTCCTCCGTCCGACTGTTTTCCCGGAACATGGAGGACGTGACCGACCCGTTGCCGGAAATCGTCGACACTGTCGAGGCCCAACTCGATCGACCCGCGATTCTCGACGGAGAAGTCGTGGCGATCGACGAGGACGGCAGCCCGCGGCCCTTCCAGGAAATCCTTCGGCGATTCCGCCGGAAGTACGACGTCGAGCAGGTGCGCGAGGACGTAGCGGTCGAACTCCGCCTGTTCGACTGCCTCCACGTGAATGGCAACGACCTCCTCGACGCTCCACTGTCGGAACGGCGGGGCCGACTGGAGGCCCTGGTCGACGAATCGGTGCGAAGCGAGTTCGTCGTCACCGGGAACGCCGAGCGGATCGAGGCCGTCGACCGCGACGCACTCGAGGACGGCCACGAGGGCATCATGCTCAAGGATCCGGACTCCGCGTACACGCCCGGGCGACGGGGGAAACACTGGCTGAAACGCAAGCCGGACGTGGAGACGCTTGACCTCGTCGTGACGGGGGCGGAGTGGGGCGAAGGCAGACGGGCCTCGCTCCTGGGGACGTTCGAGGTCTCGGCGCGAACGCCGGATGGGTACGCGAGGGTCGGGAACGTCGCGACGGGGATCACTGACGAGGAACTCGAAGCCCTCACGGACCTGATCGAACCGCACGTGACGACCCAGTCCGGCCAGGACGTGACCGTCGAACCGAGCGTCGTCTTCGAGGTCGGCTACGAAGAGATCCAGTCATCGCCGACCTACGACTCCGGGTACGCGCTTCGATTCCCCCGGTTCGTCGGCGTGCGAGAGGACAAGGATCCGGCGGACGCCGATTCCGTGGAACGGATCCAGTCGCTGGCGGGCGACGACTGAACCCCCGCCGGTCGTCCCGTGGCGTCAGGTTCTCCAGTGGCGGCGGGGATTCGCCCGTTGTGCTAGGCTCTCCCGTGGCGGCGGATTCCCCAGTGGCGGCAGATTCATTCCGTCGCGAGCGCAAACCGTCTCCATGACCGTCGAACTCGATGGCGTGCAGGTGGAGTGGTTCGGCTACGCGACCGTCCGACTGGAGGGTCCGTCGGGGACCGTCGTCTACCTCGATCCGGGTCGGTACGGCGTTCTGGACGATCATCGACCCGAAGACGGCGACCTGGTCTGCGTGACCCACAACCATCACTACGACTCGGAGGGGATCGAGCGCGTCGCGAGCGAGGACGCGACGGTCGTCGTTTACGAGGGTGTGGACGCCGGGCGGATCGACAGGGACGTCCGTCCCGTCGAGGAACTCCCGTACGACGTTCGTCGGATCGGCGAGGAAGACCGAACGACCGCGGCGGGCGTCACGATCTGGAGCGTGCCGGCGTACAACGAACCGGACGGACCTCACACCGACGCCAATGGGACGCCCTATCACCCGAAGGGCTTCGGGATCGGCTATCTCCTCTCGATCGATAGAACGACCGTTTTCTGGCCGGGCGATTCCGACGCGCTCGAGGGGCACCACGAGATCGAGGCTTCGATCTTCCTGCCGCCGATCGGTGGCGCGTTCACGATGGACCGCCACGAGGCGGCCGACCTCGCAGAGGCGATCCGACCCGGCCTGGTCGTGCCGATCCACTACGACACCTTCGAGGCGATCGAAGCCGACGCCGAGGCGTTCGCGGCGGATCTGGCGGATCGCGGAATTGCAGTCGGTATCGAGAACCCGGAGTGAGAGTCGAAAGTCGTTCGTTCCGGTTCTCTCAGTTCTCCTCGTAGCTCACCAGTTCGATCTCCATCACCAGCGTCCCGTCCTCGTCGTACCAGGCCGAGTAGGGGGCCAGTCCGAGTTCGGGCGAGAGGCACGCCTCGTGCTGGGTCGTCCCGTCGA
>DATFIX010000142.1:0-19510 GCA_035269625.1 Natrialbaceae archaeon
GGCCCTGACGGACGATTGATCGGGGCCGGCCGGGCGCTCGGCGAGAATCTCGCCCCGGCGATCCAGCCCGGTCGTTCGGCGGTGTGCGTTCAATACCTATTTGCTCGACCGGGGATAAGCGCACACGATGGCATCCGTCACGTCGCACGTTCCCGGAATCGAGCCCCTGGCGGGGGTGACGCGCGCACCGTTTCTCCTGTTGTCGGTGGCGCTGGTCGCGAGCGGGGCCGCCGCGGCCGCGTACGGCGGCGCGTTCGATCCCGTCCGAACCCTCGTCGCACTCGCGGGACTCGTGGCGCTCCACGCTGCAGTAAACGTACTGAACGAGGCCTCGGACTACGAATCGGGGATCGACTTCAGGACCGATCCGACCCCGTTCTCGGGCGGCAGCAAGACCCTGCCCGAGGGCGAACTCGGGCCCCGTCGCGCGTCGCTGATCGGCTACGGGGCCGCGGCATTCGGCGCGATCGTCGGGCTCTGGTTCCTCTGGCTCGTCGGGGCCGTTCTCGTTCCGTTCATCGTCGTCGGCGCCGTCTGCGTCCTGGCGTATACCGATTACCTCACGAAGTACGGCGTCGGGGAGGTGGCGGCGGGGCTGGGCCTCGGTGCGTTGCCGGTAGCCGGGACGGCGCTCGTCCAGGCCGGCGATCTCACGACTGCCGCGGTGGCCGTCTCGATCCCGGCGTTTTTCCTCACCTTCAACCTCCTCCTGCTCAACGAGTTCCCCGACCAGGAGGCCGATCGCCACGGGGGTCGTCGGAACCTCGTCCATCGCTTCGGCCGCGAGGGCGCGGCGCTGATCTTCGTCGTCGCCGCGATTGCCGTCCCCGTCAGCATCGTCGGGGCCATCGCGCTGGGCGTTCTCCCGCTGTTCGCGGCGGTCGGGGTACTCCCGTCGGCCCTGCTCGTCCGGCCCGTCGACTGGGCGATACAGCGGCCCGAGTCGTCGGTTCCGGTGGCCGCGCTCCGGGACAACGTCATTTGGATCGTCGGCACGAACGCCCTGCTCGCCGTCGGTCTCCTCGTTCCGATACTGTATTAAATCCCCACGACTGCACACTTTCCAAACGGAACCCTCCGGAGATCTCGATGGAACCGAATTTCCTGCTCACGCTGGTCGTGGCCGGTCTCGCCAGCGCGTTCATGGCCTGGGTCATCGGCGCCGGATCGAGCGGCGCGACCCCCTTCGCGCCGGCCGTCGGGGCGGACGCCATCCCGGTGATGAAGGCCGCGCTCGTCGTCGGGGTGCTCGGATTCGCCGGGGCCGCACTCCAGGGCGGCAACGTCAGCGAGACCGTCGGGAACGGACTGATTCTCGGGACGAGTCTCTCGACCACGGCGGTCATCGTCGCGCTCGTGACGGCGGCCACGCTGATGGCGGTCGGCATCTTCACCGGGATCCCCATCGCGACGGCGTTCACCGTGACCGGGGCCATCATCGGGGCCGGGTTGGCACTGGGTGGCCGCCCGGCCTGGGCTCGATATGGCCTCATCGGGGGCCTCTGGGTGCTCGCTCCCGTGTTTACGGGATCGGTGGCGTACGCCCTCGCGAGCCTCCTTCCACGCGAAGACGTTCCCGAGCGGGTGAGTCTGGCCGCCCTGAGTGCGCTGGTCGGGATCATCGCTGCCAACGTCCGGTTCGGTCCGCTAGGTCAGGGTGATGCTGCCCGATCGATCGCCGCCACGGCGGCGACCCGCCTCGCGGGGCCGTCCATCGTCTGGTCGGTTGCGGTAACGCTCCTGATAGCGGCGGTCCTCGCGGCCGGGGCGTATCGGGCCGTCGCGGTGGACGAAGAGCGAGCCCTCCGCCGGTTTCTGCTCGGCCTGGGATCGCTCGTGGCGTTTTCCGCCGGCGGGAGCCAGGTGGGCCTCGCGGTCGGTCCCCTCTTGCCGTTGCTCGATACTGTCGACGTCTCGAAAACGGCGATCCTGGCTGGCGGTGGCCTCGGATTGCTCGTGGGGTCCTGGACCGGTGCCCCGCGGATGATCAAGTCGATCTCGCAGGACTACGCCTCGCTCGGCCCGAGACGGTCGATTTCCGCGCTCTTTCCCGCGTTCGTGATCGCCCAGGTCGCGGTGCTCCTCGGGGTTCCGATCTCGTTCAACGAGATCATCGTCAGCGCGATCATGGGGAGCGGCCTGGCGGTCGGCGGAAGCGGCGGCGTCAGCCGGTCCAAACTCCTGACGACGGTCGGTGCCTGGGTCGGGTCGTTCCTGCTCGCGTTCGCGGTGGGCTTCGGTGCTCTCTGGGCCGTCGGCGGGTGAGGAGAGCGCCAGTGGGCGGATGGAATTGTGTGAATTGACCAATATCGTTATCTTCGGTCCCCGACTACCTCGTCTCGAGAACTCATGGCAACCGCGACGATCCTCCGGAGGGTAGGGCGATAACCGTGTTCGGCATCGAGGCCTTGACGGGCCCCTCGTACTCGGCCGCCGTCGTCGGCCTTGTCCTGTTCGAGGCGATCATGCTGTACGTCGCGTATGGGCTGGTCGTCCGGGTCGTCGGTCCGCACGTTCTCCGGAGGATCGAACGCTAAGTGAGAACCGGACACCTGAACTGTGGAGCGCTTCGGATTTACCCCGGTGATCCGTGTCGTCGGTGGATCGAAGCTAGTCCCCTCATGCGTTTGTCAGCGGTCTGCATGGTTGTGTGTCGATTATGCAAATCCTTTTAGGATCCTATCCCGTAGGTTCGGGTAATATGAACGACTCGATGTCCGAATACCTGCAGCAGGACATGCAATGCGAAGGATTGCTCGAGTGTGTCCACGGGTTGAAGGAACTCGACAAGGAATGCTTCCAGGTCATCGTCCGGAGCAAAGAGCCCCTGACGATCGACGAGATCGCCGAGGAGATCGATCGCGAGCGGTCGACGGCCTACCGGGCGGTCCAGCGGTTGCTCCAGTCGGGATTCATCCAGAAGGAGCAGGTCAACTACGACCAGGGCGGGTACTACCACGTGTACAAGCCCACCGATCCCGACCGCGTCGCCGACGAGATGCAACGGACGCTCAACGACTGGTACGCCCAGATGGGCCAGCTCATCAGCGAGTTCCGCGAGAAGTACAGCGAACTCGCCGAGGAAGCGGCCCAGGCCGAGAACTGAGCGTTCGAGGCCGGACCCGTGCGCCAGGGAGAACGCGACGTCGTCGATCACGTGGACGAGAACGTCGAGACGCTCGTCGACCGGACCCTGGACCTGCTCTCCTACGAAACCGGGAATCCCCCGGGCAAGACGCGTGCCGTCGTGGATCGGATCGAGCCCCTGCTCACCGACCTGGGGCTCGACGTGGACCGGTTCGCGGTCGACGGCGCGAAGCCCAACTTGATCGCGACGCTCCCGGGCGCTGGCGACGAAACGCTCTGTTATAACGGACACCTCGACACCGTCCCGTTCGACCGCGAGGCGTGGTCGACGGACCCACTCGGGGAGCGACGCGGGGACCGCATCTACGGCCGCGGGGCGACCGACATGAAGGGTGCCGTCGCGGCCATGCTCGAGGTGGCCCGCGCTTACGCCGAGACGGCCACCACGCCGCCGGTGACGCTCCGCTTCGCCCTCGTTAGCGACGAGGAGACGGGCGGTGCTGCCGGCCTCCGGGCCCTGCTCGAGGCCGACCGGATCGAGGCCGACGCCGCCGTCATCGGCGAGACGACCTGCGCCGACGGGCGCCATTCGGTGACCGTTGGCGACCGCGGGAGCATCTGGCTCACCCTGGAGGCCAGGGGCGAGGCCGCCCACGGATCGCGCCCGCCCATGGGGGTCAACGCCATCGATCGACTCTACGAGGCCGTGGACTTCGTTCGCGAGTCCCTGCAGGCCAGATCGCTCGAACTCGATCCGCGCCTCGACCCGATCGTCGAGGACTCCGTGGCGTACTATGCGCCCTCGATGGGCGAGGAGACGGTCCGGGACCTCTTTTCTCACCCGTCGGTCAACCTCGGCACCTTCGAGGGCGGGAGCGCCGTCAACAGCGTTCCCGAGACCGCCCGTGCCCAGCTGGACGTGCGCCTCGCGCCGGGCGTGGATACCGCGACCGTCCTCGCGGACGTTCGCGAGTGCCTGGACGGTCATGATGGCGTCGAAATCGTGGACGTTAGCTGGAGCGTCGGCACCTTCGAGGACCCGGACAGTCCCCTGGTCGATGCGACGGCGAGCCTCGCGGCGAACGTGACCGACGACCGGGTCTACCGGCGCTGTGCCACGGGCGGCGGCGACGCGAAGAAACTCCGCCACGCCGGTATCTCGACCGTCGAGTTCGGCCTCGGGACCGACACCGCCCACGCCGTCGACGAATACACGACAGTCGATGCGTTGCGGGGGAACGCGCTGGTGTACGGTCGGCTTCCCTACGCGCTGGCCGACCGACTCGACGTGGCTCGATAGCGCCGGATTCCTCGCGGTCGTTCCTGCGTGCGTCCGTCGGTTTATACCGGAACGGGCGGCGAATCGGAATATGATCGGACCAGTCGATGCGAATCCTCCGTTTGGGTGGTCTCGAAGCGGCGGTGATCCACGTGGGCCATAGGGCCCTCGTCGCCGTCGAGCGCCACGACGGGACCTACGATCTGCGCTATTCACACTGGGGCGCGCTGGACGGGCCTCGCCTGGCCGGGGACGGCCCTGACCGGGTCGCGACGGGCGGGACGGAACCCTGGCCCCGCGACCTCCTGGAACGGATCGGCGTCGCCGGGACCGACATTTGTGGCCGCGTTCGGGCACCGGAGCGAGTTGCAGTCGATCCCGAACCACTCGCGGTCGGGGTCACGTTGGGCGAACTCGTCGACGAGTATCTGGACGTCCTCGTCCACGAGGCCGTCGTCGTGGTTCCGTGGTCGGGACCGGTTCGGCCGTTCCTCCCGCTCTCGCTCGAGATCGACCCGGTTTCCCGGGCCGAGCACGGCGCGCTCGTCGAGGTCGACCCGGTCGACTACGCGGCCGACGTGGCCCGATTTCGGGGCTGGCTCGACGGGAGTCGCGCCGCACTCGCCACCGTCGTCGACCGCGGACTTCTCGACCGATCCACCGCGTGCTCGCTGCTCGCGGACGAACTGCTTGGGTACGCCAGCGACGACCGGGAGGTACTTTTCGCGTGAGTTCCGGCCGGCGGAACGGCGGGCTTTTTGGCGACAGTCGAGTATCCCGGTGTAGTGACTGTGACGCCCGACGATTCGGACGCCGCACCCGTTCGCCGGTTTCCCACTCCCGACGAGGCCCTCGAGACGGTCGAAGCGGGCATCGAGCACGACGCTCTCGTGACCCTGTTCGGTCGCTGTCGCGTCGATTACGACGGCCGGGCGTCGAGTCGACTCGGCCCGGGCGACCGCCTCGTCGTGCTCAAGCCCGACGGCACGATCCTGGTGCACACCGACGAGGGCCGCGAACCCGTCAACTGGCAGCCGCCCGGCTGCACGCACGACCCGGCGGTCGAGGACGGCGAGTTCGTCGTCAGGAGTCAGCGTTCCTCCCCCGACGAGGAACTCCTCGTCCGGTTCGAGCGCGTCGTGCAGGCCGCCGCCTTCGACGTGACCGATACCGAGGATCTCTCGCTGTCGGGCACCGAGGAGGACCTCCGCGAGCGAATCCTGGCCGATCCTGACCTCCTCGAACCGGGATTCAGCCCGCGGGCGACCGAGCGCCAGACGCCCGCCGGCGCCGTCGACATCTACGGGACCGACGACGAGGGCCGGACGGTCGTCGTCGAACTCAAGCGACGGCGCGTCGGCCCGGATGCAGTCGGCCAGTTGACGCGTTACGTCGAGGCGCTGGAACGCGACCTGCACGCTGACGCCGAGATCCGCGGGATTCTCGTCGCCCCGTCGATCACCGACCGGGCGCGCGGGCTTCTCGAGAAGAAGGGCCTGGAGTTCGTCTCGTTGTCGCCGGAGCCCGCCGGCGACGACGGGTCGGACGTGTGAACCATCGTCCGGCAACCGATCCCCCGAACCCCACGCTTTTCTGGATGTTCGCCGTCTTGATTGCATGGACCTCGACGCCGCCGACCACGAACCACCGATGCGGAGGGCCATCGAACTCGCGGAGGAGGCTGCCGATCGCGGCGACGACCCCTTCGGATCGGTACTGGTCCGGGATGGCGAGATCGTGATGGAGGCGCGCAATCACACTCACACGGAAGACGACCTGGCGTTGCATCCGGAATTGACCCTCGCACGCCGCGCAGCCAGCGAGTGGTCCGCTCGCGAGTGTGAAGAGACGGTGCTGTACACCAGCACGGAGCCATGCTCCATGTGCGCGACCGGAATTGCCTATGCAGGACTCGGCGCTGTCGTCTACAGCGTTTCCGGCGAGCGCGTCGCCGAGCTACACGGCGGTTCCAGTGGGATTCCCTGCGAAGAGGTGTTCGAGCGACTGGGTGCTGACGTCGCCGTCGGCGGTCCGGTACTGGAAGCGGAGGGGATGGCGCTCCATCGTCAGTTCCTGGACTGACCAGCCCGTGCCGCTGGCCCCGTCGCTACTGCGTCGTCTCGGTCGGGCCGGCCGTCGGCGTGCCCAGCGTCCGGACGAAAACCTTTGCGCTCAGGTAGCCCACCAGGACCGCCACGAAGAGCAGGACCGGATAGACGGCGACGATGTCGACCCAGCCGATATCGAGCGAACGGACGAGTGCGTAGTCTCCCGTCACGACGGCCATCCAGACGACGTACAGGAAGTACGCCGCCGACAGCGAGACGCCGCTGGCGATGAAACTCCACGTCGACTTCTCGAACTCCGTCAGATCCGGGTCGACGCCGCTGGTGTAGGTCGCCGTTTGGAGGCTGATGAACCCCGGTACCAGGCAGAGAACGGTGTAGATCGCGTTGACTGCGAGATCCGGGAACGCCATGGTCAGTGACCACCGGCGTTGCTCTGCCCTCTCCTGTTTGACTCGATCCGATGCGATGCACTCGTTCCGGACGGTCGTTCGGTTCGGTCGGTCGTCGACATACACTCGTTAGTGGTATGTTTGGTGTTAGCACTTGTCGATGGCAACTGACAGGATTCCGAACACGGAGCGTGGCGATCCACCGAACGATCGGATCCGGTCGTTACTCCAGCGATCCCTGAAGTTCGTCGAGTACCTGCAGGGCCTCGATCGGCGTCGTGTTGGCGACGTTCAGCGACCGGAGTGCCTCGAGGGCGGCCGCCTCGCGTTCGTCGAGGGATCGAAGGTCGTCACCGTTCTCGTCGCCGCCGTCGGCCGCAGCACCCGATGTGGGTGCGGCCGCCGCTGACGACGCCGAATCGCTGTCCGCCGTTGCGTGCTCGGCGTCCAGTAACGCCCGGGATCGGTCCACGACCTCGTCCGGAACGCCTGCCGTTCTCGCGACCTCGATGCCGTAGGACGCCTCCGCGGCACCGGGCCGAATCTCGTGATCGAATTCGACGCCATCGGGTGTCTGGGTCGCGTCGAAGTGGTAGTTCGCGACGCCCTCCAGACGGTCGGCGGCCGTGGTGAGTTCGTGGTGGTGCGTGGCGAACAGCGTCGTCGCCCCCACCTCGTCGTGGAGGTACTCGGTGACGGCGCGGGCGATGGCGAGGCCGTCGGTCGTGCTCGTCCCCCGGCCGACCTCGTCAAGTAGAACGAGGGAATCCTCGCTGGCCGATTCGAGGATGTCGGCGAGTTCGGTCATCTCGACCATGAACGTGGATCGGCCGCCGGCGATGTCGTCGCTGGCCCCGACGCGGGTGAACACCCGGTCGACGATCCGGAGGTCGGCGGCCGCGGCCGGGACGAAACTCCCCATCTGGGCGAGAATCGAGATCAGCGCGACCTGGCGCATGTACGTGGACTTCCCGGACATGTTGGGGCCGGTGACGATGGCGAAGAACGCGTCGTCGTCGAGGTCGGTGCCGTTCGGAACGAACGATTCCTGGGTGCGTTCGACGACCGGGTGGCGGCCGCCCTCGACGTGGATCCCGTCGCCATCGAACGTCGGTCGAACGTAGTCGTGCTTGGCGGCGACGGCCGCCAGCGAGACGAGGGCGTCGAGGCGGGCGAGGCCGTCCGCGAGGTCCTGGACCCGCTCTGCTTCGTCGGCGACGGCGTCGCGCACCTCCCGGAACAGTTCGTATTCGAGGTCGTCGGCTCGCCCTTCGGCGCGAACGATCTCGTCCTCGCGCTCCTTGAGTTCGGGCGTGTAGAACCGCTCGGCGTTCTTCAGCGTCTGGCGGCGGGTGTAGTCCTCGGGCACCCGGTCGAGGTTCGGGTCGGTCACCTCGATGTAGTAGCCGTGAACCTGGTTGTAGCCCACTTTCAGCGAGTCGATGCCGGTTCGCTCGCGCTCCTCCTCTTCGAGGGCGTCGATCCACGCCTTCCCCTCGCGCTCGGTTTCGCGGAGGGCGTCGAGTTCGTCGTTGTAGCCCGGGCGGATGACGCCACCCTCCGTAATCTCGATGGGCGGGTCTTCTCGGATCGCCTCCCCGATCAGGTCGCGTACGTCGGCCAGTTCGTCGAGGCCGTCACGGAGGTCGGCGAGCGCGTCGCACTCGGCGTCGTCGAGAGCGGCGCTGACGTCGGGAACCACGTCGAGGGTGTCCTTGAGCGATCGGAGGTCTCGCGCGTTGGCGCGACCGCGGGACACCCGCGAAATGAGCCGTTCGACGTCGTAGACGTCCCGGAGGCGGTCGCTCAGGTTTTCTCGCGTCTCGACGCGCTCGACGAGTTCCTCGACGGCGTCGTGGCGGGTCGCGATCTCGTCACGATCGAGGAGGGGTCGCCGGAGCCAGTCGGTGAGGCGTCGGCTGCCGAGGGCGCAGGAGGTCTCGTCGAGCACGTCGATCAGCGTCGCGTCCTCGGCCCCGTGGACGGTCCGGCGCTCGAACAGTTCGAGGCTCTCCAGGGCGACGGCGTCCAGCAGCATGTACTCGCGGGGGTCGTACCGGACGAGGTGGTTGAGGTAGTCCAGGCGGGTGTCTCCGGCCGTGTCGTGGATCGATTCTTCTTCGGGTGCGTCGTGGCCGCCGCGGGCGTACTCGGCGTAGGCGAGGAGTGCGCCGACGGCCCGGACCTCCGCATCGCCGGCCAGCAGCGACTCGGGATGACCGAAGTACTCGGCAACGCGTTCGCGGGCCGCTTCGATTCCGAAGACGGCCCGGTCGTAGGTCGTGATCGTGCAGTCGGGTGGGAAGACGCCGGTTCTGGGGTCGGTCCCGGGCGAGAGGTTCGGCCCGACCAGCGCCTCGGCGGGGGCGAACCGACTGACCTCGTCCTCCACGGCGTCGAGGTCGTCCACGCCCGTCGCGACGAAGTCGCCGGTCGAGACGTCCAGCAGGGCGAGTCCGTAGGGCCCGGTCTCAGCACCCTCGCCTCCCGATCGATCCCCCGCTACCAGACAGGCCACGTAGTTGTTCGCGTCACCCGCCAGGAGTTCGTCCTCGGTGAGGGTCCCGGGCGTGACGATCCGGGTAACCGCACGGTCCACCACCCCGGTCACCTCGTCAGGCTCCTCGACTTGATCCGCAATGGCGACGCGATAGCCGGCGTCCAGTAGCGTCTCGACGTAGGACTCGGCGTTGTCGATCGGGACGCCGGCCATCCTGTACCGGCCCGTCGAGTCCTCGCGTTTCGTCAGCGTGATCTCACACTGCCTGGCGACGACTTCCGCCGCCTCGCAGAAGGCCTCGTAGAAGTCCCCCACCTGGAAGAGCACGAGCGAGTCGTCGTATCGCTCGCAAAGATCCACGTACTGGCTCATCATGGGCGTCAACTCCTCGCGCTGCTCGAGCATCTTCTCGGGCGCGCCCAGCGCCGCGTCCGTGACCATGGGTAGAGTGGTGCTGGCGGGCGGAAAAATACCCTTGGGAATGGCTCCGCCGTCGACGGACGGATCCGGCCTCAGTCGCTCGCCGCCTCGACCGCCTCCGCCCCGCCACCGATCGTCGTGGCGAGCAGGTAGAGGATCGGGAGCATGAGCAGGCCGCCCACGACGAACGGGAGCCAGAACTGGATCGCGGCGTAGAGCGCGCCGGCGGCCGTCGGGCCGACCGTCCGGGCGATGGACCCGGCGCTCTGGGTCAGGCCGAACGCGCCGCCCTGGGTCTCTTCGGCGGCGTTCTTCGAGACGAGCGTCGTCAGCGAGACGTTCGCCAGGCCGTTCCCGACGGCCAGCAAGCACAGGACGGCGAGCATGACGAGGACCCCGCCGGAGAACGTCGGCAGCGCACTGAGGAGTGGTCCCACTGCTGGAACGCCCGTCCCCAACACCCTGGAGAACGGGAGCGCCCCGAGCGAGACGCCCATAATCGCGACGCCCGCGACCGCCACGCGTGGCTCGCCGTATCGTTCGGTGAGTCGCCCGACGATACCGCCCTGGACGATGGCGACGACGACGCCCATGTACGCCAGCAGGTAGCCGTTGGCCGTCGTCCCGTAGCCGAACTCGTCTTTCGTGAACAGGACGAACATGCTCTCCATCCCGGAGAACGCCAGCGACAGCAGGAAAAAGGAGATCACGAGTCCCGACAGGGCGGGATTCCGCAGGGCCTCCACGAGGCGTTCGACGCGTCCGCGTTCGTCGGCCGCGGTCTCCCCCTGGCGCGTTTCGGGGAGGACGACGAACGCCACGGCGAAGTTCAGCGCGGTGATGGCGGCCGCGGCGAAACTCGGGATGGTGAACCGCGTGACTGGCACGATTGCGGGGAGGACGCCGTCGAGCCAGTCGAGGACGCCCGGACTCGACGCGATGCCCCCCAGCGCCGGGCCGAAGACGAACCCCAGGCCGAACGCCGCGCCGATCAGGCCGAGTCCCTTCGCCCGGTCCTCCGGCGGCGTGATGTCCGCGACGTAAGCCTGGGCGGCGGCGATATTTCCGCCCATCGCGCCAGCGATCAACCGGGCGAGGAACAGGACCCACAGCGCCTGGGCGAGGCCGAACAGCGTCCACGCGAGCACGCTGCCGCCCAGCGAGAGCAGGAGGATCGGCCGCCGACCCCGCTCGTCGGAGAGTCTCCCCAGGATCGGCGCGAACACGAACTGGGTGGCCGAATACGACGCCAGGAGGAGTCCCACGACGAACTCGTTGGCCCCGAACGCCTCCGCGTAGAGGGGGATGATCGGGATCAGGATGCCAAAGCCCAGCAGGTCCACGAACACGACGCCGAACAGGACCGCGAGGGCACGGCGACGGTTCTCGATCGGTGGCTCGAACTCGTCGTCATCGTCGTCTTGCGGTTCGCGGTCGTCGTCCCTCGATCCGTGGCTCATCGTTCGTCACTCCGGGCGTCGGATTGGGTGCCCTTGGACGGGTTCATGCAAATACGTTGGCCTGGGATTCCGTCGACGGCGACAGCTCTCGTTCGCTCCACGACGTGGAAACGTCATGCAGTGGTGTTTTGCCTCCCGCGGCCCCTATTCGGGGTCAAATGAGCGTCACGAGGGACGGCGACCCCGACAAGGAGATGACGCTGGCGTTCGCGCTCTCGGCGATCGAGCAGTTCGAGGACCCGGGAACGGTGTTCGAGGACGCGAGAACCTGGAGTCGGTACGTCGGCATCGTCGACAACTACACCGACCGCGTCGAAGCGTACGTTCGCGAGCACGACCTCCAGCAGGACTTCGACCTGGGGGACCGGGACAAGTGGCTGGCGTTGCAGGACCTGCACGAGGCGACCGATACCGACCGCCACGTGTTCGTCGGAACGACCGAGGACGACCGTCGGGCGGCCGAATTTACTGGCTGGGAGTTTCTCACGGTCCACGGCGTGGCCGAAAAGGCCGGGTGGGGACTCGAAACCTGAGGGACGGAGTCGGACGTGACGGGGGAGGAACCGTCGAAGGGCCACGATCGCGACGGTCGCTGGACTCGCCGTGGCCGCTCGAACGGGTTGAAACCGGTCGCCCTTCGTGATCCGGACTATCTGCGACCGATCTGTTCGGGGCGCTGACAGGGCACCGCTCCTTCGCCCTCGAACAGGTTAGAGAGCAGTTTCTTCTTCGCCGCCCGGAGGTGCTGGAGGAACGTCGACTGGGAGATACCCATCACCTCGGCGATGTCCTCGCCGGAACTCCGGCGGGGCCACTCGAAGAACCCGCCGACGTAAGCGGTCCGAAGCGCCTCCATCTGGCGGTCGGTGAGTTCGTCGTCCAGCGTCGTCGCGAGGTCCTCGCGCGAGGAGCGCTGGCGCTCGCACTCGCGCTGGGCGAGGAGTTCGGTGCCGGGGTAGCGACCTCTGAGCGCGTCGAGGACGGCGCGGACGTTCGTCGTTTGCGAGAGCGTCGCCCTGACGCGACCGACGCCGTCCTCGACGTGGACGGACTCAAGGACGCCACCGTAATCGGCCAGCGTCGTCGCGACGCCGGGGTCGGCCACGTCGAACCGACAGAGGCAGCCGTCGTCGTACTCGGTGACGACCGTGGCCTCCGCGATCGCCGGATGGGCACCTGCCGCCTCGGCGACGGCGTCCGGGTCAGCCCCCTCGACGGTGAAATACATCGCCATCTCGGCCGGGGACTCTGTCGTCATCCACTCGAGGTCGAGGACGCCGTCCACCCGTTCCGAGAGGTCGACCGCGAAGGCGTCGGGGTCCGAGACCGTGAACTCGATCTCGGTGACGCTGTCGGTCAGCAGGGCGCGCTTGCTCTCGACCGCGTTGATCGCGTACCCCACCGTCTCGCCGAGTTCGGCCAGGGCCGCGCGCTCGATGGCCTCGAAGGCGTCCGGTTCGGCCGAACAGATCGTCAACACGCCGTAGCGGGTCTCGTTGTACCGGAGCGGGATGATGGCCGCGGAGCGACAGTCGTACTCCCCCGCGACGTCCGCCCACCCGTTTTCGTCGGTTCGTCCGTCGCCCTCCGTCGCCGCCTCGCCCTGCAGGTCCCTGACGAGTTGCAGGTCGCCTTCGTCGTCCGCCACGTCGAACGGCGTCGCCCCCTCGGCGTCGTTGATCGCGTCCACGAAGGAGCGAACCGATTCCTCCTCGATTCCCGCGAAGGTCCGGGGTCGGTACGTCTCGCTGACGGCGGTGTGTTCGGCGATCCAGGCGAATGCATAGCGATCGGAGTCGGCGAACTCCTCGCAGACGGCGGCCTCCACGTCGTCGCGCGATCCGGCCTCGACCAGGTCGCGGTTGACGTCCCGGAGGATCTCGTTCGTGTGATTGAGCACTTCGAGACGGTCGTTCTGGCGCTGGATGCGACGTTCGCGAGCCTTGCGTTCCGTGACGTCGGTGTCCACGGCGACGAAGCGCTCGGTCTCGTCCTCGTCGTCGGCGATCGGGGCGATGGTCATGTCGACCCAGACCTCGCTGCCGTCCTTGCGCTCGTTGACGATCTCGCCGTCCCAGACGTCGCCAGCGAGGATCGTCTCCCACATCTCGGCGTAGAAGGCGTCGTCGTGCTCGTCGGACTTCCAGAGGCGCGGGTTCTCGCCGATGACTTCGTCCCGGTCGTAGCCCGTCAGCGGTTCGACCGCCGGGTTGGCGTACTCGATGGTCCCCTCGCGGTCGGTGATGAAGATGCCGTGACCCGCGTGTTCGATGGCCTTGCGGAACCCGCGCAGGGTCTCGTTTTTCTCGCGGATCGTCTCCTTGATTTCCTCCTCGTGGGCGACGTACTGCGAGAGGTAATAGACCGTGAGGACGGCCAGGACGCTCACGACGAGACCGGGCAACTCGTCGAGTTGCAAGCCGACGGTGGCGGACAGCTCGCTGAGCGTCAGGATCTGGCGGAGCGCCATCAGCGAGAGCATGAGCGTGAAGAAGGCGAACCGGCCGTCACGGACGCGATACAGCAGGACGATCGAGTACCCGACGCCGAACAGTCGCAGGAGAATCGAGGCGACGAGGATCGGATCGCCCAGCAACGTCGTTACGAGCGGGACGGGGTCGGTCATGGTTCGATACCACCGCCGGTGGGGTACGGTGTCCTGAGCATGGTCTGGGGGAAAGCGACGTGGACGTTCGCTAGCGATTACGTAGCAGGTCGGATATACTCCCCGTGCGTTCCCGTGTCGTGAAAATTTCCAACGAGAGCGCTCGAACGCCTGTCGAGGGCGCATTTCGGGGATTCTCGCGCGCGGTGGGTCGTCCGGGGAAGCATCGCCTCGATTTTGCCCATCCAATACGTATTGGTGGGTCCCTTAACCCCCTCTCTCACCCCCGCGAACCATACCCAGCTATATTGGCCCCGGCTTGTGAACCGGAAAATTGGCGATTTTCGTGCCCAGCCATATTGGTAGTACCCTCACCCGTCCCGAACGAGTACAGGTACGTGTATGGCACAACGGAGCAAGCGGATCGGACGTTTCCCGTCGAACGGCGCGCTGGCCGGTGAGATCGATGGCTAGCGACCCAACGCCTCGCGTTCCCGAGGTCGAGGGCAACGAGGAGGTGGCCGAATCGACGACACCGGACCCGCAACCCGCGGCGAAACCGGAGACGACCGGTCGGGTCTCCGGACCGACCCCCCGCGTCCCCGACGTGGGTGCGCTAGACGAGATGGCCGAAGCGGAGGTCCCGGATCCGAAGGCGGAACTGGCAAAGGCCGATCACGACACCGAACTGGGCCTGCGAATGGCCGAGGACGCCAAACGCGTCTCCCGTGGCGAACTGACGAGCGAGGCGTTCTGGGCCCGACACGACGAGGCCGCCGCCGAGGAGTTCGGCGACGACTATCGCGAGACGCCCAATCCGGCCGTCGATCGGATGGACGACGGCCAGACGATCCACGAGGCGGCCGCCGGCGAACTGTCCTGTTCGGTCCAGAACATGGACGAGATCGACCCGGCGGCGAAGACGGACGTCGCCGAGGGCGACGAGGACGTTCGGATGGGCATGGTCATCGACCTGCAGAACTGCGTCGGCTGTGACTCCTGTACGGTCGCGTGCAAGGCGGAGAACCGGACGCCGCCGGGCGTTTCCTACAACGTCGTCATCGAGGAGGAACACGGCGAGTTCCCGGAAACCAGCCGGACGAACCTGCCGCGGCCCTGCATGCAGTGTGAAAACCCACCGTGCGTGCAGGTGTGCCCGGTGAGCGCGACCTACAAGATGGAGGACGGGGTCGTGAACATCGACTACGATCGCTGTATCGGCTGTCGGTACTGCAGCGTCGCCTGCCCGTACGGTGCCCGGTACTTCGACTTCGGCGAGGACTACGACGACGAGGTCATGGGTGCCGGCGAGGTGACGAGCCCGGAATACGGCGTGGACCGGGGCGAGCGCGGCGAGAAGTCCTCGCCGGTGGGCAACATCCGGAAGTGTAACTTCTGCCAGCACCGCACCGAACGCGGCGAGGAACCGGCCTGCGTCGAGACGTGTATCGGCGACGCCCGCAACTTCGGCAACCTGGCGGACCCCGACAGCGAGGTCTCCCAGATGGTGAACTCCGAGCGGGCGGTCCAGCTCAAATCCGAGGAGGGGACCGACCCCAACGTGTACTACCTTCGATAACAATGGCAACCGTAAGCGAACGTCTCGGGTACGATCCGGGATTCGACGACGACCGACTCCGCCTCGCCTGGTACGCCTTCCTGGGCGTCGTGCTGCTGGTGGGCGCGTACGCGACCTGGCTGCGAATCGACCAGGGGATGGCGAGCACCAATCTGTCGAGCATTACCCCGTGGGGTGCGTGGGTGGCCTTCTACATCTACTTCGTCGGCCTGTCGGCCGGCGCGTTCCTGGTCAGTACCCTCTCGAACGTGTTCGACATGGACGGCATGGAGGCCATCGACCGGGACGCGCTGTTCGCGGCGATCATCAGCATGGTCGTCGCGCTGCTGTTCGTCTGGATCGACCTGGGGCGGATGGACCGCTTTTACCACCCGTTCCTGTGGCGGCAGTTCACGTCGCCGCTGTCCTGGGAGGTCCACGCCTACGTGGCGTACATCCTCCTGTTGATCGGCGAACTGTACTTCTCGATCCGGGGCGACCTGGTTCGGGTCGCCGAGACGGTCGATAGCTGGCGGGGGGAACTGGCCGGCCTCCTGACGCTGGGCCGCACCTCGACGTCCGAGGGCGCACTCGAGACGGACGAGAAGTGGCTCACCCGCCTGGGGATCCTCGGCATCCCCCTCGCCATCTTCTTCGTGCACGGGGGCACGGGCGTGCTGTTCGCGGTCTCGAAGGCGCGACCGTACTGGAACAGCGGCCTGTTCCCGATCATCTTCGTGATTTCGGCGGTCGTCAGCGGCATGGCGCTGGTCACGGCGCTGTACGTCCTCCGCCGGAAACTGTTCACGAAGGAGCCGATCGATCTCGATCTGCTGGACCGCCTGGCGAAACTGCTCGCCGCGTTCATCGTGGTCGACGCCGCCTTCACGGGCATCGACCTGCTGATCGCCGTGTCGAGTCTCGAACTCGAGACCTGGATCACGATCATGACCGGGCGGATGGCCTGGTCGTTCTGGTTCGTGATGGTCGGCATGGGATGGCTGTTGCCCCTTGTGCTGCTCAGTCGCGAGTCGCTGCGCCGGACGCCCTGGGTGATGGTCTTGGCCGGCCTGTCGGTCGTCGTCGGCATCGTCGGCGTCCGCTTCAACATCGTCGTTCCGCCCCTGGTGGTCCCGGTCATGGAGGGACTGCCCTTTGGTAACTACTGGCCGTCGCTGGTCGAGTGGGGAACCAGCGCCGGCATCATCGCCGTCGGCCTGCTCATCTACACGGTCGGCGCCGAGTTCCTGCCGCTCACCCCGCTGGAGGAAGACTCATGAGTTCCACGGACGACCACATCGACTCCGACGCGCACGGTGAAACGGACAGCCAGACGGATAGCGACCTGGACAGTCCCGAGGCCCGACCGGAGGGCCAGGGCGGCGACACGGACGTCTCCCGCCGGGACTTCGCGAAGGCCGTCGGCGGCCTCGCCGCGGTCTCGGGCGGCTTGACCACCGCCTCGTCGGGAATCGACCTGTCGGGACTCTGGTCCGACCCCGAGGACCACTACTCGGGCGACGATTACGGCGACTACGGTGCCGAGGACGTGATGTACACGACCTGCGGGCAGTGCAACACGTTCTGTCCGATCAAGGTCCGGGTCGCCGACGAGAGTGGAACCGGCAACTACAGCGCACTCTTGCGCAAACTCGCCGGCAACCCGTACTCGTTCCTGAACACTCAGCCGTTCGCGCAGGTGCCCTACGGGAGCGAACCTGACGAGGTCGCGACGGGCGACCTCGAAGGCACCGGCGACGTCGATACGAGTCGCTGGTCGGTTTCGGGCGGCCGGATGTGCCTGAAGGGTCAGGCCGGCATCCAGACGGCCTTCGACACCTACCGGGTGCGAAAGCCGATGAAGCGCGTCGGCGAGCGCGGGAGCGACCAGTGGAAGACCATCTCCTGGGAGCAGGCGATCGGCGAGATCGTCAACGGCGACGACGACCTCGGGCACTCCGGGCTGAAGGAAATGTGGGGCTACGCGCCGAAAGAGCAGGTCATGGCCGATTGGAAAGCCGTGAACGAGGGCGACATGACCAAGGCCGAATTCGACGAGAAGTACGAGGGGAAACTCGTCGACACGGACATCCCCGAACTCGGGCCGAAGGCCAACAAGATCGTGGACATCGGCGGCTTCCGGCGCTTTTTCGTCCGGTCGCGCCTGTTCCAGGCGGGACTGGGGACGATCAACAGCCACCACCACGCCGGCGTCTGCGGGTTCTCCTCGGTGCTCGGGAACGTCCGGTCCTACGACCCGGTCAAGGGGACCGAGAACGGCACGGCCGTGAAGAAGAAAAAGCGCCAGTATCCCGACATCGAGAACGCGGAGTACCTCCTCGTCTGGGGGACGAACCCGCTGGTCTCGAACAAGGGTCCGACCTGGCTCTCGCCGAAGATCACGAACGCGCTGGCCGACGGCATGCGGATGGACGTGGTCGACCCGCGCCTCTCGAAGACGGCCGAGAAGGCCGAAAAGTGGGTCCCGGTCGAACCGGGCGCTGACGCCGCGTTCGCGCTGGGCATGGCGCGCTGGATCATCGAGCACGACCGCTACGACGAGGAGTACCTGCGCAACCCCTCGCGATCGGCGGCCACGGACGACGACGAACCGACCTGGAGCGACGCGACGAACCTCGTGCTCGTCGACAAGTACGAGAGCGAGACGCCCAAGGCCAAGGCCTCGCCCGAGGACCTGGGCCTGGAGGGATCGGGCACCGTCGTCATCGACGCCGAGACCGGTCAGCCGGCCCCGGCGGGCGAGGTCGACGCGGCCGCGCTCGACGTCGACATGACGGTCGAGGGGACTCACGTGAAGTCGGTCTGGAACCTGTACAAAGAGCGGGTCTTCGAGTACGACCTCGGCGAATACGCCGAGATGGCCGGCGTCGACGTCGATGACATCGAGGCGGTCGCCGACGAGTTCACGAGCCACGGCAAGAAGGCGGCGATCATGCAGTACCGCGGTCCCTCGAAACACACCAACGGGTTCTACAACACCCGCGCCATCGCCACCCTCCAGCACCTCATCGGCAACTACGACTGGAAGGGTGGTCAGATCACGCCCTACGCCGGTTACGGCACGATGGGCGGCCGGTACCAGCTCGGCGCGGTGCCGAACGGTCGGTCGCCGTGGGGCCTGCCCATCACGCGGGCGCTCCACAACGCCGAGGAGTTCGAGGGGACGCGGCTGTTCGACGGCTACCCGGCGAAACGGCCGTGGTTCCGCCTCTCGCCTCAGCACCAGGTCCAGGAGATCTACCCGAGCGCCAAGGACGGGTACCCCTATAACATCGACGCGCTGTTCCTCCGGCCCTACTCCGAGAACCACGTGATGGCGGCGTCCGGCGGCGACAAGATCGCGGAGATCATGAAGGACACCGACGCGATGGAGCTGATCGTCGCCTTCGACACGGTCATCGGCGAGACCTCGAAGCAGGCCGACTACATCCTGCCCGAACCGACCTACCTCGAGCGCTGGGAGAACTTCGGGACCTACCCGAACAAGCGCCTGGCCGACGAGAAGATCAGCCATCCCGTCGTGAACGTGGTTCCCGACGCGCGGTCGGCCGAGGACGTCCTGATCGACGTCTGGAAGACGCTGGAATCGGAGCTCGACGCCGAGATTCCCGGCGTCGGGAAAGACGCCATCGTGGACGCGAACGGGAACACCCACGACCTCGACGAGCCGTCGGACTTCTACGTCAAGATGGTGGCGAACCTGGCGTACGCGACGAAGACGTTCGACCCGCTGAGCGGCGAGAACGCCCCCGACAACCTCTCGCTGCCGCCGGGGATCGACGAGGACGACTTCCCCATCCAGGTCGGCCCGGTCGAGGACGCGTCCGACCGCGAACTCGAAGTCTTCCGGAGCGCCCACGAGAAGGGCCTGGGCGATAGCTTCGACCTGAACCGGTGGAAGCGCGCCGTCACCGACGAGGAGTGGCGGAAGGTCGTCACGGTGCTCAACCGCGGCGGGCGCTTCGAGGAGCCGATCCCGAACTACGAGGAAGCCTTCGACGAGCACGGGTTCGACTACGATTACGCCGAGAACTACGAACCCTCGCACGCCTACGTCGGCGATCACGTCCGGTACCAGTTGAACCGCGAGGTGTGGTTCTTCAACGAGATCATGCCGGTCGG